>CAIOZF010000234.1 GCA_903862645.1 uncultured Gammaproteobacteria bacterium
CGAACCGACCAGACCCCTACATTGAGTGCAGCTAAATATCTGTTAAGCACATCTCTTTTGGGTATGTATTTGGGTATGCAGAAACAAAAAACGCGCTCAAGGGCGCGTATTTATTAGGTTAGTGGCGGAGGGGGAGAGATTCGAACTCTCGAAGGACTTTCATCCTCGCCGGTTTTCAAGACCGGTGCATTCAACCGCTCTGCCACCCCTCCGCAACGGGGGCCAATCTTACTGGTTTTTCTTTTTCGGTCAAGCACAGAATGCCCGGATATTGTTGCCACGGCGGAAAGGATTGCTTTTAAGAGATCGCACGGTATGATTGCCCGCGCCGGGTGATTGAAATAGTTGGAATTTAGCCCCATATCAAAGGCATAAGAGCAGGCGTTTTACACCCGGTTTAAGTGAAATATGAATGAAATAGAGGTATGCCTGACCCGGTCTATGTCAGCACCTGTTTATAAGCTTTACTACGGAGATCACTATGAGTCAGTTTGATGTATTGGATGTTGGACAAACCCGTGAATCGGTTGTTGCGGTTAACAAAGTTCTGAAAAACACCTATCTACTGCTCGGCATGACGCTGGCCTTCAGTGCCTTCATGGCGACACTGAGCACCAATGCTGCCCCCATGAATATGTGGGTCTACATCATCGGCCTTTACGGCCTGCTGTTTGCCACTCAGGCGCTGGCTCGAAGTGCCTGGGGTTTGCTGACAATATTCGCCTTCGCCGGCTTTATCGGCTACGGCACAGGCCCAATGATTGGCGCCCTGATGTCTACCAGTGCCGGCAGTGAAGTTGTCACCACTGCCTTGGGTGGCACCGCGTTCATTTTCCTTGGTCTGTCCGGGTACGCGTTGGTCTCCCGCAAGGATTTTTCCTTCCTGAACGGTTTTATCACGGCTGGTTGCTTCGTGCTGATTGCCGCCATGGTTCTGGGTATCTTCGTGAAAGTTCCCGCGCTGCAGCTCGCTATTTCCGTGGGCTTCATGCTGTTCTCATCCGCGATCATCCTGCACCAGACCGGTGAAATCGTGAAAGGCGGCGAGACCAATTATATCCTCGCCACCATTACCCTGTTCGTGTCCATCTACAACCTGTTCATGAGCCTGGTACACCTGCTGATGGCATTCTCAGGCAGAGACGAATAAGTCTTCGGTCTTCAGCCTGTCGAGACAATGAGCCCCGGTCCTGATCGGGGCTTTTTGTTTCCACCGCAACCGCTTTCATGAGAACCTTTCACGGTATTCAGCGCGTCATCTTCAATCCCAGTCGTTAGCTCCCGGTAGCAAAGGGTCGTCCCAGTGAAACTCACCGTCGTCATCAACGCCGCCCCCTCCTCTCAGGCCGCCTGGAGTGCGTATCAGTTCACGCGCACCGCACTGGATGCAGGTCATGAAATCTATCGGCTGTTCTTCTATGCCGACGGCGTACTCAACAGCAACGCGCTGAGCGTAGCGCCACAGGGTGAATTCGATCTCGTCCAGGCCTGGCAAACACTGATTGCGGAGCACGGGCTCGATGCCATCAGCTGTGTCTCGTCCTCCCTCAAGCGTGGCATTCTGGACTCTCAGGAATCCGCACGCTACGAACGCTCCGGCACCAGCCTGGGCAAGGGTATGACGCTCTCCGGACTCGGACAACTGGTTGATGCAACGCTGGTATCGGATCGGGTGGTGAGCTTTGGAGCCTGATGCCATGGATGCCTCTGAACAACCGACACGCAAGGTGCTGACCTTCATCAGCCGTCACGTCCCCTATGGGCAAGGCTGGGCCAAAGCCAGCCTGGATATGGTGCTCTCTGCCGCCGTGTTCGATCAGCAGGTCAATTACGTGTTCATGGACGACGGCGTGCAGCAGTTGCGGCGCGGACAGGAGCCGGCCGCCATCAATGCCAGGAACCTGAGCGCCGCGTTCTCTGCTCTGCCCCTTTACGATGTCAGCAATATTTTTGTCGATGCTGATTCGTTGCAGCGACGTGGCCTGACTCAGGACCAGCTGCTGATCGACACCATTCTGTGCGATACCGACAAGATTGCCGAGTTGATCCGCCACTCCGACGTGGTTTTCAACCTATGAGCCGATCATTCAGCACTCTTCACACCGTCAATAAATCGCCCTTCAGCTCCGAAGCGCTGGCCTCCTGCTTGCGCGTGGTGTGGCCTGGAGATGCGATTTTGTTGATGGAGGATGGGGTATATTGCGCTGTGGACGCCTCTGCCAGTGTGGGAGCGAGCCGTGCCGAGGGATCGAGACTGTCGCGGGCAAGGCCCGCTTCCACAGGGGTGGAAATTACAGGAGTGCAAATTACAGGGGTGCGAATTTATGCCTTACGGGAAGATCTGCAGGCTCGCGGCATCGACGCAGCAACGCTCCCCTCCGATATCGAACCGGTCAGCTACACCGATTTCGTTAAACTGGTCTGCGAGCATGGCCGTTCGGTCAGCTGGTTCTGAGCAGGAGTCATGGGTTTAGCAAGATGAACAGCCTGATTCTCCCAGATCACCGCAAAATTCCTCTCGACAAGGACGGCTACCTGCGTTCGCTGGAGGACTGGAACGAGGATGTCGCCAACAGGCTGGCGGCAAATGCCTCATTGCAGTTGACCCCAGCCCATTGGGAAGTCATTACCGTGTTACGTACTTTCTATGAAGTACACGAACTATCCCCGGCAATGCGTCCACTGGTGAAACTGGTCGCCCGCGAGCTGGGGGCTGACAAGGCGCGCAGCATCTATCTGATGAAGCTCTTTCCTGGCAACCCTGCCCTGCTGGCGAGCAAGATCGCCGGACTGCCGCGCCCTACCAACTGCTTTTAACGTGTCGTCCGTTCGCTGTGCGACTGGCGAGGATATTGAATTCTGCTATCATGCACACTCGCTGAAACCCGCATGGAACAAGCCCTGCAGCCGACAGCGCAGGCTCTCGGACAGCCTTTTTGACAACCAGTGAACACAGCATACCGACACAGGAAATATCCTCATGAACCTCGCCAGCCGCGTACTCGCCGTCAACAATGATCTGCCCATTCGCACGGACAAACCCGTCCATAGCGGCAAGGTGCGTTCCGTCTACTGGTTGACCGCAGCCGACAGTAAACGCTTGATCCAGGAACGTGGCTACAAAGTGGCACCCGATGCGCCGCTGGCGATCATGGTGATCAGCGATCGCATCTCCGCCTTCGACTGCATCTGGCATGGTGACGGTGGTCTTAACGGCGTGCCCGGCAAGGGCGCCGCACTCAACGCCATCTCCAACCACTGGTTCAAACTGTTCCGCGAGCAAGGTCTGGCAGAAAGCCACATCCTCGACATTCCACACCCGTTTGTCTGGATCGTGCAGAAGGCACGCCCGGTGATGATCGAAGCGATCTGCCGCCAGTACATAACCGGCTCCATGTGGCGCGCCTACACCAAGGGCGAGCGCGATTTCTGCGGGATCATGCTGCCCAACGGCCTGAAGAAGGATCAGCGTCTGCCGGAACTGCTTATCACCCCGTCCACCAAAGGCATCCTGAAAGGGATTCCGGGCGTACCGGAGGCCGATGACGTCAACATCACCCGTGACGACATCGAGCGCAACTACACCGCCTTCAGCTTCCGCAAGCCGGCGGACATAGACTTCTATGAGAAACTGCTCAAGGAAGGTTTCAACGTCATCAGCAAGGAACTGGAAAAGATCGATCAGGTCTTCGTCGACACCAAGTTCGAGTTCGGCTACGTGACCGACCAGAACGGGCAGGAAAAACTGATCTATATGGATGAAGTCGGTACGCCGGACTCCTCACGTATCTGGGACGGGGCGTCGTATCGCAGGGGCGAGGTGATCGAGAAATCGAAAGAGGAGTTCCGCCAGCAACTGCTGAACTACTTCCCCGATCCGGACATCCTCTTGAACAAGGATCGCATGCCCGAGCGTGCGGCGCTGGCTCGGGATAACTCGCTGCCGGAGGACATGCTGATGCAGGTGTCGCGCACCTATCTGGGAATTGCCGAACAGATTGTCGGCCGGAAAATCACGCTGTCGGATAATCCGAAGCAGGAGATCCTGGATATCCTTGCCGCCGAATACGACCTGATAGCATGATGACAAGTCTGTGGGAGCCGGCCTGCCGGCTCCCACAGAAAGAAATTTTTTCTAATTGCCAAACCACGAATAGCGTGACCGCAGCTGCACCACCCGGCCGACTATGATGATGGTCGGCGCCTGAACCTCACTCACCTTGACGATGGCCGGCATGCTCTCCAGCGTGCCGATAAGCACTTTCTGGTTGGCAGTCGTGCCCTGCTGAACCAGAGCAATTGGCATATCCGCCGCCATACCATGGGCAATCAACTGGCTGCAGATAACCTCCAGCCCGACCAGCCCCATATAAAACACCACGGTCTGATTTTCATAAGCTAAGGTCGGCCAATCAAGATCGATCGTGTCGTTCTTCAGGTGCCCCGTAACGAAACGCACGGATTGTGAATAATCGCGATGGGTCAGCGGTATACCGGCATAGCAGGCACAGCCCGAAGCGGCGGTAATACCGGGAATCACCTGGAACGGAATCCGTGCTTCCGCCAGTTGGTCGATCTCTTCTCCGCCTCGGCCGAAGATAAACGGATCGCCTCCCTTCAGGCGCAACACCTTGTTGCCCTCCAGCGCGAGGCGCACCAGCATGTCGTTGATCTTCTCCTGGGGCACCAGGTGGTTGGAGCGTTCCTTGCCGACATTAATCTTCTCGGCATCCGGTCGCACGCGCTGCATGATTTCCGGTGATACCAGTCGGTCATACAACACCACATCGGCTTCCTGCATCAGACGCAGAGCTTTTAGTGTCAGCAGGTCGGGATCACCCGGGCCGGCCCCCACCAGATACACTTCCCCTTGTGTGCTGATCTGGTCGGACTCGGAGAGCCGCTGTTCGATATACCGACGGGCCTCTTCTTCCTTGCCAGCAAACACTATCTCCTGAAGCGGGCCGGACAGTAGCGCTTCCCAGAAGCGGGTACGGCGTTTGAAGTCGGTAATGACGCTTTTGGCACGGCCACGGAAGCCCCCGAGCAGTAAAGCCAGACGGCCGTATGCAGCCGGAACCATGGTCTCGAGTTTTTCCTTGAGCTTGCGGGTCAGGACTGGCGAGGCGCCACCGCTGGAGATGGCGATCACCACGGGCGAGCGATCCACAATGGCAGGCACAATGAAACTGCACAGTGAGGGTTTATCGACCACATTCACCGGCAGGCCGCGCGCCGTGGCGGCGTGAGATACCTCTGCGTTGACCGCTTCATCATCGGTCGCCGCTATGGCCAGGAACACACCATCCATATCCTGCTCAGTAAAGGCCCGCCGGTGCAGCTCACCCGCACCGGCAATGACGAGAGCTTCAAGATGCGGATTGATCTCCGGCGCAACGACGCGCAAGCGTGCGCCCGCACGATCCAACAACACAGCCTTGCGATAGGCGACCTCCCCGCCTCCGACGATCAGACAGTTCTGGGCACGGACATTCAGAAAAATTGGTAAATACTGCATAACACACTCCGTGAGCCAGGGCCCTTGCTGTCATCGTTCACCGTGCGGCGAACACTGCCCTTATCTCAGTTGTTGCAGACCACCCATGTACGGCCGCAGCACCTCGGGAATCGTCACCGAGCCGTCGGCGTTCTGGAAGTTTTCCAGAATAGCCACCAGAGTGCGGCCAATAGCCAACCCGGAACCGTTCAGGGTGTGGAGCAGCTCTGGTTTGCCGGTCTCCGGATTCCTCCAGCGTGCCTGCATGCGCCGCGCCTGGAAATCCTCAAATGTACTGCAGGACGAAATCTCCCTGTAGCAGCTCTGTGATGGCAGCCAGACCTCAAGGTCTATCGTGCGTGCCGCATTGGCACCCATGTCGCCGCTGCACAGCAGCATGGCACGATAAGGCAGGTTCAACAGCTGCAGGATTTTCTCGGCGTGGCCGGTGAGTTCTTCAAGCGCTGCATCGGAGTCCTGGGGCTTGACCATCTGCACCAGCTCCACCTTCTCAAACTGATGCTGACGGATCATGCCACGGGTGTCGCGACCATAGCTGCCCGCTTCACTGCGGAAACAGGGCGTGTGGCAGACGTATTTCAGCGGCATCTTCTCGGCAGGCACGATGGTGTCGCGCACGAGATTGGTGACCGGCACTTCGGCGGTCGGAATCAGGTAATACTCGTTCTCGCCCTCAAGACGGAAAAGATCCTCGGCGAACTTGGGCAACTGACCCGTCCCCAGCAGGGAATCCCGATTGACAATGAAGGGAACGTAGACCTCCTCATAGCCGTGTGCTGTCGTGTGCTGGTCGAGCATGAACTGAATCAGCGCACGATGCAGCCTTGCAGTTCCAGCGTGCAGCACCACGAAACGCGACCCGGTCAGCTTGGTGGCGGTAGGGAAATCCATCTGCTCGTTGGCCTCGCCGATGGCGACATGGTCCTTGACCGTGAAATCGAAAACACGCGGCGTGCCCCACTTGCGCAGCTCCAGATTGTCGTGTCCGTCGCGCCCCTCGGGCACGCACTCCTGCGGCACGTTGGGGATACGCATGAGCAGATCATTGAACTCATCCTGCACCACAGCCAGCGCTTTCTTGTTCTCCTCCAGCGATGAACCCAGGTTGGCCACTTCGGCCAATAATGGCGCCACGTCCTGACCGGAAGCCTTGGCCTGGCCGATCAGTTTGGAGCGCACATTGCGCTCATTCTGCAGCTTCTCGGTTTCCTGCTGCAGCTCGCGACGCTTCACGTCCAGTCCGTTGACCAGCGCGATATCGAGGGTGAAATTCTTCTTCTTCAGCAGTGCCGCCAGTTTTTCAGGTTCTGAGCGCAACCATTTCGGATCCAGCATGGAGTCAATACTTCCTCAAGTCAGGTTCGTTTCCACAATCAAATTGTTTGTTTAGAGCGTTCGTTTACAACTGGTGTCTACAGTGCCCGCATCAACACGATACCCAGCCAGGCACCGGCCAGACACAACGCGACGCTGCCGAGCACATAAAGCGCTGCCTGCAGCAGACGACCTTCCTGCAACAGCAGCAAGGCATCCAGCGAGAAGCTGGAGAACGTGGTGAACGCACCGAGGTAACCTATCACCAGCAGCGAGCGCCATTGCTCGGAGAGGATGGCCTTTTCACTGATCAGCACATAGAGCACGCCAATCAGGCAGGATCCCAGCACGTTGACCGTGAAGGTTCCCCAGGGAAAGCGGCTTGCTCCCATCAGGCTGACCAGCCAATAACGTGACAAGGCGCCCAGCGCCCCGCCCACTGCGATTGCCACGGAATAGATCATCGTCAGATCTGCCCTTTGTTCTTGCGACCTGCAGCATTGCCACCCGCAACAGGATAACGCTGTCGGGGACTGCTGCGGTCACGCTCGCGCAGATAGTCCAGTTTTTCGCGAATCTTCTGCTCCAGGCCGTTTTCGGTCGGGAAATAATACCGGGTATCCTGCAGCTGCGGGGGAAAATAATTCTCGCCAGCCGAATAGGCGCCAGGCTCGTCGTGGCTGTAGCGGTACTCGGCACCATACTCCAGCGACTGCATCAGTGCCGTCGGAGCGTTACGCAAGTGCGCTGGCACCTCCAATGACGGACCGCTCTGCACGTCAGTTCGCGCCTGATTGTAGGCGCTGTAGACAGCATTGCTCTTGGGAGCACAGGCCAGGTAGATCACGGCCTGAGCGATGACCAGCTCGCCCTCGGGGCTGCCCAGGCGGGTCTGCGCATCCCAGGCCGAAAGTGCCATCTGCAGTGCGCGGGGATCGGCATTACCAACATCTTCACTGGCCATTCGCACCAAGCGGCGGGCAACGTAAAGCGGATCACACCCGCCGTCCAGCATTCGCACCAGCCAGTACAAAGCACCATCGGGGCTGGAGCCGCGGACGGCTTTATGCAGGGCGGAGATCTGTTCGTAAAAGGAATCGCCACCTTTGTCGAAGCGACGCGCGCTGCCCTGTAGCACCTGCTCAATCACATCGGTATCGATGTGCAGAACACTATCGCGCTCATCACCCAGGTCGACGGCGATCTCCAGCAGGTTGAGCACCTTGCGTGCGTCACCATCGGCTGCCATCGCCAGACGCCGCTTCTGCGGTTCGGCAAGCTCTATGCGGCGGGTGCCCAACCCACGTTTCGTGTCGGCCAGCGCTGCGTCAATCACTCCGACCAGAGCATCGTCATCGAGAGACTTGAGCACATACACCCGTGCTCGCGACAACAGGGCGTTATTCAATTCAAAAGAAGGATTCTCGGTGGTGGCGCCGATGAAGATCAGCGTGCCGTCCTCGACATGAGGAAGAAAGGCATCCTGCTGACTCTTGTTGAAACGATGCACCTCGTCCACGAACAGAATCGTGGAGCGGCCATTGATCTTGCGCAGATCCTGCGCCCGCTCGACAGCGGCGCGGATATCCTTGACCCCCGACAGTACCGCCGACAGGCTTTCGAATTGCCCGCCGCTGGTTTGGGCGACCAGCCGTGCCAGCGTGGTCTTGCCGACTCCGGGCGGTCCCCACAGAATCATGGAGTGCGGCAGGCCCTTGCGGATGGCCTCGCCCAGTGATTTGCCTTCCCCGAGCAGGTGCTCCTGGCCGACGAAATCCTCCAACTGACGAGGGCGCATGCGCGAAGCCAAGGGTTGCGATACGGCCGCCGTCTGCGCGACCGCTTCGCTCTCATCGATAAACAGGGACTGGGGCTTGAACATAGTGTCACCCATGGCAGCGGAACATCACTGCCCGGAATTGTCGATCACATCGATGTCAGCCGGCGGTATGAAAAGGAACAGGTCATCGGCCAGAGGGATATTGATCTCATGATTGAAAAACTCCCAGAAAGTGCGCTGGCCATTGCCGTTGTCAACGTGAATGGAGGTCAACTGAGCAGCCGTGAAGTACAGCGTCACCCGGCGATACAGGCTGGCGTTGTCGAGCGGTTCGAGGATGAATTCCCAAGCCTCGCCGTCTCGCACTCCGCCACCAGCGATGGTGTAGTCGGCACGAATCTCATCCATGCGCCCGCTCAGGAGCTGCGCAGCCAACTCCGAGCGTGCGGCATCCCAGGACTCAATCGTCACCTGCAGCAGGTCGGGCTGATAGTTCCAGAGTGTCACGCCATCGGTGACGATCAATTCCGGATAGGGAGCTATGGTTTTCCAGTAGAAGCCATCCGGCCGCTTGAGTTTGAACTTGATCTCGCTCTCTTCCAGCACGCCGCCCGTAGATTCCATGATCAATTGCCGGACATCAGCCTGAATGGTGTCGATGCCGCCCAGCAACTCCTCAAGCTTGTCCGCAGGCTCCTGCTGAGCAACGGCCGCACCGCTGCAACACAAGAGCAGTAACGCCGCCAGCGAAGACTTGAGAATCGGGCTGAGAATCGCATGTTGCATAGTGCGGACATCCTGTACTAGCGGGGGGGAGGAGGCGCGATCACTTCGCGGCTGCCATTGCTGCCCATGGCGGAGACGACTCCAGCTGACTCCATGGCTTCGATCATGCGGGCGGCGCGATTGTAGCCGATCCGCAGCTTTCTCTGTACCGCCGAAATTGAGGCCTTGCGCGATTCCGTCACGAAGGCGACCGCCTCGTCGTAAAGGGCGTCGTCCTCTTCGCCGCCACCCTCCTCATCACCACCGCCACCGAAACTGCCGAAATCTCGATCCTCGACGCCTTGAGTGATCTCGTCGATGTAGACCGGTTCGCCGCGCGCCTTCCAATCCGCCACCACGCGGTGCACCTCGTCATCACTGACGAAGGCGCCATGCACTCGGGTGGCGATACCACCACCTGGCGGTAGGAACAACATGTCCCCGTTGCCCAGCAGTTGTTCTGCCCCGCCCTCCCCCAGGATCGTGCGCGAATCGATCTTCGACTGCACCATGAACGAAAGACGGGTTGGAATATTGGCTTTGATCAGGCCGGTGAGCACGTCCACAGACGGGCGCTGGGTCGCGAGAATCAGGTGAATGCCAGCAGCGCGCGCCTTCTGGGCGATGCGGGCGATCAACTCTTCAACCTTCTTGCCGACCACCATCATCATGTCGGCGAGTTCGTCGACCACCACCACGATGACGGGCAATGATTCCAGCACCGGTGCCGACTGCTCTTCAAACAGCTGCATCGGATCAGCCCGCCACAGCGGATCGACAATCGGCTGACCAGCCGCCTGTGCATCGGCCACCTTCTTGTTGTAACCGGCCAGGTTGCGAACCCCCAGTGCCGACATCAGTTTGTAGCGCCTCTCCATCTCGGCGACACACCAGCGCAGGCCGTTGGCCGCATCCTTCATGTCGGTGATGACGGGGGTCAGCAGATGAGGAATGCCGTCGTAGACGGACAGCTCCAGCATCTTCGGGTCGATCATGATCATCCGCACTTCCTGCGGCGTGGACTTGAACAGGAGGCTGAGAATCATGGCGTTGACGCCCACAGACTTGCCCGATCCTGTCGTACCCGCCACCAGCAGGTGTGGCATCTTCGCCAGATCCACAATCACCGGGTTACCGACAATATCGTGCCCCAGCGCCATGCTCACGGGCGAATGAGACTTGTCGAAGTCCGGTGACGCCAGTACCTGACTGAGCATGATCATCTCACGGTGCTGGTTGGGAATCTCGATACCGATGACCGTTTTGCCGGGGATGACCTCTACTACGCGCACACTGACAAGCGCCAACGAGCGCGCCAGATCCTTGCCCAGCCCGGTAATCCGGCTGGCCTTGATTCCCGGTGCAGGTTGCACCTCGAAACGGGTAATGACGGGACCGGGATTCACGGCAGTCACTTCAATTTCAATACCGAAATCCTTGAGTTTGAGCTCCAGCAGGCGGGACATCGCCTCCAGCGAATCTTTGGAAAAACCAGCCTTGGTGACCCCCTTCCACTCATCCAGCAATGAGATTGCCGGCAGGTCGCCGGGGTTCGGTGCCGCGAACAGGCGCCCTTGACGTTCTTTCTCCACACGCTCGCTCTGCTTTGCCGGCGCCTTGACTACCGGGGCGATGGTGGGAGGGACACGCTTCTTTTCCTTTTCGATGTAAATGTCGAGATTGCGTTTGCGTGACTCCAGAATCTGCTTGGTGTCCTGCTCCTCCTTTCTGGTCTGGAGCCATTCACGTAGTCCTCTGTTGAAGGAACCCAGGAGCGACAGTGTCCAGTAGCCGGTGCCGTCAATGACGCGCAGCCAGGAAATTTCCACGGTGATCGTCAGGCCGAGTAGGAAAATCGCAAAATACAGGATTGTGCTGCCGACGACGGCAAACACCGGCACAGTAGCGTCCACCATCAGCGAGCCAACAACTCCGCCTGCCAGCCAGGGCACACCCGGATCAATCTCGAAATGCATGGTGGCCAAAGCGCAGGCGCCTACTGCCAACAGTATGATGCCAGCGACCTTGAGGCCGAACATTCCCCAGGAGAATTCCTCACCCGGTTCGTCGGACTGGCGCAACATGGCAACAACCTTGAGTCCCAACGCCAGTGGAAACAGATAGGCGAAGAAGCCAAACAGGTGCAGCAGCAGGTCGGCAATCCAAGCCCCGAGTTGCCCTACGGCGTTGTCGACGTCGTCTCCGGACCCGGTTGTGAAGAAACCGGGGTCCGCCGACGAGTACGTCAACAGAGTGATAAGGAGAAAGACACCACTGAGAAAACACAGGATAAGGGTCGCTTCGCGAACGACGCGGTTGATTGCCCGACTCATCGTTCCCGGAGCTTGCGCGTCAGAATTGGCCCGCTGTTCCTTGCTGACTTTTCTGTTTGATTTATTTTTCAAACTTTTCAGAGACCTGCATTTATGATTTCTATCTGATTCTAGATTTCGATGGGCCCTATCATAATCAATTTTGGCAGTGCCGCAAATAACAGAAACGGCACCGTGAGGAGTATTGCACGGCAGAAACAACGACGACCAAGAATTTGTATGAGGAAGGTCGACGGATCAACTAGAATATAGACCAACTGCTCGGACAGGCTTTAATTTGACCCGCATCGACATCATCGCAGCCACTCCGACCCAGCAACAAACTTCAGTAAAAACCAAGACAGAATACAGGAAGCCTTCTTTCATGAGCGAAGTACAGCATCACAGATTAATCATCCTCGGCTCCGGCCCCGCCGGCTACACCGCCGCCGTCTACGCCGCCCGCGCCAACCTCAAACCCGTCATCATAACTGGCATGCAACAGGGTGGGCAGCTGACCACCACCACTGAGGTGGACAATTGGCCGGGCGATGTCGAGGGCCTGCAGGGTCCGGCACTGATGGAAAGGATGCGTCTGCACGCAGAGCGCTTCGAAGCCAATATCGTCTTCGATCATATCAACAAGACAGATCTTTCCAAGCGCCCCTTCTCTCTCTGGGGAGATTCTGCCGTCTACACCTGTGACGCACTGATTATCGCTACCGGGGCATCCGCGCAGTACCTGGGTCTGCCGTCCGAGGAAACGTTCATGGGCAAGGGCGTCAGCGCCTGCGCTACCTGTGATGGTTTCTTCTATCGCAACAAGCCAGTCGCCGTCATCGGTGGTGGCAATACTGCCGTCGAGGAAGCGTTGTATTTGTCCAACATTGCCTCTCACGTCACCCTTGTGCATCGTCGCGACCGCCTGAAGGCTGAGAAGATCATGCAGGACAAGCTCTTCGCGAAGGAGAAAGCCGGCCTGATCACTATCGAGTGGAATCATCGCCTGGACGAAGTGTTGGGAGATAACATGGGGGTGACAGGGCTGCGTATCGCCAGCACAGAACATGGCCAGGCTAAGGAGATCAAAGTTGATGGCGTGTTCATCGCCATCGGTCACAAACCCAACTCCGACATTTTCCAGGGACAACTGGAGATGCATGACGGTTACGTCAAGATTCACAGCGGCAGCAGTGGCAACGCTACTCAGACCAGTATTTCCGGTGTCTTCGCGGCGGGTGACATTGCCGATCATGTCTATCGACAGGCCATCACGTCAGCCGGATTCGGCTGCATGGCGGCACTGGATGCCGAAAAATTTCTGGATAAATAATTCCCGCGTAATGTGCGGAACTGATCTGCGAGATGAGGCAGCATGCTCAAACTCCACTGGCTGAGCGAAACGAGCCTCGATTTCCCTCCCATCTCCAGGGCGTTACGAGACCCCGATGGCCTGCTTGCCGTTGGGGGTGACCTGCGCCCCGAACGCTTGCAGCTAGCCTACGAACAAGGCATTTTTCCCTGGTATTCGGACGATCAACCCATTCTGTGGTGGTCCCCCTCTGTACGCATGGTGTTGCTTCCGGAAGAGCTGCAGATCTCTCGCAGCATGCGCAAGGTCTTGCGCAAAAAGCAGTTCCGCATCAGTTTCGATACGGCGTTCCGCCGCGTAATAGGCCAGTGTGCCGCCGTCCGGGAAACAGGGCCTGGCACCTGGATCACAGCGCAGATGCAGGAGGCCTACTGCAAACTATATGCGCAGCATACCGCCCACTCTGTCGAGGTCTGGGAAAACGACGAGCTTGTAGGGGGGCTTTACGGAATCGCCATGGGACAACTCTTCTTCGGAGAATCGATGTTCAGTCTGAGCGACAACGCCTCCAAGGCGGCCCTGATTGTGCTGACCCGGCAATTGCAGCGATGGGGTTACCGACTGATCGACTGTCAGGTGCCCAGCGAACACCTGCGCAGCCTAGGTGCACGGGAAATGCCCCGCAAGGAGTTTCTGAGACTGCTTGCCGAATATCGACAGGCCTCAGGACAAAGCGGGCCGTGGGCTCTGGAGATCAATCCTGATGAGCTTTGAAGGCCTCATGTCATTACGTTTCTATCAGACCAGCGCGCATCCCTGCAGCTATCTGCCAGGGCAGCAGGCGGCCACCGTCTTCCTGGATCCCGAGCAGCCACTGACAGCGGCACTCTACAGCCGGCTCATCACTGCCGGTTTCCGGCGCAGTGGCGCCCATCTCTACCGACCTTCCTGCGCGCACTGCCAGGCCTGCATCTCGTGTCGGGTCCGCGTCCGGGAATTCGAACCAGGCAGGCGCTTCAAGCGAGTCTGGCAGCGTAACCAGGATATTACGAGCCGCGCGCTGCAGGCCGAAACGCTCGACAGTCCGGAGTATTTCGATCTCTATGCCCGCTATATCAGCCAGCGCCACGCCGATGGCGACATGTTTCCGCCGTCACGCGAGCAATATGGGTCATTCATCCAGGCCTCAATGCAATCGACACGCTTCCATGGATTCTACCTGCAGGGGGCACTGATCGCAGTGTGCATACTGGATGAGCTGGATCACGGGCTGTCGGCGATGTACACCTTCTTCGAACCGGATCTGCCGGAGCGTTCACTGGGAAATTACGTGATCTTGTGGCAGATCAAGAAAGCACTACGGCTTAACCTGCCCTTTCTCTATCTGGGTTACTGGATCAAGGACTGCGGCAAAATGAACTACAAGACAGAGTATCGCCCACTAGAATTGCTGGTAGCGAACAGATGGACGTTGCTGACTTGAGCATTTCCACTGCGGAATGATCAATCCCATTGACAGCAAAGGAGTTTTGCTTATCCAGCTTAAATGAGGCAAAATGCGCGCACGATTTTGACCGTCCGCGGTTATTTATGCACGTTTACCTGAATCAGGATTGATTGTTAATGGCAAAAGAAGATCAGATCGAAATGGATGGTGAGGTAGTCGATACACTCCCCAACACCATGTTTCGTGTAAAGCTGGAGAACGGCCACATTGTAACCGCGCACATCTCCGGCAAGATGAGAAAGAATTACATCCGCATTCTGACTGGCGACCTGGTCAAGGTTGAACTAACCCCTTACGACCTGAGCAAGGGCCGCATAACTTACCGCGCCCGCTGATCAGCAAAAGACTGCGAGGGCATCAGCCCTCGCTTCTGCTCAACTCTCTGCCCTCTGCGCTCTTGCGTCCGGTAATCAACAGCTTGACCTCGTTGTTGACGATGGACACCTCGACTTCGCCGCCATCAGTCAATTCACCAAAGAGAATTTCTTCAGCCAGCGCCTTCTTGAGCTTCTCCTTGATCAGCCTGCCCATCGGGCGTGCGCCCATGGATTCGCTATAACCGTGTTCGACAAACCATTCGCGGGCACCCTCGTCCACATGCAGAGTGACCTTCTTGTCGTCCAGTTGCACCTGTAATTCCACTAGGAACTTGTCGACAACAGTCTTGATTGTCTTGGCACTCAACGCGCCAAATTGGACGATGGCGTCCAAGCGGTTGCGGAACTCAGGGCTAAACACTTTCTTGATCGCTTCCATGCCATCGGTGCTGTGATTCTGCACGGTGAAACCGATTGAAGCACGCGATATCTCCTGCGCACCGGCATTGGTGGTCATGATCAGGATCACATTGCGGAAATCGGCCTTGCGACCATTGTTGTCCGTCAACGTGCCGTGATCCATGACCTGCAGCAGCAGGTTGAAAACATCGGGGTGCGCCTTCTCGATCTCATCAAGCAGAAGGACACAATGCGGCGTCTTGGAGATCGCCTCGGTTAACAGGCCGCCTTGATCGAAACCCACATAACCAGGTGGGGCACCGATCAGGCGTGACACAGTATGACGCTCCATATACTCAGACATATCGAACCGTACCAGCTCGATACCGAGAATCTTCGCCAGCTGACGACTAACCTCGGTCTTGCCCACCCCGGTAGGCCCCGAGAACAGGTAGGAGCCGATGGGTTTGTCCGGGTGATTCAATCCGGCCCTGGAGAGTTTGATGGCCGAGGCGAGATTGTTGATGGCTTCATCCTGCCCGAACACCACCATGCGCAGGTTATCCTCGAGATTCTTCAAGGCCTGCACGTCGGACGTGGAGACGTGTTTCGCTGGGATGCGGGCAATTGCCGCCACCACGCGCTCCATATCCTGCACCTGAATCAGCTTCTTGCGTTTGCTCAGTGGCTGCAGGCGTTGATAGGCGCCAGCTTCGTCGATCACATCGATGGCTTTGTCCGGCATGAAGCGATCGTTGATGTAGCGTCCGGCCAGCTCTGAGGCTGCCCGCAGCGCGTTGTCGCTGTAGCGCAACTCGTGGTGTTCTTCAAATCGCGATTTGAGTCCCTTGAGGATACGGTAGGTAGTCTCGACATCCGGTTCGTCGACATCGATCTTCTGGAAGCGACGCGACAGAGCTCGGTCCTTTTCGAATATGCCACGATACTCCTGATAGGTCGTAGAGCCGACGCAGCGCAGGTCGCCAGAGGTCAAAATCGGTTTCAGCAGATTGGACGCATCCATCACACCGCCGGAAGCTGCACCTGCGCCGATGATGGTATGGATCTCGTCGATGAATAGAATCGCCTTAGAGTTTTTCTTAAGCTCTGCCAGTAACGCTTTGAAACGCTTCTCGAAATCGCCTCTATACTTGGTCCCGGCCAGCAATGAACCCAGGTCGAGTGAATAGATGACATTGCCCTTCAGAATGTCGGGGATCTGCCCCTCCACAATCATCAGCGCCAGCCCTTCGATTACAGCGGTTTTACCAACACCTGACTCGCCTACCAGCAAAGGATTGTTCTTGCGACGTCGGGACAGTACTTGAATGACCCGGGTAATTTCACTCTCGCGACCGATCAATGGATCAATTTTGCCCATCAGTGCCTGCTGATTGAGATTGGTGGCAAAACTCTCCAGAGCGTTGGCCGCATGCTCTACGCCCTCCTCTTCATTTTGCTGAGGAGGCGTCGGTTCGGGCTGGCCGTTATGACCATGTACCTTGGGTGTGCCGTGTGTGATGTAGTTGACGACATCGATTCTGGCGATGTCCTGCTGGCGCAGCACAAATACCGCCTGGCTCTCCTGCTCGCTGAAAATGGCGACCAGCACGTTCGCCCCGGTCACCTCGCGCTTGCCAGACGATTGGACGTGAAAAACCGCTCGTTGCAGGACCCGCTGGAATCCCAGCGTGGGCTGAGTTTCCCTGTCTGACTCCTGATCTGGAATAAGAGGCGTTGTCGCTTCAACAAACTCGACCAACTCTCCTCGCAGGCGCGCGAGATCGGCACCACAGGCCAGCAGAACATCTGCTGCAATATCATTGTCCAGCAGGGCCAGCAATAGATGCTCAACAGTCATGTACACATGACGTTTCTTTTTGGCTCCAGAAAAGGCGCTGTTCAATGTGACTTCAAGATCTTTGCTCAACATAGTCATGGATTCCGTTTATCTGTCGACTTCTACATTACAAAGAAGCGGTTGCTCGCACTCGCGCGAGTAATCATTCACCTGTTGTGCTTTTGTTTCCGCAACATCCTTGCTGAACACGCCACACACCGCTTTACCTTCGGTATGCACTTTCAACATGACTTGAGTGGCCTTTTCCACATTCATCCCGAAGAACGAACAGAGCACGTCTACCACGAATTCCATCGGCGTGTAATCGTCATTGAGGAGGACGACCTTAAAGAGCGGTGGTTGCGTAACTTTGGGGCGGGTAGCTGCCGTTGCAAGGCTGCCGTCTCGCTCCTCGTCACTCCCGAACTCCCGGTGCGCCATAACTAATTCTGGCGCCAATGGCATCCATTCTGTCTCTACTTGCTCGAGCATCTTTACCTTTTTTAAGACCCCATCTGCAGATAATTGCGTTCTCATGATACGCCGGAAAATAGTTCGGACGAAAAGAAAATTCTGTCCGTCGAACGGGTTGCCATTGTTTGCATTTTACTTTTTCCCTGTTGCACGATGTTGCAAGCTGGCAAGAAACAATGCTCGCCACGATTGACAGATTGAAAGATGCAAGCTATACAAATCCGTGCACGTGTCTGAATTGACCGATTAGACAAGCGAACATGCGTATAAAAATTACAACAACACGTAACACGGGGGTATTGCCATGCATACAGGGCAAGTGAAGTGGTTCAACAATGCAAAAGGGTTTGGTTTCATTCTTCCTGACAATGGTGGCGACGATCTGTTCGCACACTATTCAGCCATTGGCATGGAGGGCTACAAAACACTCAAGGCTGGACAAACTGTCACCTTCGAGACGATTGAGGGCCCTAAAGGGCTGCATGCCTCTAACATTCTTCCGCTGGCTCAGGACGACGCAAAGCCGTAAGCCCAACCCTGTGAAAGAATCTCGCTGAGTCCCTGCCCCATCATCAAGACAATCCTGATGATGGGGCAGGCTTCCAAAAGACTTTAAACGACCGTGAGGCCGATTTTCAGCAGTCCGAGAGAGCTGCGTTGAGCGTCGCGCTCGGACGCATAGCGCGCTCGAGTTTTGCGGCGTCAGGCTGGTAGTAACCGCCGATGTCGACAGGTTTTCCCTGCACTCCGTTCAGTTCTCCGACAATCACTGCTTCCTTCTCTGTCAGTGTTTTGGCCAGTTTGGTAAAGCGTGCCTGCAATTCCAGATCCTGAGTCTGTGCCGCCAAAGCCTGCGCCCAGTACAAACCGAGATAGAAATGATTGCCGCGGTTATCCAGATGACCGACTCTGCGCGTGGGTGACTTGTCATTGTCCAGGAACAGACCTGTCGCAATGTTCAGTGTATCCGCGAGTAGTTGAGCCTTGGTGTTGCCGGTCTTGGCAGCAAGATCTTCGAGCGAAACAGCCAGCGCCAGAAACTCACCCAGCGAATCCCAGCGCAAATGTCCTTCTTCCACGAACTGCTGCACGTGCTTAGGGGCAGATCCACCGGCACCAGTCTCGAACAGCCCGCCGCCGGCAAGCAATGGCACAATGGACAGCATCTTGGCGCTGGTGCCCAGCTCAAGAATGGGGAAGAGATCGGTCAGGTAATCACGCAACACGTTGCCAGTCACGGAAATTGTGTCCTTGCCAGTTTTGATGCGCTCCAGTGAAAAACGAATCGCTTCCACCGGAGACATGATCAGAATTTCGAGCCCCTTGGTGTCGTGATTCTGCAGGTACTGTTTGACCTTTTTGATCAGTTGCACGTCGTGCGCGCGCTTCTCGTCCAGCCAGAAGACGGCCGGGGTAGTAGTCGCACGGGCACGGATCACGGCCAGTTTTACCCAGTCCTGAATCGGCAGGTCCCTGGTCTGACACATGCGCCAGATATCCCCTTCTTCGACGCTATGCTCGAACACTTTTACCCCGGCAGCGTCAACCACACGCACAACGCCCTTGCCAGGCACCTTGAAGGTCTTGTCGTGTGAACCGTATTCCTCGGCCTTCTGTGCCATAAGCCCCACGTTGGCAACGCTGCCCATAGTGCGGACATCAAAGGCACCATGCTTTTTGCAGAAATCGATGGTTTCCTGATAGATGCCCGCGTAGCAGCGATCAGGAATCATGAATTTGGTGTCATGCAGTTTGCCATCGGCTCCCCACATCTGACCGGAGGAACGAATGGCTGCCGGCATGGAGGCATCGACGATCACGTCGCTCGGCACATGCAGGTTGGTGATGCCCTTGTCAGAGTC
>CAIOZF010000235.1 GCA_903862645.1 uncultured Gammaproteobacteria bacterium
TCGGGGTCCAGGGTGGGATGGCGTGGGCCTGCCTCGGTACTGATCAGTACCCCGTCCCCATTGATATCGCGGTGTTCAAACTGTCTTTCATAGTTCTTGGTCTGCTGAGCTGTGAACTCCTCTAGGGTGATCTGGCGATCCTCATTGCTGTCCATATTGCGAATAAGACGGCCAGGAGCATGGCGCTGCGGAGCCGGATGCTCCATCATGCGCTCGCCACGGACGGGTGCTGCGCCATCACGGGCCGGACGATTGCTGCCATCCTGTGCGTATCCGTGCATGGCAATGGTGCTGCTTGCCAGCAGCGTGGAGATAACGAGCAGTTTCCTGATAAACATGGGGCTTCCTCTTGCAACGTTGATGTTAGCGCGGAGAGTCTTACCTCCGCCGCAGTGGGTTCACCTATTCGCGTGTCTCAATACTACTAACGCAGCAGCGACGAATCGGTTTACCCATGCGTTTGCAGAAGAGCGCAGTCGGTTGAATTTTCCGTGCCTGGCTCGAAGACTCTGGGCATTCGGCCTGCTATTCTGGGTGCACCGAATCTGTGCCACGGCATCGCGGCATAAAACAAAATCGTCAGTCGTACAGCAGTATCAACAAGTCCGTCCACTTTGGCTTGGACTGACGTTAAATGAAGCCGGGTTTTTCAGAAATCAGTAACAGGATTTTCGCTTTACGGAAGACGGGCTCCGGTCGCTGTGTTCAAATTCGACCTGTGCATCGGCTCACTCGAGCCGCGAAGAATTAACAATAATGTTTTACCACCAGACGAAGGAGGTGCCCTGTGCGAGTTGCTAATAAACTGGTACGGTTTAAGACCCGCTTAAGCGTGAATGTAAAGAATATGTCCGCATTGGCAAAGTGCGTTTCTATGGCAGCATTCCTGCTGCCCGCTGCTGCTGGCGCCCAGAGTGCTGTCGAGCCAGGTAGTGTGACGTTCCACAAGGACATTGAGCCGATACTGCAGCGCAGCTGCCAGAATTGTCACCGTGAAGGTGGCGTGGCCCCGATGTCACTGGTGACCTATGAAGAAGCAGCCCCTTTCGCCGGCCTGATCGAGTACAAGACCGGTCTGCGGGATCGCGCCGGTGCAATGCCTCCTTACTTCCTCGAGAAAGATATTGGCATCCAGGATTACAAGGATGACCCCTCCCTGAGTGACGAAGAGATCGCCAAGATTTCCGCTTGGGCTCGCTCTGGTTCACCGAAGGGTGATGCCGCCGATGCGCCTACTCCCCGTGAATTCCCGACAGCCGGTGCAACCTGGACTGCCGGCGAGCCGGATTTGATCGTACAGACGGCAGATATCACTGTGTTGGGAGGTGCTCCTGACTGGTGGGGCGATATTCCACGTGCCCTGATTCCGCTCACTGAAGATCGCTATGTTTCCTCTGTTGAAATCATCGAAGTCAATGATGTCGACACGAGCGGCGCGACCAGCACGGTAGGTGGTCGCAACATATTCCACCACATGATCTGGAGCACCCAGGTACTGGACGAGAACCTCGTTGCCGTCGAAGGCGAGCAGGCTGTCAACTGGCCGGTACACGAAATTGCCCGCAACCCTGACATATTCGACCCGGACAGTGGCCGTCTGCTGAAGGTGGGTTCCTACGTTGTCTCCGACTCTGTGCATCTGCACTCCACCGGCGTCGACACGACAGGCCACCTGTTGATAGGTTTCCGCTTCCACCCCGTGGGCTATGAGCCCAAGTACAAGCCTGCGCTGATCGGATTGGGCAACGGAGTGGACATTAGCATCACCGGCAACGAAGACGGGCAGGAGATGCATGCCTATTCCGTGCTGGAGCAGCACACCAAGATCGTGACTTTTGAGCCGCATCTGCACGCTGCTGGCGAGGGTATGTGTCTGGAAGCGATCTGGGGTTACACCGTGGAGACGCTGTCCTGCGTGGGCTATGACCACAACTGGGTCCGCGGGTACACGTATGCCGATCACACTGCCCCACTGCTGCCAAAAGGCACTGTGCTGCACATCGTTGCTCACATGAACAACACCAAATCCAACCCGAACATGCCCGATCCCAGAAATTGGCAGGGTTCCGGCAACCGTTCTGTAACCAACATGTTCATCGACCTGGGTATGCGTGTCACCTTGAGCGAAGAGCAGTTCCTGCAGGAGATGGCGGATCGTCGTGAAGAACTGAATCTCGGCCCGAACGACCACCAGATCGGCTGCCCGCTGTGTCTGGCACCGCTTGTCGCGCCAGTACCTCCAGCAGAAGCCACCGCCGAAGTAGCAACGTCGCAAGGGGATTGATTAGATGGGCCTGTTCAGTTTCATAAGGCAACGTAATGCAGTTGTTGCCGCCGCGTTCTTCGTGGTTTTAGCTCTGCTTGCAGGGACAGCGAATGCTCAGACTTACCGCAAAGGTCAGCACATTGAACCTGCGTATGAAGGCTGGCGTCAGCAGGAAGATGGCAGTTATGTTCTGATTTTCGGTTATCACAACGAAAACTGGGAAGAGGAACTGGACATTCCTGCCGGGGAAAACAACTTTTTCTCCCCGGGGCTTGAAGACCGAGGTCAGCCGACTCACTTCCTGCCGCGTCGTAACCGTTTCACCTTTGAGGTGCCGGTTCCTGCGGATTGGGGTGACAAGGAGTTGATGTGGACGATCACGGCGAACGGTATTACCAAGGTTGCTTATGGCACCTTGGCCCGTGACTACGTGATAGACAACGTGGTAATAGCGTCTGAGACCGGTTCCCTCGGAGCCGGAACCAGCAGCCCGGAGTCCCGTTCCAACGTTCCCCCTTTGGTGACAGTGCAGGGCGACCGCGTTGGTGATGAGATCGTGCGTACCGTCCGTGTGGGCGAGCCGCTGGTTCTGATCGCGAAGGTCGACGATGATGGTCTGCCAAAGCCGTCTGCGTCCAGACTGCCACGCACTCCGGAGAATGAACTGCGCCGCATCATGCGCCCGCCCATACGCATTACTGTGGGCAAGGTGAACGGTCTGTTCCTGTCGTGGAATGTGTATCGTGGCGCGGGCAATGTGACCTTCGATCCTCCTCAGGTAAAGCCCTGGGAAGATACCCGAACAGATGCCAACTCGCCTTGGGGTGCCCTCTGGGTACCACCACCAATTCCGGCGGATGGCGTTTACAACACTTCGGTCACCTTTGATGAACCAGGTACCTATGTGCTTTGGGCCAGAGCGGATGACGGTGGTTTGTTCCACGATCAGTGGGTGACTGTTAACGTCACTCCCTGATTGGTTTTAGTAAAGCATTAAAAAGGGCATGTACCTCTTGGTATGTGCCCTTTTCTTTTTGGGGATAGTTCTATCGTTGGGGGAGTGTAGTCCATGAACTGGATCATGCTGACACTGTCAGGCTTGCCGGAGATCGTCTGGGCTGTGGGCCGTGAAATACACAGCAGGATTTTCGCGACCGCGGCCCGCGGCCCAGTATGATTGTCGTGGCAGCGACTGCCTCCAGTATGCTGTTACTGGCCCTGGCCAGTTGATGATCGGGGCGTTTTACGACAATAAAAAAGGCGGTGTCATCCGTTAATGACACCGCCTTTTTATTGCACTAGCTGTAATCGCGAATCGTGACCGCCACAGAGGACGGTGCAATGCAATTAGCAGGCTACGACGTTCTCGGCCTGTGGGCCTTTCTGACCTTGAGTCACGGTGAATTTCACCTGCTGACCTTCTGCCAGAGTTTTGAAACCGCTGTCTTGAATGGCGCTGTAGTGAACGAATACATCCGGGCCATTGGCCTGGGAAATAAAGCCGAAGCCTTTTGATTCGTTGAAGAATTTAACTTGGCCAGTCACTGTGTTTGACATGTTGTAGTCCTGTATTTCCAAAATAATAAAAAGATTTTTTTGATTCCTCAGAACAGCCACGCGCAAGCGTAACGGACTGACAAAATCGGTAGCATAAGAATTCGAATATAAAATATGAGATACAGAACGAGGACTTAACGGCGGGGCATCGATTTGCAGTACATAAATATAGCCGCTATTCAGGCTGGAGCGAATTATACGGAGTAATTGGGCCAAGTCAACCGTATATTTTCAGACTGATCCGAATGCAGAGGCACTGCATTCGGATCGTGCCTTTTGCCCAGGCTGGTTAAGTCCTGAGTTTGGTCTCCGTTATTGAGGCGTGAGTGTATAACGGACCAGCTGACGCGGGCCGACTTCGGCACCGTAGATATTACCTGCCGCGTCCGCTGCAACGCCCTCAGCGGCACTAGTGCCACCGGGGTTCTGCTCGGGGTCTGGAATGAAGGATATGACATGGCCAGTGATGGCGCTGCCTACACGGATGCCGCGGCGCCAGCCTGGATTGGAGACCGGGCTGGACTCGGAGTCTGCTGCGTAGATGATGTCATTCTTGTCGATGAATATGCCGCTCAGGCGCCCGAACTGTTTCCACTCGGTGATGAAGGTGCCATCCTGTTCGAAGATCTGGATTCGGACATTGCCACGGTCGGCTACGAATAGACGGCCACGGGAATCGAAGGCCAGGCTGTGTGGAGTGCGGAATTCACCCGGTGCGGTACCGATGCTGCCCCACGATTCGAGAAAACGACCAGTGCTGTCGTACTTGGCGATGCGCGCTACGGTGCTCAGGTTGGCGTTGGCGTTCTGTCCGCTGTGTCCCTCGGAGATGTAGATATCACCGTTGGGTGCGGTTATCACATCATTGGGCTCGTTGAGCAGGGCGCCGCCCACACCGTCACCGGCAACGCCGGGTTGGCCGAATGTCATCAGCACTTCACCAGTCGGACTGAATTTGTATACGGCGTGTCCCTTGCCAGCAGCACTCGGATTTGCCGCCAGCTCATTGGCATTGGCTGCACGACCGTCGGTAACCCAGACGTTGCCTTCGGAATCTACATGAATGCCGTGAGGGAATATGAATATACCGCCACCAAAGCTGGTAACGATTTTGCCGTCCTTGTCGTATTTCACGATGGGATCAACATCGGAGCCTGCACAGCTGTTGGCACTGCAACGCTCGGCAACCCAGATCTATTCGCCGTCCGGATCGATATCTACGGCACTGGTTGAGCCCCACTCGCGATCACCTGGGAGATCAAAATAGTTCGTGTCGGCATCGTAAGGATTAGGGTGTTCATTGGTTGGGTTGATCGTTAGCTGGGCCTGTAGGCCTCCACTGATCAACAACAGACTGGCAAGCGCCCAGCGGGCCTTGTGTTGCGTTAACATGTCATGCTCCTTTTTTTATTGGTATGGGGTCTGGCGGAAAGCTGGATTATAGGCCGCTCGGACGGCTATAAACCATGTTCTTATGAGAGCGGTTGCAAGCGCTCTTTCGTTCACTGACAAGGCCCGTGACGGCTGTATTCAACGCGCAGGGTGCTGTCACTGAAGGATGCCACGCGCCACGACTATCCTGAGGGACGCTCGGAAGCGTGGGCGACAACGGTGCGCACAGAGCGCGATCACAACTTGCATGTCAATGATCGCATCTCCGAAGACCTGTTCGTGGCCATGCCCGAGGCGCGCGACAAGACCCACGGTATGCCGAGGCTGATCCCGCCTTCGCTGCAGCTGAACATGCGCGCAGGGCATTTGCCGCCAGCCAATTCCGCTGGTCAGGTTTTTCTGAAATTGCCGGTAAACGTGTTGTAATATGATAAGGATCTTTCGCAAGAGACGGAGAGCATATGAATATTAAAAAAGTTAACGAATTTTTTGCGGTCACCGAGCAGTTGAATGTTGGAGATGTTGCAGATCTGGCAGCACAAGGCGTCAAGAGCCTTATTTGCAATCGTCCCGATGGCGAGGTTCCGGGCCAGCCGACTTATGCCGAGATTGCGGCAGCAGCACAGCAGCATGGCTTAAGTATTCGTCACATTCCTGTCGTATCAGGGCAGGTGGGGCAAGCTGATGTGCTGGCCTTCGGAGCAGCGCTCGCCGAACTTCCATCACCGCTGGTGGCGTACTGCCGTAGCGGTACCCGTTCAATCAATCTATGGGCGCTCGCGCAAGGTAACAATGGCGTGTCCGGTGCTGAAATTCTAAGTGCCGGTACTGCCACGGGTTATGATCTTAGCGAATGCGTGCGAGGCATTGAGAGCGGCGCAGCTGCTGCTGTGGCGACCAAAACTGCCGCCACCGCGGCCCGACATTTCAGCGTAGTCATCATTGGGGCCGGCGCGGGTGGCATCAGTACTGCGTCGAGCCTGCTGAAGCGCAAACCGGATCTGCAGATCGCGATTATCGACAAGGCGCAGAAGCACTACTATCAACCTGGCTGGACGATGGTTGGCGCGGGAGTGTTCCAGAATACCGATACCGAACGTGACATGGCGCCGTTGATTCCCCGTGGTGTCACGTGGATTCAGGCGGCCGCTCAGGAATTTGCACCTGACCAGAATCGCGTGACATTGGACGATGGCGGCAGCGTAAGCTATGACCGTCTGGTGGTAGCCTGTGGTCTCAAACTGAACTGGGCCGGTGTAGAGGGATTGACCGAAGCACTGGGGCGCAACGGTGTGACCTCCAACTATCGTTATGACCTGGCTCCTTATACTTGGAGGTTAGTGAAGGGGCTGAAATCCGGACGCGCTGTCTTCACGCAGCCGCCCATGCCGATCAAGTGTGCAGGGGCTCCCCAGAAGGCACTCTATCTGTCTTCCGACCACTGGCTTCGGCAGGGGCTTCTGAACAATATCGACGTACAGTTCTATAATGCCGGAGCCGTTCTGTTTGGTGTAAAAGACTATGTGCCGGCACTGATGAAATACATCGAGCGCTATAACGCCAAACTCAATTTCAACCACCGCCTGATCAAGGTGGATGCTGACGCCAAGACCGCCTGGTTCGAACGTACTGATGCCGATGGTCAGAAGAACGTGGTGGATACTCACTTCGACATGATTCACGTCTGCCCCCCACAACAGGCGCCGGATGTCATTCGCAGCAGTGCGCTGGTCGATGCCGCCGGATGGGTGGATGTTGATCAGGAGACACTGCGTCACAAGAAATTCAGCAATATCTGGTCGCTGGGTGATGTCATGAATGCACCCAACGCCAAAACCATGGCGGCCGCACGCAAGCAGGCGCCAGTCGTCGCCCACAACCTGCTGGCTGACATGGGCGTGACTCAAAGCACTGCACGCTATGATGGCTATGGTTCCTGCCCACTGACGGTTGAGAATGGCAAGATTGTTCTCGCCGAGTTTGGTTATGGCGGCAAGCTATTGCCCAGTTTCCCTCAGTGGCTCATCAAGGGCACCGAACCGACCCGTCTCGCTTGGATATTGAAGAAGGACATGTTGCCACCGATCTACTGGCACGGCATGTTGAAGGGGCACGAGTGGTTGGTGGCTCCCAAGCTTGATGACAACAACTGAGGTCGCGTTGAATCGCAAAGGCAGAGCGGTCAGAGAATGAAGACCATGAGGCTATTGCTGCCCGTCTTGGGCTGGGTGCGTGAATACGATCGGCGTAAGTTTACCGACGACATGCTGGCGTCACTGATTGTCATGATCATGCTGATTCCGCAGTCGCTGGCCTATGCGCTGGTGGCGGGTTTACCTCCGGAGGCCGGCCTGTATGCGAGCATCCTGCCGCTCATTGTCTATACGTTTCTCGGCAGCAGTCGCGTGCTCTCGGTGGGTCCGGTTGCCGTGCTGTCGCTGATGACGGCAGCGGCGCTGGGCGGTCTGCAGCTGAGTAGTGCTCAATATACGGCTGCGGCCATGACGCTGGCTTTTCTTTCCGGCGCCTTCCTGTTCCTTCTAGGCTTGTTACGCATGGGGTTTGTGGCCAACTTCATGTCGCACCCGGTGGTGACGGGTTTTATCACGGCCTCGGCCGTAATCATTGCCCTCAGTCAATTACAGAACCTGCTTGGCATCTCTGCTCATGGTTATACCCTACTGGAGTTGTTGCCTTCACTGGTTGACTCCATAGCACAAACCAACTTGCCGACAGCCCTGTTTGGGGCCGTCACCCTGATCTGGTTATTCTGGGCGCGCATGGGACTGGCTGGATTGCTGCGCCGCTTCGGCGTACGTGCGTCAACCGCTTTGATGATGATGCGGGTGAGTCCTGTACTGGCCGTCGTCGCCACGAGCGTGTTTACGTGGTACTTCGATCTGGCTGAGGTCGGCGTGGCGACGGTGGGTCAGGTGCCATCCGGTCTGCCACCACTGACAGTGCCAAGCTTTGATTTTGAGCTCTGGCGTACGCTGGCGGGGTCGGCCGCTCTCATCGCCACCATTGGTTTTGTCGAGTCGGTGTCGGTAGCGCAGGGGCTGGCTGCCAGGCGTCGTGAGCGTATTGATCCGGACCAGGAGCTGATTGGCCTCGGTGCGGCAAATATGGCTGCCAGCTTCTCCGGAGGGTTTCCGGTGGCTGGCGGTTTTTCCCGTTCCGTCGTCAACTATGACGCAGGAGCAGCAACGCCAGCGGCGGGTCTCTATGCTGCGATTCTGATCGCCATTGTCACGCTGTTGTTCGTCCCCTGGCTGGCATGGCTGCCCAAGGCAACGCTGGCAGCAACGATTGTGGCGGCGGTGTGGTCTCTGGTGGATTTCTCGATCATCCGCAAGTCCTGGCGTTATTCCATGGCAGACTTCTTGGCGGTCACCGCTACGATCGTCTTGACCCTGCTCGCCGGAGTGGAGACGGGAGTGGCTGCCGGCATCCTGGTATCTCTGATCGTACATCTTTACAAGACTTCACGGCCTCATGTGGCAGTGGTCGGGGAACTGCCGGGTACTGAACATTTCCGCAACGTGAAACGTCATCAGGTGGAGACGCACGAGAATATTCTGTCCCTGCGTGTCGACGAAAGCCTGTACTTTGCTAACTCACGTTATCTGGAGGACATGATCTATGGCATGGTGGTGGAGCGGCCACAACTGCAGCATGTGATCCTAATGTGTACGGCGGTAAACGAGGTGGACATGAGTGCTATGGAGTCGCTGCTGGAAATCAATTCACGGCTGCAGGAAATCGGCATCAAGTTGCATCTTTCGGAGGTCAAGGGGCCGGTGATGGATGTTCTGGAGAGGACGGATTTCCTAAGTGAATTGTCTGGCAATGTTTATATGTCGCAGCATCAGGCTGTTGAGGAGCTTAAATAGCATCTCCTCTGAGCCCCCCGGGTCCGTGAAACCTCAACCAATCGTGAACCTCAATGCCGTGAGTCACCAATGATAAGTCGAGCCAGTGTGAAGAGGCTGTGGACGCTGAATGAGACGGCGGGCGGCGAGACTTTTGCGGTTTCGGAGACGGGTTTTCGGGATATGGTAGGGCACTGCGACTGTGTGCTAACTAGCGCGAGTGGATTCTTGCTTGGGATTGCGGCGGGGAAGGCCATCGAGCACTTTGGGTATATGTGGTTTCAGACGCGGTTTGACAGTTTCGTGTTTATCGAGCGGGTAATGGTTGCGCATGGTGAACGGCGTCGGGGGCTGGCGACCGGCATGGTCATAGAGGCGCTGCAGTGGTGTCGTGAGCGTGGTATCGAGAGCGTTGTCTGTCTGGTGCATGACCGTCCGCCGAATCATGCCGGGCATGCCATGTGCAGACAGCTTGGTTTTCAAGCTATTGAGGGTGTGATGCTGCCGTCTCGTGACATTGTCACGATGTATCAACGCTCTACAGCAATCGCGACGCCCTGACCTCCCCCGATGCATAGGGTCGCGAGTCCCTTGTGCGCGTCGCGTTTGATCATTTCATGCAGCAGTGTCACCAGCACCCGACAACCGGAGGCGCCGATCGGATGCCCGAGAGCGATGGCTCCACCATTGACGTTTACCTTGTCGGGATTCCATTGCAGTTCTTGTGATACCGCGAGAGCCTGCACCGCAAACGCCTCATTTGCCTCGATAAGATCCAGATCACCGACAGTCCAGCCAGCCTTTCTCAGACAACGGTGTGTTGCCGAGACGGGGCCGATGCCCATGATCGCGGGATCGACACCGGCACTGGCCCAGGCGCGAATACTGGCCAGCGGCGTCAGACCGAGCCTTTGCAGCATCGCCGCATTGCACAACACGACGGCTGCCGCACCGTCGTTGAGTCCGGAGGCATTCCCAGCAGTCACTGTGCCATTGGCTTTGAAGGCTGGCTTTAGTCGTGCCAGTAATTCGGCACTGCTGTCGGGACGTGGTCCCTGATCGTCGGCAAACACTAAAGCATCGCCTTTGCCCTGGGGGATCTGCAGCGGAATGATCTCGTCAACGAAGCGCCCGGCTTGCATTGCAGCGACTGCCTTGCGCTGCGAGGCGAGCGCAAACACGTCCTGCTGCTGACGGGAAATACTGTACTTCTCCGCGATATTTTCTGCCGTGATACCCATGTGATAGTCGTTGAACGCGTCGATGAGCCCATCCTGCAGCATGGTATCGATAAGCTGCCAGTGCCCCATCTTCTGCCCTTGTCGCGAGTGCGGCAAAACATGCACGGACAGGCTCATGCTCTCCATTCCGCCCGCCACGATGAGCTGAGAATCACCAAGCGCTATCGCTTGCGCGCCAAGGTGCACGGCTTTGAGTCCGGACCCACACACTTTGTTGATGGTCATCGCAGGCGTCATGACGCCAATGCCTGCTCTTATACTGGCCTGCCGCGCTGTGTTTTGCCCGCAACCAGCAGACAGCACGTGCCCAAGAATGACTTCATCCACCAGCGCAGAGTCGATAGTGTGCCGTGCCAGCAGCTGTCGAATGACCTGACTCCCCATCTCCACCGCCGACAGCTCGGCCAGCGCACCATTGAAACCGCCAATCGCGCTGCGACCCGCGGCGGCTACATACACCTCGTGCATAGGTCTGGCTCCTAGAGTCTGAAATTTCAAAGTGCCTCAGCCCTCTCCAACCACTGTCGCTGGAGATTCAGCGATTCAAGCGGTTGTTAATCAGCTGTTCTACTACCGCTGGATCTGCGAGTGTCGTTGTGTCGCCCATAGTGTCGAGTTCATTCGCGGCAATCTTGCGCAGAATGCGGCGCATGATTTTGCCAGAGCGGGTCTTCGGCAGGCCCGGCGCGAATTGCAGTAGCTCTGGTCTGGCGAAGGCGCCTATTTCTCCAGCGACGAATGCGATCAGTTCTTTGCGCAGCTCTGTTGAGTCAGGCACACCCAGCATCAGCGTGACGTAAGCATAAATGCCCTGCCCTTTGATGTCGTGCGGGTAGCCCACTACCGCCGCTTCGGCCACCTTTGGATGCAGCACCAGCGCGCTCTCGATCTCGGCAGTGCCAAGACGATGTCCGGAGACATTGATCACGTCATCCACCCGGCCGGTCACCCAGTAGTAACCATCCTCGTCGCGCCGCGCGCTGTCACCCGTAAAGTAGTAGCCGGGGTAAGTCTTGAAGTAGGTGTCGATGCAGCGCTGGTGATCCCCATAGACAGTCCGCAGCTGACTCGGCCAGCTGCCGGCGAGCACCAGGTTGCCGGTGCCTGCTCCCTGCAGTTCCCTGCCATCTGCGTCCAGCAGTGCGGGCTTAACCCCAAAGAACGGTAGTGTGGCCGAACCAGGTTTCAGATCGGTAACGCCAGGCAGTGGCGTGATCATGATGGCGCCGGTTTCGGTCTGCCACCAGGTGTCGACGATGGGGCAGCGTCCTTCGCCTACCACATCGTAGTACCACTGCCAGGCTTCCGGGTTGATCGGTTCGCCAACCGATCCGAGCAGACGCAAAGACTGCCTCGAAGTGCTGGTGACCGGGCCGTTACCCGCCGACATCAGTGCACGGATCGCTGTGGGGGCGGTGTAGAAGATATTGACCTTGTGCTTGTCAATGACCTGCCAGAAACGCGAGGTATCCGGATAGGTTGGAACACCTTCGAAAATCAGCGTCGTGGCACCGTTGGCGAGCGGACCATAGACGATGTAGCTGTGACCTGTCACCCAGCCGACGTCCGCAGTACACCAATACACATCGCCGTCGCGATAGTCGAAAACGTAACGATGTGTCATGGCTGCGCCCAGCAGGTAGCCGGCACTGGTGTGCAGCACGCCCTTGGGTTTACCGGTGGAGCCAGAGGTGTACAGGATGAACAACGGATCCTCGGAGTCCATGATTTCAGGTTCGCAGTGCGGACCGACGGTGGCAATGCTCTCGTGGTACCAAAGATCCCTGCCGTCGTTCCAGCCGATGGACGCACCGGTGTGCTTTACGACCAGTACAGTGTGTACATCGGGGCAATGCTCCAGGGCTCTGTCGACATTATGTTTGAGAGGGATGGGCTTGCCGCCTCGCAGTCCCTGATCGGCTGTAATCACCACGCGGCAATCCGAATCCAGAATGCGGTCCTTGATGGATTCTGGGGAGAAGCCGCCAAAGACCACTGAGTGAATGGCGCCGATGCGCGCGCAGGCCAGCATCGCGTATGCCGCTTCAGGAATCATCGGCATGTAGATACTGACCCTGTCACCCTTGCGCACGCCGCGTGCACGCAGGGCATTGGCCAGGCGGCAGACCTGTTCATATAGTTCGCTATAGCTGACATGACGGCTTTGGGCGGGATCGTCACCTTCCCACAACAGGGCGGTCTGATTGCCACGGGTAGCCAGATGACGGTCGATGCAGTTCACACTGACGTTGAGTTTGCCACCCTCGAACCAGCGGGCCTCGCCTTTGCTGAAGTCGCTGTGATGTAGCGATGTCCACGGTTGATGCCAGTCGATGAAGGCGTGCGCCTGTTGCGCCCAGAACATGTCAGGGTTTTGAATCGACTCCTGGTACATGCTCTGGTACCGCTCCTTGTTGATCAGGCTGCGGGCGGAGAGCTCCTCGGAAACTGGATAGATGCGGCTGTCGGACATCAATGAATTCCTTGCTGGTGAATACTGTTCAAACCATGACGAGCAGGGAGTTTTAGCAGGTTTTGGCAGGCGAGTAAATTGCGGCGGGCTGGTCAGTAAAGGCGGGGGGAAAGGGCTTCAGGCAGGGACATCGAATCAGTGTTAGGTCAGCTGCAAGCGCAGGTTGTCGATAAGACGGGTCTTGCCCATCCAAGCAGCCGCGAGGATGACCAGATAGTCGTCTCCGTGCTGTGCGGGCTCGAGTGTCAGGGCATGACAGACACTGAAATAGTCCGGCCGAAAGCCGGCTGCCTCCAGTTGTGCGCGTGCCTGAGATTCCACTGCGTCGATGGGGGTGCCGGCCTGCAATCGGTCACGGCTATCCTGGAGCGTCTGATAGAGCGTCGTAGCGCGACTCTTTTCGTCATTTGTCAGGTAGCCATTGCGGGAGCTCAGTGCCAGACCGCTCGCCTCTCGTTGCGTTTCCACGCCCACAATCGAGATCGGGAAGCACAGGTCGGTGACCATCTTGCTGATCACCATGAACTGTTGGTAATCCTTCAGGCCGAAGAGAGCTGTCTGTGGCTGCACCATGTTGAAGAGCTTGCTGACTACCGTCGCCACTCCGTCGAAGTGCCCGTGACGGCTGGCACCACAGTGGCATTCGGACAGCTTCGGGACGGCGACAACGGTCTGCTGTTCCAGTCCGCCAGGGTAGATTTCCGTCACGGAGGGAGCGAACAGCACTGTGCAACCGGCCTCCTCCAGTTTCTGCATATCTGCGTCGAGTGTGCGAGGGTAGGCGTCCAGATCTTCGTTTTTGCCGAATTGCATCGGGTTGACGAATATCGTACACACCACCACATCGCCATGGCAGTGAGCTTCTTCTACCAGCCGCACATGTCCGGCGTGCAGGTTGCCCATGGTAGGCACCAGCGCGATTTGGCGACCGGCCTCTCGGTGGGTATTCAGCAGGGAGCGCAGTGCGCTGATGTGTCTGATAAGTTTCATGGCGGCTCTGGGCGTCCGGTATGCAATCGGGGATTAGGAGTGAATGCCCTGATCAGTTGAAACAGTGTTCAGGCGCGGGAAAGCGCTTTTCTTTCACGGCGGCAACGTAGTCGCGCAGCGCACCGGGGATGCCATTCTGTGAATCCTTCAGAAAGTTTTTCACGAATTTCGGCGTGATCGGTGAAATACCCAACAGATCGTGCAGCACCATTACCTGGGAATCGGTATCGGGGCCGGCACCGATACCGATCACCGGAATGCTCAGTGCTTCGGTGATGGTTCTTGCCAGTGTCTGTGGTACACATTCCAGCAGCAGTACGCTGGCGCCGGACTGTTCCAGCAAACGGGCCTCAGCCAGCATACTTTCGGCCTGACGCGGGTCTCTGCCCTGCACGTGGTAGCCGCCGATGCGATTGATAGACTGTGGGGTCAAGCCCATGTGGGCGCACACGGGGATGCCGCGCTCCGCCAGTAACTGGGTGGAGTGGGCAATCCAGGCGCCACCCTCGAGTTTGATCATCTGTGCCCCGGCGCGCATCAGAGTGGCAGCGTTCTCCAGTGTCTGCGACTCGGAGGCGTAGCTCATGAACGGCATATCGCCAATCAGGAAAGCCCCGCGATTGCCGCGCTTGACACTGCTGATGTGGTAAACCATGTCATCCATGGTGACCGGCAATGTGCTGTCGTGCCCTTGTAACACCATTCCCAGTGAATCGCCGATGAGGATTACCTCGACGCCTGCCTCGGCGATCAATTGGGCGAAACAGGCGTCATAGGCGGTCAGGCAGGTGAATTTCTCACCGCGCTGCTTGAGCCTGATCAGAGTGCTGAGTGTGACAGGTGAACGATTGCCCGTTGGACTGACGTTTGGCGCTGCTTGTGAACTCATAGAGTGGGAACCGGAATTGACAGGGTAACGGTTGGCAATAAAGCGTCAGAAAGCGTGAGTATTACAGCAAGCTGGGCTTCGGATTGAAATAGTGAGTGCCTCGCGGCACTGTCAGTATGTGGTCGACGAGCTGCTGATAATCGTCCTGATTGTCCACCAGGTCAATCACTGCACTGTTCACGATCAACAGAGCACTCTTGTTGTAGTAGTGGAAGAAGCTGGTATACGCCTCGTTGAGATTTTCAAGATACTCCCGATGGATCTGCTTTTCGGCCGTAATGCCCCGTTTGTGGATGCGCTGCTGCAGTACCTCTGCCGGCGCCTGCAGGTAGATGACCAGATCGGGGATCGGTGCGTCGATAGTCAGATGCTCGTAGACCTGCTGATACAGCGCATACTCGTCCTGGTCGAGATTTTGCCGGGCAAACAGCTGATCCTTGTCGATCAGAAAATCAGCGACTCGCACCGGCTCGAACAGATCATCCTGACGCAGATCCTGGATCTGACGAGCCCTCTGGAACAGGAAGAACAGCTGGGTGGCCAGGGCGCCTTGGCGTGGATTTTCATAAAAGCGTTCGAGAAAGGGATTCTCTTCGGGTTTTTCGAGCAGGATATCGTAATTGAAGGTCTCTGCCAGGCGCCGCGCAAGACTGGTTTTGCCGACCCCAATGGGGCCTTCCACCGCAATGAAGCGGGGGAGCTTCCTGACAAAGGCAGTGCCTGACTTCTGGCTCTCTGTCACGCGTTGTCACCTGCTCCACTGGCCGGTTTTCGTGAGGGTTTGCGTCGTCGTCGACGCGGTCCTGTGCTGCTCTTGCCCAAGGCTTCGAGCATGCTGTCCTGCGGGCCTCTGTCGCCTTCCTGAAAGTCTGTCCACCACTGCCCGATTCCGCCTAGGTCTTCGCCGGCGTCTTCGCGCAACAACAGGAAATCGTAACCGGCTCTGAATTTGGGGTGCTGATGCGCGGATTCAACCCCGCGTTTGGTCTGCACGCCCAGTCGCAGCTGCAATTCCCAGATTTCCCGCATCGCGATGGAGAAACGCTTGGGGATGGAGGTGATCTGCAATTGTCGACCTATGACCTTGTTGGCGGCATCCTGCTGCGCGAGCAGGGTGATGGCTTTCCCTGCGGACGTCTTTTCCAGTTCGTGCAGTAGCGCCGGCCAGAGCAGCGCTGCAAACAGGAACGCTGGTGTCACAGACTTGCCCTCCGCCAGACGCGTATCCGTGTTGCGCATGGCCAGCACCACCAGGCGGCTGGCAGGAGCCTCCGTGTCACGCGTGCAGGCCATCGTACCCGGGAGCATGAAATCACCGACTTTGAATTGACGCAACAATGCGTAAGTCTTCTCGGCATGCCCTCCAGTTAATAGCTTGACGCTTTCGTCGAACAGGCGCGCCGGGGAGATTGATTCAAGTAAGTATGCCAACTCATTGATCGGTGCGCGCGTCTTCATCTCAATTTCAAAGCCGAGTTTGGCTGAGAAGCGAATGGCTCGGAGCAGGCGGACGGGGTCCTCGCGATAACGTGTCGCAGGGTCGCCGATGATGCGCAGCAGGCGATTATCAATGTCTTCCAAGCCGTTGGCGAAATCGATGATGCGGAAACCATCGGTCGTGTAGTACAGAGCATTAGCGGTGAAGTCGCGACGCAAGGCGTCTTCATTGATGCTGCCATAGACATTGTCGCGCAGTATCATGCCAGAGCTGGAGTGTGCCGAGTCCAAGCCCTTGATGGCGCGATGCGAGGTATCGTCTTGGAACTCATTCTCAGCGGTGTGGTGGGCGCGGAATGTCGTCGCCTCGATGATTTCGCGGCCATAACGCAGATGCACAATCTTGAAACGTCTGCCAATGATCATTGCGTTGCGAAATAGCTCGCGGATTTCCTCAGGGGTTGCATTGCTCGCGATGTCGAAATCCTTGGGCGTGTCGCCCAATAGCAGGTCGCGCACGCCACCACCAACCAGAAAGGCGTGATAGCCGGCGTCATTCAAGCGATACAGGACTTTTAGGGCGTTCGGCGAAATGCTCTTGCGGGAGATGCAGTGATCTTCGCGCTCAATGACGCGAGCGCCTGACAAATCAAGGTCGCTCAAGTTGGCCCTGCCTGTAGAGGACACTGAACGCTCTGGGTTGCCTTGCTTGCGGGGCGCAGAGTGCTGGATTTCCGGCGGCTCTTCCGTGTGAATGACAGACTTGGCGCGTTTGCCGAACAGAACTCTGGTTAACTTTCTCAACATCAGTTTTTCAGGACCCATTTACCGGTACAACTCGGTCATGGTGGTAATCACCAGAGCAGGATACGCGGATAAAATCTGTGAATAGCATCGAAGGGGAAGAGCGAATGGCAGTGCATAATACACTGAAATGACGTAAGCCAGCAGAAGGAAATGCTCTGGGGGGGCGAGTACACCCCCCCCGCAAGGAAGGTAATTTAGTTTTGTTATTTTTATTGTACTAATCAGGCACCAAATACAGCACCGCAAAGCATTTTTCGAAACAGTATCTTCAGCCAGACAACGACTAGGCCATCACTAAAAACCGAAAATCTACTTCTTATTGTTTTTATTCATTGCACTAACATCAGTAATGCAAAATTTATTATTATTGGCTTTCGTTGTTATTATTTATTGTTATTGTGGCGTACATAGAGCACTAACCATGCCAGATAATAAAAAAGCAATAAAAACAATATTTTAAGTATTTTTAAAATAATTGTTTGCTGGCTAAACTGGTACTGTGTTACCGAAGTTCTCTGTTTGGCTGTGTAGTTGGGTATCAGTAACAAACCGTTGCAAGGTTGTGTCTTGGAAAAAACGTCGCGGAGCACTGAGGAGAATTGTCGATATGGCTAGCGGAGATTGGTGCTTGTGATCGGGATCAGGCGTGTTTCTTCTTACGTGGCAGCCCGAATCGCTGTCTTCTTTCCCACAAACACTTGCGGCTGATACCGAGTTTTCGGGCCAGCTGAGTTTCGTTCATCTGGTCCTGATGTTCCAGTACGAAGCGCTGGAAATAGTCCTCAAGCGACAATTCCTCGACAGCTTCATCATGACTGAGGGCGGCGGTTGTCGGATGGCGTTCGCCCAAGTTGCGTGGCTGCATCTTGGCTCCCGACTCGATAGCCAGCAGTTCGGCGCCTATGTACTCAGACTCAGCCAGGACCACTGCTCTCTCAATCGCATTCTCAAGCTCTCTGACATTGCCCGGCCATGAATAGGAAGCGATGGTCTGGGTAGCTTCGGGGCTGAACTTGAGCATGGGCGACTTCAGGCGATTGCAGGTCCGTTCGAGAATGGTGTCGGCGAGTACGAGGATGTCATTACCACGTTCCTTGAGCGGTGGGATGACCAGCGTCATCACATTTATGCGGTAATAGAGGTCTTCGCGGAAATCGCCATCGATGACCAACTGTTTAAGATCACGGTGAGTTGCCACCACCAAGCGGACATCGACTTTCTTGGACTGTACCGAACCAACCTTGCGTATTTCGTTTTCCTGCAACACGCGCAGCAGGCGGGCCTGAGCCTCCAGTGGTAGCTCACCAATCTCGTCGAGAAACAGGGTGCTGCTACTGGCAGCTTCCACGAGACCTGTGCGATTGGCGGTGGCTCCTGTGAAGGCGCCTTTTTCGTGACCGAACAGCTCCGATTCGATCAGGTTCTCAGGGATTGCTGCGCAGTTGACAGAAATCATCTCGGCGTCCTTGCGGTCGCTGAGTCTGTGGATGGCGCGGGCAACGAGTTCCTTGCCTGTTCCTGACTCACCATTGATAAGCACTGTGGAGTTGGTCTGCGCGACTTTGCGGATGCGGCGGAACAATTCCATCATCTGGGGGCAGCTGCCGATCATCCCATAGACTGGCGGTTCTGCCGGCGGCACTGGCTTCTCGACAACCACTTTTCTGTTGGCGTTTTCCTTGATGATACGGGCAACTGTCTCCAGCATTTCTTCGTGTTCGAATGGCTTGGAGATGTAGTCGACGGCGCCCATCTTCATGGAGTCAATGGCTGAGCGCAGGCTGGAATAGCTGGTCATGATCAGGACAGGAGTTTTGGTGGTCTTGATCAGATCGGTGCCAGGAGCCCCAGGCAGGCGCAGGTCGCTGACGATAATGTCGAATTCGTTGAGTTTGTGCAGTTCGCCGGCGTCTTTCACGTTGCTGGCTTCTTCGACCAGATAGCCGTGTCTCTCCAGCAGGCGACGCAAGGCAGTACGAATGACCTGCTCGTCTTCAACCACTAATACTTTGCTCTGTGCTGCCATCTTCTTACTCAAAAAGTGCTGACTAAACTAACAGGCTAAACTAATAAACTAGCGATTCAATCAGAGTGCATTTGGAGACGCCCCGGCTGCGGAGGCGGAGCCATCATAACAGGGAAAGGTCAGAATTACCCGTGTCCCGGGATTCTCCCTGCGCAGCGATGCGTTGATTATATCTATATGTCCATCGAGATTTTCAACGATGCTATAGACCAGCGAGAGCCCAAGTCCGGTGCCTTCCCCAGGCTCTTTGGTAGTGAAGAATGGGTCGAAAACACGATCGCGAATTTCTTCCGGAATACCGGTACCCTCGTCAGTGACCGATAGCTGTACCGATCCCGAAACCAGCTTGCTGGCGATGGTGATCGTGCTTCCAGCGGGACTGGCATCATGAGCGTTGTTGATGAGATTGATCATGACCTGCAGAAGTCTCTGCGAGTCCCCTAGAATCTGCAGCCCCGTCCTGCAATTGACGGCGTATTTGATGTCTTTGCGCTTCTTGTCGAGCGAGATCAGTGTGATGGCCTCTTTGGCGCATTCCTCCACCGTGACCACTTCACTGGTGTGATCGGGCTTGTTGCTGCCGCTATGGGCGAAGTTGACCAGTGACTGCACGATGCGCGATGTGCGATCTGTCTGTTCGATGATCTGCCTGGCCATGGAGCGTAGTTCGTCATTGTCGGTTTCATCACGGATGTTCTGTGCCAGACAGGCAATGCCGGTAATGGGATTGCCAATTTCGTGCGCAACGCCGGCCGCGAGGCGGCCTATGGAGGCCAAGCGCTCACTGTGGGTAAGCTCCTCCTCCAGCAGCTCCGTTTCGGTCAGGTCTTCCAGCAGAATGACTACACCGTCCTGCTTGATCTTGTGAGCGGCGGACTTCTCAATGATGGCCTTGTGCAGGCTGATGAAGCGACGGCTGTTCTTCACCTGGACAACGCGTTTATGCGCGTGGGCCGCGTCTCCCGCAGTGAAGTCGTGAATCAGGGTTGCCCACGGTTCGCCTATGTCGGTGAGCTGGGCACCAAGCACCGATTGTCCGGGGGTGCCGGTCATTTTTTCCATGGTGTGATTCCACATCACAATCTGGTTCTGCTCCCCCAACGAGCAGACGCCCAGTGGCAATTCGAGCAACACCTGGCGGTGGTAGCGGCGCAAATTGTCGAGATCTTCGGCCATACCCGATAGGTTGCTGCGATATGCTTCGATGCGGCTCTCGATGACATCGACGTCGGTGGAGCCAGCTTCGGATTCGCTAGTGTAGGGCAGGAAACGATCGATAAGGTCGTGGGCGATGGAGGGGCCGAGCAACCCGGAGAGGTTGGCCTCAAGTCTACCGCGCAGAAGACGCATGGCATGTGGGCTCTTTTCCTGGCTGTCGATCTTGAGGTCACGCAGCGCCTGCAACACTTCGCGGGTCGCCGTGCGTTCGCCTAGCGGTTTGGTCAACTTGGCAATGAACTCCTCTGGGCTGCGTGCGACTAATCCGGTGCGATTACGGCGGCGAATCGTGTCCAGCGCGCAGATGTCGGCCGATGCGCGCTCCTCTGCCGAGGTGCGAGTCCACAGCGAGGTCAACACAAAAACCAGGATATTGCAGACTAGCGAAATGACGATGATCTCCCTTGAACTAAGGTTCGCGGCACCGAGTAGATCGGTATCGGTCACGACCGGCAGTATGAGGAACAGCAGCCAGATGGCCACACCTACCGAGAGCCCCGCTACGTATCCGTGCTTGTTGCCGCGCGGCCAGTAAAGCAGGGCAACGATACTGGGCAGGAACTGCAGACTGGCAATATAGGAAACATTGCCGATGGCACGGACGCTGAGCTTGTCGTCGGGAATGTAATAAAAAAGAAAACCGATCCAGATCAGTGCTGCGATCAGAATGCGCCGTTTCCAGAGCAACCAGCGATAGATATCGGTGCGGGCTGTGGGCTGATAGACGGGCAGAATCAGATGATTCAGGCACATGTTGGAAAGTGCCAGGGTGATTACGATGATCAGACCACTGGCGGCTGACAGCCCTCCGACGAACCCGATCAGCGTAACCAGCGGCGATCCGTAGTCCATGCCGATCGTCACCGGGTAGAAGTCCAGCGGTGCCGCTGATCCGGCTTTAAGCCCTGCCCACAGGATGGGCATCACCGGCAGGCTGAGCAGCAGGAAGTACAAGGGTAAAGCCCAGCTGGCCAGGGTCAAGGCCTTGGGGTCGTTGTTCTCGTTGAAGATCATGTAGAACATGTGCGGCGAAGCCACCGCCGCAGTAAAGAACAGGATTGCTGTAATATGAAAACTGCCGGCGGTGGCAGGATCCTTGATGCTGCTCAGCAATTCGGGCTGCGCCCGCAACCATTGATCGACTTCCGCGAACCCGCCGAACCCTTTGTAGACCGCGAACCCGCCTACGGTGAGCATGGCCACCAACTTCACAACGGATTCGAATGCGATGGCCATCACCAGCCCTTCGTGCTTCTCGCGGCCGGCGCCACGGCCCGTGCCAAAGAGGATGGCAAACAGTGTGATAAGGAGGCAGAAGGTCAAAGCCAGCGTAGTTTGTGACGCTTCGGGCGCGAGGATGGCAACACTGTTGGCGACTGCCTGTATCTGCAGTGACAACAGGGGCGTGACTCCCATTAGCATCACGATCGTTGTCAATGTCCCGGCGAGCGGGCTGCGATAGCGAAAGGCCAGCAGGTCGGCTAGAGAGCTAAGCTGATAGCTCTTGGTGATGTCCAGAATGGGACGCAGCATGACTGGGGAAAACAGGAACGCCAGCGAGATACCGATGAAAGGCGCTAGGTAACCGAAGCCATCCCGGAAGGCATTTCCGGTGGCGGCATAGTACGACCAGACACTGGCGAATACTCCGAGCGACAAGACGTAGACGATCGGATGACGGGTAATACGCTGGGGAATCCAGCCTTTCTCAGTCGCCAGCGCGATACCGAACAACAGCATCAGGTAGCAGACTCCGAGGATAAACAGAGTGCTGAGGTCAAAGATCATCGGAGTTCTGTTCCCGTTGGCTGAATGCCGCAAGAGCAATCACGAGCAGGCCGATGATAAAGGGGCGATACCAGGCACCGTCTGTCTCCGACAGCCAGTCCACACTCGTCAGAAAGAGCAGGTAACTGAACAAAATCAGCAGTAATGTGGCTCGGGTGATGTACAAGAGTTCTCTCGCAGATTCATGCATGTCCGGGGCAAGCGGACCGGGTTGATAGTCTAGGTGCTGGCGACGCGAAGCCTGTCAGCGGTCTGGTTGGATAGGAATGGTAGCTAACTTGGGCACCGCCTGTATATCCCAGTGAATTACCCCCCAGGCGAGCAAGACCTCTGGAGGGGCTCCTGCCAGATCGGTGTCAGGTGACTGTCCGAGAAACCTGAGTGCTTCCAGCAGTTGAGCGGCTGGATACTGCTGATCCAGGGGTGTCGCGAAGTGCTGTTTGCTGAGCTTCTGTCCGCTGCCGTTCACGGCAACTGGGATGTGGGCATAGTGTGGGGTAGGGAATCCCAGCAGCCTCTGCAGGTAGAGCTGGCGTGGCGTAGAAGCAAGCAGGTCCGACCCGCGCACGATGTGAGTGACTTGCTGAAAAAAGTCATCGACTACTACAGCCAATTGATAGGCAATCAGGCCATCCTTGCGGCGCAGGACAAAGTCTCCGCACTCTTTGAGAAGGCTTTGTTGCTGTTGCCCCTGTATGGCGTCCACAAAGAGGACAGTGTCGTCAGGCACCACAACGCGCAGTGCTCCCGCGCTGTTCAGCAGTTGCCGCTGGCGGCAGCGACCATCATAGACACCTCCGATGGCTTGAATCTGCAGGCGTGAACAATCACAGCCATAGACAAGTCCTCTGTCTTGCAAATCGGCGAGGGCCTCAGCATAGGCGGCAAGTCGTTGACTCTGACACAACACGGTGCCATCCCAGTGCAAACCAAAGACGTCCAGCGTTGAAAGGATCAGCGCCGCAGCTTCCGGTGGTTCGCGAGAGGGATCAAGGTCCTCCATGCGTAACAGCCACGAGCCACCCTGAGAGCGTGCGTCGAGATAGCTGGCTAGTGCAGCTACGAGGGAACCGAAATGCAATGGACCGCTGGGTGAGGGGGCAAAGCGACCGATGTAGTCTGCCTTGGTGCTCATGGGTACGGGGATGGAATCAGAATCTGCAGTGGGTTGGAGAGGGCAGAGCGAGTCTGCCCGGCAGGAACATGGAGCACCTTGTCAGGCGCCCCATTGCTTTTCCTTGATCTCGTCGAGAGTCTTGCAGTCGATGCACTTGCTGGCCGTTGGACGGGCCTCCAGTCTACGAATGCCAATCTCAATACCGCAGGACTCACAGAAACCGTAATCGTCCTGAGCGATCTTCTCGATCGTGCTGTCGATCTTCTTGATCAGCTTGCGCTCGCGGTCACGCGTGCGAAGTTCAAGGCTGAATTCCTCTTCCTGCGTGGCGCGGTCGGCAGGGTCTGGATAGTTGGCAGCTTCGTCCTGCATGTGGTGTACGGTTCGATCTACTTCTTCCATCAGCTGATTGCGCCAGTTGCGCAGGATGGACTTGAAGTGTTCCTTCTGATTCTCGTTCATGTACTGTTCCCCTTTCTTTTCTATGTAAGGGGTGAAGTTTTTGAGAACAGGAGCAGTGGCTTGCTTGTCAGACATGGTTCGCTACGCCTCATTGCCCGCAGGGGGGCTCGTCCAAATTAATCACTCGCAATCATTAACAGCGTGATGCCAGCACTGGGTCCAAAGAAAGCCCGGTAAGCTACCAGAATATTCTTACTCGCGCCACAGGAAAGTAACTTCCAGGATTCCTGTGTCAGTGAGTCCCGAACGCCCCTGAAAGCTGTTCGCGGGACTCGATGCCCGCCTATATAATGCACTTCCTGCAAAAAATTCAGCAGCCTCGTCTGCTACTCGGAGATTCAATCGATGTCCAGCCATACCAGATCCCGTTTCACGATTGCGCAACGTATGCGTGGCGTCAATCCTTTCCGGGTGATGACCGTGCTGGAGCGTGCCAGGGCTCTTGAGGCGCAGGGGCGCAGCATCGTTCATCTGGAAGTAGGAGAACCCGATTTCGTGACGGCGGCGCCCATTCTGGAAGCGGGGCGCGCCGCACTGGCGCAAGGGCACACCAGTTACACGCCGGCGGCAGGCTTGCCACAGTTGCGTGAACGCATCGCCGCATACTACAGCAGCGATTATGACGTCGACATTGCACCGCAAAGAATATTTGTCACGCCCGGCGCCAGTGGTGCGCTCAGCCTCTTGGCTCAGCTGCTGTTGAATCCGGGAGATGGTGTGCTGATGAGCGATCCTGGTTATCCATGCAATCGCAATTATGTGCGACTGGCAGGGGCCGAAGCTCAGCTCGTGCCGGTGGGGGCTGAGACGCGGTATCAGATCACCCGCGAACTGCTGGAGTGCCATCGTACCGCCAGGACGCGCGGTGTGTGGGTGGCATCACCAGGGAATCCGACTGGTACGGTGCTGGAGCTGGCGGGGCTGCGGGACCTCTGTGCATGGACAGACAGCCATGATCTGCACCTTCTCGTAGACGAGATTTATCACGGGCTTGATTACACCGACGGATTGCCGACAGTGCTGCAGGTCTCCGATGACGCCCTGGTAGTGAACAGTTTTTCAAAATACTTTGGCATGACGGGATGGCGTCTGGGTTGGTTTGTAGTGCCTGAACCTTTGGTTGAAGCCAGCAACATTCTGGCGCAAAACCTCTTCATTGCTGCATCAACGGTGGCACAGTTCGCGGCCTTGCGCGCTTTCGATAACGATACACGCGAGATCTTGGAAGAGCGCCGGGCAGCTTTCGCACAGCGTCGCGATTTTCTGATAGGTGTTCTGCGGGAGCTGGGTTTTTCCATTCCGGTCAGCACCGACGGGGCGTTCTACATATATGCGGGCATCGAGCGTTTCTCCGATGACAGCGAATATTTTTGCCATTCCTTATTGGAGAATTTCGGTGTGGCGGTGACACCTGGCACGGACTTCGGGGAGTTCGAGAATCGGCGACATGTGCGCTTCGCGTTCACTACCAGCATGGCGCAATTGCAGGTGGCTGCTGAGAGGCTGCGAGAGGCCGTGAATTCCGGCAGGCTGCAGTGATGAAATTTACCAAACCGTTGCAGGAAGCCCGACTGATCAAGCGCTACAAACGCTTCCTCGCTGATGTGCAACTCGGCGACGGCAGCACGACTACACTCCATTGTCCTAACACTGGCTCCATGCTGCATTGTGCGGAGCCCGGCAGCCGGGTCTGGTATTCGGCATCCGCTAATATGAAGCGTAAATACCCGTTGACATGGGAGCAGATCGAGGTTGATGGGCATAACAGGGTGGGCATCAATACGTGGCGTGCCAATGCGCTGGTCAGCGAGGCGCTGCAAAACGACGTGATTCCGGCCTTGATGGGTTATGGTGAACTGCGCAGCGAAGTAGTCTATGGGAATGAAGGCAGCAGGATCGATTTCCTGCTCACTGATGCCGCAAATCGTCCAGGGCAGTCCTGCTACCTGGAGGTCAAGAGCGTGACTCTGGGGTTGGGCAATGGTCTCGGTGCGTTTCCTGATGCTGTCACATCACGCGGCCTCAAACATCTGCGGGAGCTGATGGCCATGCGTGCCAGTGGAAAGCGCGCAGTACTGTTATTTTGTGTTCAGCACACCGGCATCGACACCGTGATGCCTGCCGATCAGTTGGATCCTGCGTACGGCCAGGCATTGCGAGAGGCGTGCCGTGCGGGTGTCGAGGTGATGGCCTGGGGCTGTGACATCGGGTCGGAGGAAATCATTCTCCGCCATGAATTACTGGTGAGTTTTCCCTGACGCGGGCTGTGCCTAGATCCGTCCCAGATGGATGACGTCTTCCTCGTCTACCATCATGAAACCATTGCCGATGACAAACGGAATCGGGTGCAGGCGCTTGCCTTTGCAGGGGCCAAGAATACATTGGCCGTTTTCGATCAGAAACAGCGCGCCGTGAGTGGAGCACTGAATCAGCGCGCCATCACTGTCAAGGAAGCGATCTTCCTGCCACTCCAGTGGCGTTCCCAGATGCGGACAGTAGTTGTAGTAAAGGAACATTCTGTCGTCTTTCTTCACGGCGAACACATACTTGTTGCCGATCTCGAAACCCTTGGAAGCCCCTTCTTCAATATCCGCCGTGTGACAGAGCGTTATCATGATCGCGATTCTCTTCTCCCGTGCATGTCTGTTCGATAACGCTTAAGCCAGCGCCTGCTCGAAGTCCGCCAACAGATCGTCGATGTCCTCGATGCCGACGGCAAGGCGAATCATGGAATCGGCAATTCCCATGGAGGCTCGGCGTGCAGCTCCCATTTCATAGAAAATGGTGTGAGCAACTGGAATCGCCAGCGTGCGGGTATCGCCAAGATTGCTGGAGGATACGACGCATTTGAGATTGTTCAGGAAATCGAAACAGTCCAGCTCATCCACCAGCTCTATGCTCATCAGCGCGCCGAAATTACGGAACAGGCGTGCGGCCCTTGCGTGCTGGGCGTGGCTGGGCAGGCCAGGGTAGTTGACCTTGCGGATACGTGGATGGTTCTCGCAGAACTGTGCCAGCGCCAGCGCGTTATGGCAGGCGCGGTCGACACGCATCGACATTGTTTCCGAACCCACGGCCAGAGTGTGTGCTGCCTCTGGTGCCAGCGTGGCCCCAAAATCGCGCAGCCCCTTCTTCTTGATCTGGGTGATGCCCCATTGCTCGCTCGGGCCGGTCTTGTAGGTGTCGTACAGATTCGGGAATGCCGACCAGTCGTACAGTCCAGTGTCGGTCAGCGAGCCGCCTAGTGCGTCGCCATGGCCGCCGAAGTACTTGGAAAGCGAATTGACGATCAGGGATGCCCCTACGCTTTTCGGGGAGAACAACCATGGTGTGGTAATCGTGTTGTCCACCACATAGAGGAGGCCGAGTTCGGTGCACAGCGCGCCGATGCCCTCCAAGTCAGCGACCTGTGTGGCAGGATTGGCGATGGCCTCGACGAAGACCAGTCGCGTGTTGCTCTTGACGGCCTTCTGTACATTGGTGGCGTCAGTAGCGTCCACGAAGCTCACTTCCACACCGAAGTTGGTGAAGGTGTTGAACAAACTATTGGTGTTGCCGAACAGGAATGAGCTGGCCACCACATGGTCGCCCTGGCGCAGCAGAGCAAACAGTATCGAACCGATCGCAGCCATGCCTGTCGCGAAGGCGACAGTGGTCAGCCCCTGCTCCATGCGGGTGATGCGGTTCTGCAGCGCGTTGACCGTGGGATTCTGCTGGCGACCGTAATTGTATCCACTCTTGCGGCCTTGGAAGACGGCGGCCAGTTCCCTTGCGTCGGCGTACTCGAAGGCAATCGACGTGTGAATGGGTTTGTGAAGACTGCCGTGCTCCGGATGATCGGAGCGATCGGAGTGCAGATTGGTGGTGTCGAATCCTGATTTGCTCATGCTGTCACAATCCTGCCTGGCGATGACCAGCCCTATGGGTGTTTGCTAATGCTGGCTGGAACGGGCGGCAGTATATAACGATGCCCGTACTACTGAATACCGGAGTAGATGGGCAGGGAGGCAATCTCGAGATTGATGGCGGCAACCTTGGCCAGGTAAGCCTGACTGTTGCGGTCTTGATACTGCTGAGAGAAATCAGTCTCGCTGAGCCCTACCAGGTCTCTGGAAACCGGGGGCATGTAGTCTGACTCCTGGACGGCATTAGCCAGCTTTTGCTGCAGCGCCAGAGCGTCAGCGACATTGCTGGTGGCGGCGTTACCCAAAGCCACTCCGGCGCTGTTGGCCGTCAGGTCGCTAAAACTGAAACCACTGCGATAACGTGCATCGTAGGTTTCCTTGCTGTTGGAGAGGATGCCCGCAATCCCCGCACCTGCAGAGGCGGTGATAGCGGCAGACGTGGTCAGGTGTTGAGCCAGATCAGATCGGCGTTGAAGCGTCACTTCGACCCTGCGCACGGGCGTCGCACCGATGACAGACGTAGTTCCTTCCAGGACCCGGATGTCTGCCTCGTTGACATACAGAGACAAGGCTTGCAATAGATTGCGATTCTCAGTGATAGCGTCCCTGTCATTGGCGGCGCGCACACTCGCGATTCTGAACAGCGGAAACAGCAGGTCGTTCAGTGAGATGCTCTTGGTGTCGGGCGGTAAGGCCGTGACAATCTCAGCGATCTGCATGTAGTAACGCAATATGCGATCTTTTTGCTCCGCACTCAGTAACAGTTGCTCCGCTTGAGCCTGCACTTGCGTCATCATGTCGGGTTGCCAGTCGAGGGTGATTGCTACTGTCTCGGTCTCGAAGACGACGTCGCTAACCCGTTGCTGAAGTGTGGAGAATTCCTGATAGTTCACATAGTTGGCGATCAGTATGCTTTCGGCAGTGCGGATGGCGCCATGCACCAGCGCAGTGGGAACCGGCAGATGCCCGGCGCGCACATCGTAGAGTTCGAGTGCGCCATCCTGCTGCCGGATGCGAGCATGCAGATTCGTATAGAAAGACATTATCGGCGTGCGCCACGGCAGCACCAGATCGATACTGGCGCTGCCTTCGCCGAGGGTGACAGCGGCAGAGAGATCCTGCAGACCCGGTATAGTCTGCAGCGCGAATGCTGCCAGCAGATTCATCTCTTCCCGGTTCAGTTGCAGGCGGCGCTGGTCGGTGCTGCTGATCTGCTTTGGCGCGTTATCGACGATCAGCTGCTCAATGGCACGGATATCAACATCGTCAATGGAGCGGCTGGCAGGGACCGAAGGCGTGAGTTGTAGAGTCAGCAACAGCAATACCACTGGCAGACCGAGCAGCAGCGCGATAAGCAGTTTTCCGAAAGTAATCAGGCTGGACGAGCGTGCTGTCATCATGGGGATTCAGCATGGGCTGCTGACAAAGTCGTGGATTACCGTTATAAAGAGTGCGCCCGGCGCATCGAAGGCCGGTCTGTGGCCATGCTGCATTCACCTGCAGCAGGCTTGACTGTACTATCTTAGACTGATTATGGTGTCGTCAAGCAATATAGATTCTCGCCCCGACTTTTGTACAAGGACCGCCTCATGATGATCACAGTCGAAAAAAACGACAACTTCACCGCTGCGCCTCTGCGGTTACTGCTGGGAGTACTGGTGCTTGTGCTCGCTGGCTGCGCTGCATCCGGCGACTCCGCACCGCAGACTCCCGATCAGGCAGCGATCAGCGAGGAACAGCGCGCCGCCGAGGTTACTGCGGTCTCTAGAGCGGCAGAGGAACGTGCCCGCCTGGAGGCTGCACGTCAGGCCGCCGAGCAACAGGCCCGGGTAGAGGAAGCGGCAAGAGCCGAGCGTGAACAACAGTCTCGTGCTGCTGAGCAGCAGCGCCTTGATGCAGAGCGCAGCCAGCGCGAGCAGCAGGCACGCATTGCCGAGCTGGAAGCAGAGATAGCGTCTGCTCGAGCCAGAACAGAAAATGTTACCGCCGCGAACGGCAAGCTCGAAGAGGCCATCGCCACAGCTGAGGAATTGCTGGAGGTGCTTGCCGCTGAACAACTCAAATACAGTACTACCAACTCTGCGGGCCAGCTCGCTGAGCCCTTGCGGAAGGATTTGATTACCGATCTGGAGTCCCGCAAGGATGCCCTCAAACGCGAGGCGCAGGCACTGGTACAGAAATGAGCGCGGATGTTATCGATATCAAAGGAGCACTTGACGAGCGCAGGTTCAAGGAGACGGAGTCGCGTCTCATAGATTTGCGCAATGCTTTTAAAAAGGCCCGTCTTGATGCCCTGGCTGCAAAGAAGAAGACCCATTCTGGCTCTGCCGCCAAAACCTCGGCCGGTTCCAGGAAGAAGGGCAAAAAACCTTCCCGCTAGGCTCGTTACGAGTCATTTCTGGTCCTTCGCCGGCCTGCCAAAAAAAGCTTTCATTTCCAGCTGCCGGTGCCGTTGCAGGCGCCATGGTGGCGGCTTTGTTTGTCCTAATTGATATGCTACAGTGCCTCGGTCCGTACAAAAACAATAGATAAAGGGGTTACCGCAAGATGCCAGGTATGACAATTACTATCTCTGTATTGCTTTCTCTTTTCGGTTTAGGCGTGGCGTATTTCTACATGCGCCAGGTGATGAGTGTTCCAATAGATCTCGGTCTGGATGGAGAACAGAAATCCCGTTTGAAGATGATTCACAGTGCCATTGCAGAGGGTGCCATGGCATTCCTCAAGCAAGAGTACAAATTTCTCGCTATTTTCATGGTCGTATTTGCCGCAATCATTGCGTTGCTGATTGATGACACTCACACCCCCGATACCAGAGAGGGTATTTACACCGCAGTCGCCTTCCTTTTCGGCGGCATCATCTCCATTGCCTCTGGCTATATCGGCATGATGATCGCCACGCAGGGTAATGCCCGTACTACTGTTTCAGCTAAAGACAATATTGGCGATGCGTTCAAAGTGGCCCTCAATTCAGGCGCGGTGATGGGTTTCGCACTGGTCAGTCTGGCCGTACTTGGTCTGATTATCGTCTACGTGGTCCTGAAAGCCTGGCTCCCCGCCGATCTGCCCAACCATGTTCTGATGGAAATCATCGCCGGCTTTGGTCTTGGCGGTTCCACTATTGCGCTGTTCGCTCGTGTCGGCGGCGGTATCTTCACCAAGGCGGCTGACGTCGGTGCGGATCTCGTGGGCAAGGTAGAGAAAGGCATTCCAGAAGACGACCCGCGCAACCCTGCCGTGATCGCTGATAACGTCGGTGACAACGTTGGTGACGTGGCCGGTATGGGCGCGGACCTGTTCGGTTCCTGTGCCGAGAGTACCTGTGCTGCAATGGTGATCAGTGCTGTGGTTTTCGCCGGTAACGTCGATGCGTTGCTGTACCCTATTCTGATCAGTGCAGTGGGTATCCCGATCAGTCTGCTGACCATGTGCTTCGTAACAGTGAAAACAGAAGACGACGTTTCCCCTGCGCTGATGAAGCTGTTGATCATCTCCAGTGCGCTGATGGCGGTTGCCATGTTCTTTGTCACACGCGCCTTCATTCCCGCGGACTTCGTGCTGCGTGAAGAGGCCTATACCAGCATGGGCATCTACTGGTGCTTCCTGTCGGGTCTGGTTGCGGGCCTTGTGGTAGGACTGCTGACGGGTTATTACACCTCCGGGGCGTTCAAACCCGTGCAGGAAGTGGCCAAATCCTGTGAGACTGGCGCCGCGACCAACATCATTTACGGTCTGGCACTCGGCTACAAGAGCACAGTGTTGCCTTATATCGCTATCGCCATTGCAATCTTCGTTTCCTGGGAACTGGGTGGTATGTACGGTGTGGCCATCGGCTCACTCGGCATGCTCGGGACACTGGCAATTGCGCTGACCATTGATGCCTACGGTCCTGTCTCTGACAATGCTGGTGGTATTGCTGAAATGGCCGGACTACCGAAAGAAGTGCGTCGTCGTACCGACATTCTCGATGCCGCTGGCAACACCACTGCTGCAATCGGTAAAGGTTTCGCGATTGGCGCGGCGATTCTTACTTCGCTGGCCTTGTTCGCTGCGTTCCTGACTAGTGCGGATGCATTGATGAAAGAGGAAGACCCAACGTCGGATCTGCTGGCATCAATCAACCTACTCGATCCGATTGTGTTCGTGAGTCTGTTCATGGGTGCGGTGCTGCCGTTCCTCTTTACTGCGATGACGATGAAGTCTGTGGGCAAGGCCGCGTTCGACATGATCGAAGAGGTGCGTCGGCAGTTCAACACTATCCCTGGATTGATGGAAGGCACGGCCTCTCCTGACTACGCCCAGTGCGTGGCCATTTCTACCCAGGCAGCACTACGCGAGATGATCGCGCCCGGCATCCTGATTATGGGCACACCACTGGTAGTTGGTTACCTGTTCGGCGTTCCCGCTGTGGCAGGCGTTCTAGCGGGTTCACTGGTGTGCGGAGGCGTGCTGGCTATTGCGTCGTCCAACAGTGGCGGTGCGTGGGACAATGCCAAGAAGTACATTGAGGCAGGCAATCTGGGCGGCAAGGGATCAGAGGTGCACAAAGCAGCCGTGGTGGGTGACACCGTGGGTGATCCGCTGAAGGACACCTCGGGTCCGTCGCTGAACATCCTGATCAAATTGTCAGCCATCCTGAGCCTGGTGTTTGCACCGTTCTTTGTTCAGTACGGTGGTGTACTTACTGGTGGTTGATTCGTGTGATCTTCCTGCTTGAATGAAAAGGGCTGCAATTGCAGCCCTTTTTTTTGACGCGAAGCATTGGTGTAGCACGCGGATTGGAGGCTGGCCCTACGGTGCTACGCGTACCCAAATGCAACCCCAAGTGCGAGTGCTGATCTTCAGTTCTGCGAGTTACCACCGAAGTCAGAGCTGTGCCCCTTGGCGCAGGTCGGGCTACGGAGTTATGCCGCAGCAAGAAAAAATCAGAACTCACGGCGACGCTCGAAATGGTACATGACCCATTCTGTGAACTCGGTCGTCGCCCCCGACTCGGGGTCCTGCCAATTGAGCGTCACAGTCCGCACGCACTGATAAATACGAAAGGAATCTGTGTCTTCGATGATCAACCCCCGTACGGAAGGGTTGAGCGTGTAGTTGGAGATTTCCACCAGTTTCCAGCTCTCCGTCATCGTCTCAGTGATGCACTTGCTGCCGAACAGCAGATCCACATATGACATCTCGGTTTCCGCCCAAGCCTGTGCAGGAATGGTCAGATCAATGGCGAGGGAGGTGATGATCGCGGTGTTGTCTTCGTCGCTGAACAAAATGGAGTCTAGCTTCAACGAGTGATCGGTCTGATTCTGTGCTACCAGTCTCAGCCCAGCATTGCTCGGCTCGCCCCAGGCGCTTGAATAGATCGCATATTTGATAGGAGCCTCGCTCTCCGACTGCGCTGGCGCAATGCCTCCTTGCGCCAGCGCCGGCTCAGCAATCGCCAGCGCAACAAGCAGGCATAACGTTGCTTTAGACATGGCTGTAGGGTTTCCTTGCTGATTGGTAGCGTTTGTGATTTTAGAGGTTAGCTCAAAAGGGCAGGGTTTTCCATGCTGATCTGGGATGTTCAAGACCGTTGCATCAATGGATAATGCCTGCTCTTCTGATGGCCCCAGGCTGGCCGTCGGTCACCCCATCCGTTTTCCATAAGTGAGTCAGTCTTGAACAAATTGAATGCAATAAAGCACATCGTTTGCGTAGCGTCCGGAAAGGGCGGCGTTGGCAAATCCACTACAGCAGTGAATCTCGCGCTGGCTTTGCAGCAGCGCGGTCTGCGCACGGGATTGCTGGACGCGGATATCTACGGCCCGAGTCAGCCTCTGATGCTGGGAGTCAAGGCGGGGACGCGGCCCAAGGTCATCGACAACAAGTATATGGAGCCGATACGTGCGCATGGCATCGAGTCCAATTCGATGGGTTATCTGGTAGACACGACGACTGCGATGGCGTGGCGTGCCCCGATGATTGTTGGCGCGTTCAAGCAGATGCTGGAGCAGACCCTGTGGTCGGATCTGGACTACCTCATCATCGATATGCCGCCCGGCACTGGCGATATCCAGCTCAGCCTTACCCAGTCTGTGCGGGTCAGTGGCGCAGTGATCGTGACTACTCCTCAGGATGTTGCGCTGTTGGATGCGCGCAAGGGAATTGAAATGTTCCGTAAAGTGAACGTGCCGATACTGGGGGTGGTTGAGAACATGGGCGTACACATCTGTTCGAACTGCGGACATGCGGAGGCGATCTTCGGTGAAGGTGGTGGCCAGCAGATTGCCAGTGACTACGGCGTCGAAGTTATCGGTTCACTGCCTCTGGATCTCTCGATTCGCGAACATACGGACAGTGGTAATCCCATTGTGGTGGCGCAGCCCGACGGCGCGGTGGCCAAGGCCTATCGCGCGCTGGCGGACCAGGTGGTGGAGAAAGTCGAGGCACAGTGTGCTGCGCAACCTGCGCGGCCGAGCATCAGCATGACGGATGATTGAGGTCGTTAGTTGCGAAGAGTGCCACGCGCCTGCATGGGGTCCGGGTGTCACCGCGAAAGGATAAATGATGCAGGACTCCTCCATGCCGCCTCTGGTCACCAAGGTGCCGGAGCCTTCGATAATTTGGTAAATTTCCATCAATTCCTAATGCATCAAGGCTCTGCTCTCAACAGCGGTGCGATGCACAATGCCATCACGAATCAGCCAGCCCTTGACCGGTGTCTCATTGACCTTGGTGTCGATGATATTTGGCGGCCAGTTAGCGATTGATAGTGGCCTGATGGTTGCCTTCGTTCAGTGTCTCCTGAGGCAAAAAGCTATACGTGCTCTCCCGGCAGACGGATATGTCTGACGATCTCCTGTACCTCGATCGGGGGCTCGGCGGTGAAGCGGCAAACTGTAAGCGCTACCACAAGATTCAACATCGTTCCCAGTGTGCCGATGCCTTCGGGGGAGATACCGAACCACCAGTGTTCAGCAGTGCTCATGGAGGGATCAACAAACTTGAAATAGATGATGTACGCCGCTGTGAAGGTGAACCCCGCCACCATTCCCGCCACGGCTCCTTGTCGGTTCATGCGGCTGTAAAAGATCCCCAGCACGATAGCCGGGAAGAACGAGGCGGCGGCCAGTCCGAAGGCAAAAGCGACCACTTCGGCGACAAACCCGGGCGGATTGATGCCGAAATATCCTGCTATCAGGACCGCGAAAAAGATCGCGATGCGCGCGTAATTCAGCTCCTCCTTCTCGGTTGTTTGTGGTCGCAGAATGCGCTTGATCAGGTCGTGTGAGATCGAGGTCGATATCACCAGCAACAGCCCTGATGCCGTGGAGAGTGCAGCGGCAAGTGCTCCCGCCGCGACCAGTGCCGCGACCCAGTTGGGGAGTTGGGCGATCTCTGGATTGGCTAGCACCATGATGTCTCGGTTGACGCTAAGCTCATTGATCTGGGCATCACCCACGTACTGAATTCTTCCATCGCCATTTTTGTCGTCGAAAGTGATAAGTCCTGTGCGCTCCCAGGTGGAGAACCAGGAGGGCATGGTGCTGTACTCGGCGTTGTTGACAGTATCCAACAGGTTGGTTTTGGAGAATGCCGCCAGCGCCGGTGCGGTGGTGTAGAGAATTGCGATGAACACCAGTGCATACCCTGCGGAAAGTCGGGCATCGCGCACTGAAGGCACTGTGAAGAAACGGATGATCACATGGGGTAGCCCTGCAGTCCCGAACATCAGGGCTGCGGTGATGAAGAATACGTCCTGGGTGCTTTTCTGACCGGTGGTATAGGTGCCGAAACCGAGTTCTTCCGAAAGGCCATCCAGGCGGTCAAGTAGGTAGCCGCCACCGTATTCCGGTTGCAGTTCGGAGCCAAAGCCCAATTGCGGGATGGGATTTCCTGTCATCATCATTGACAGGAAGATTGCTGGCACCATGTAGGCGAATATCAGCACGCAGTATTGAGCCACTTGAGTATAAGTGATGCCCTTCATACCACCGAGCACCGCGTAGAAGAACACGATGGTCATGCCAATGATAACGCCTGTGGTGATATCCACTTCCAGGAAGCGTGAGAACACAATGCCGGCGCCCTGCATCTGGCCGCAGACATATACGAACGAAATCACAATGGCGCAAAACACTGCCGTCAGTCGTGCACTCTGGGAATAGTAGCGATCACCGATGAAGGCAGGCACTGTGAATTTGCCGAACTTGCGCAGGTAGGGGGCCAGCAGCAGTGCCAGCAGCACATAACCGCCGGTCCAGCCCATCAGAAAGTAGGCGCCATCTCGGCCCAGGAACGAAATCAGCCCCGCCATTGAGATGAAGGACGCCGCAGACATCCAGTCCGCTGCCGTCGCCATACCATTGGTCAGTGGACTGATCCCACCACCGGCAACATAGAAATCGTGGGTAGAGCCCGCCCTCGACCACAGCGCGATCAGGGCGTAGAGGCCGAAGGACAGGAAGATGAACAGATAGGTCCAGATCTGTACGCTCATGCTTTGTCTCCTGCTTCTGAATCTTTTGCTGCAGAGGGATTTGATGTAGCGAAGGGTTTTTCAGCAGTCTCAATCTGATCGAGTTTGTACTGATGGTCCAGTCTGTCCATGAGACGAATGTAGACAAAAATCAGAATTACAAAGCCATAGATCGACCCTTGTTGAGCCATCCAGAAGCCAAGCTTGAAGCCACCGATCCGGAAGTTGTCGAGGAAATCTGCCAGCAGGATACCGCAGACAAAAGAGATGAAGAACCAGATGCTGAGGAGCGCGAACACAATTCTGAGGTTCGCCTTCCAGTATGAGCGCGCATTTCGGTGGGACATTGCGGGCCTCTTATAATTTATTGATTTTGTTGTTATTTGTTTTTATGTAATACAGGATAAGCGTCGATGTTAGCACTAAAAAAAACACTCGTACACCTGCCGTCTGGATCATGTGAGCATCAGGCTGGCACTGCCCTTCATTGTCTGGGTTGTTATGGTTTTTAAAGTGAGGAAGAACTCTTTTGCCGACATTCTCTATAGAACCTCGCGGCGCCCCGCAGGCAGCGATTGCTTTCAGTGGAGCCATTGTGAAGATGGGGGCGCATATTGTTCTGCAGGGGAATGCCCCACTTCTGGATTAGGAGCCGTGGCGTAATCTGGTGCGAGGTGAGATCGATTTCGCCGTCGATATTCGCAGCGTGGAAGATCCGCAGCTCTGCCACCAATCACTGATGGTGGACGATTATGTCTGTGTCGTGAGGCACGGGCATCCGGTCTTGCGACACGAGCTGACACTGGAGCGCTTGATGGCGTTGCAACACATTCACGTTTCCAGTCGCAGGTATCGTCGGGACGACAGATCTGGCGCTGAGTATGCCGCGATTCCTCGCGGTCAAATATGATCTGGGAATTTTTCCCCTGCCATTGGCAGTTCAGCAACTGGACTTCCATCTTTACTGGCACAAACAGTCCCACAGCGATGCGTCGCACCGCTGGCTGCGTGAGGTCATGACGAAATTATTCAAACCGTGATGATGTGTTATTCACCACTCGGTCGTCAGGTAAGGAACAGGAGCCTGATTAGCGGAAAGCAGTGAATCTTCTACTCGATGTATTCCTTGATGTAATTCAAAAGTCTACGGCGATGCACCCGGGCGGCTTCTGTGTCGTCTTTGGTGAAGTTGCGCAGGATCTGTCGAATGGCCTGACGCTCCGCGAGCGGGAAGGCAGAGACGAACGCGTTGACATCATCTTCTGAGCCACTTAGCAGTCGATCTCCCCATTCCTCGATCAACTGTGCGCGACGTACCTGCCCGATGTCTGGAGTCCGCATCGTGTCCAATTCGGCCTGAATTTCCTCGTGATTGGAGTCGCGCATGATTTTGCCAATGAGCTGCAGCTGGCGCCTTCTTGCGCCGTTGCTGTTGGGCAGGCGATTGAATTCGGCGATGGCGGCTCGCAGCGTGTCTGGCAGCGGCAGTTTTTCCAGCTGCTTCTTGCCCAGTGTCGTCAAATCCTGACCGAGCTCCTGAAGGTGGGTAGCGTCGCGTTTGAGCTGAGACTTGCTGGGAGGTTCCAGACTCCAGTCAATAGGTTCGTGCTGTTTCATGATTGATTTCCTGTCCCCGTTCTGGGGTGATGGAAGCCGGGCGCGCCAAGCGTCGCCTGGCCGAGTGTCATTCGCTCTCGTCAAAACGATTGTTGACCAGAGCGGTGATGGCGTCGAGTGCTGCGTTCTCATCCTCGCCATCGATGATGATATTAAGAACGGTGCCCTTGCTGGCGGCGAGCATCATCAGAGAGAGAATGCTCTTGCCGTCGACGAGTTTATCCTCGCCGACCTTGATGCTGCTGCGAAAAGCAGAAGCGACCGAAACCATGCGTGAAGCGGCTCTAGCGTGCAATCCCGCCTTGTTACAGATAGTGATGGTAGATGTGATCATGATTCTCTAAGCGCTTTCCCTGCGGCGCAATTCTCGATGCAGGACTTGCACATTTCTGCTGGTCTTTGAAAAATGGTGTCTGAGCTGTTCGCTCAGATAAACAGAGCGATGCTGGCCGCCGGTACAGCCGATGGCCACGGTCATGTAGCTACGGTTGTTTTCTGCGAATCGGGGCAACCATTTATCGAGGTACTCGCGCAGATCTTCATACATGGCACGAAACTCAGGCTGGCTTTGCAGCCATTCACCGACTTCTATATCAAGTCCGGTGAGCGGACGTAATTGCTTGTCCCAGTATGGGTTGGGGAGGCAGCGGACGTCGTAGACAATGTCGGCGTCGATAGGGACGCCGTGTTTGTAGCCGAAGGATTCAAACAGCAAGGCCATGCCGGCGGAGTCGTCTCGTTCCACAATTCGCGTTTTGATGTTGTCGCGCAGCTGGTGCAGAGACATGTGACTGGTGTCGATGGAGAGGCTGGCGAGCAAGGCGATCTGCTCCAGCAATTCGGTCTCCATGTTGATCGCCTCGCGCAGGCCGATCTTGTCCGTGGTCAGCGGGTGCTTGCGGCGACTCTCGCTGAAGCGCTTGATCAGCGTCGGACTGCTGGCGTCGAGGAAGATGATCTCGGGTTTTAGTGATGTCTGGTTCAGTGTCTCAAGGATCTGTGGCACCTGCATGAGGTCAGTTGGGACATTTCGGGCATCAATACTGACGGCAACTCTGGGCAGATCTGTCGCCTGTGCACTGACGCGTTGCGCCAGAGCGGGCAGCAGACTGGCCGGCAGATTGTCGATGCAGTAATAGCCGTGGTCTTCCAGCATATTGAGCGCAGTGCTCTTGCCGGAACCGGAACGGCCGCTGATGATGAGCAGTTTCACAAAGTATTTCGCCTGGGATTTGGAACAGAAGTAATGCGGCGCCGGACGGATGGCGACATCAGCGTCGGGCTTACAGTATCAGGTTTGCCCGGTCGTGAATAGTGATCAGGAATTCACCACAATGTCATACAGCTCCTGCGCAGTCGTGGCTTGGCGCAGTTTGCTGCAGAAGGATTCCTGATGAAACAGTGACGCCAGTGCGCCGAGAACCTTAAGATGTTCATTCGTCTCTTCGGCGGGAACGATCAGAACGAACAGCAGATCCACACGGCGTGAATCGACGGCATCAAAATCGATGCCTTCCTCCAGCTTGATGAGAGCACCGGTGATTTCCTTGCAACCAGCCAGACGGCAGTGGGGGATACCTATGCCATTGCCGATACCGGTGCTGCCGAGTTGTTCTCGCGCTAGGAGTGCCGTGTAGATATTGTCGGCATTTAGAGTCGGAGTGTTTTCGGCAATCAGCTCGCTGATAGTCGTCAGAAAGCGTTTCTTGCTGACTCCTGGCAAGTTGCAGAAGCAACGCACCGGGGTCAGGATGGTATCAAGTCGCATGTTAAAGAGGTCTCAAATGGAATTCTGCGTCGCCGATTCTAACACTGAAATGAAGGGTTTTAAGAACGATTTTTGACAGGTCCAGACCTATCACTCACGGTTGTCAAACCAGCTTCTTGCGCTCATTGGATGGTGGAATGGATAGCGATTCTCGATATTTGGCGATAGTACGGCGCGCTACATTGATTCCCTGTGCTTCGAGCACCTTGGTAATCTTGCTGTCGCTCAGAGGTTTACGAGTGTTCTCGGAGGCCACCAGTTTCTTGATCAGTGCTCGGATTGCCGTTGAAGAACACTCGCCGCCACCGGCGGTGCTGACGTGGCTGGAGAAGAAGTATTTCAGTTCGAAGATGCCTTTGGGCGTATGCATGTATTTCTGAGTAGTCACGCGGGAGATGGTGGACTCGTGCATGTTGACCGCCTCGGCGATGTCATGCAGCACCAGAGGTTTCATCGCTTCCTCGCCATACTCAAAGAAACCCTTCTGGTGTTCGACGATGCGTGTCGCGACTTTCATCAGAGTCTCGTTGCGGCTCTGCAGACTCTTGATGAACCAGCGTGCTTCCTGCAGATTGTCGCGCAGGTAGTTGTTGTCATTGCTGCTGTCGGCACGGCGTACCAGTGACGCGTAGTCCGGGTTGATACGGATTTTTGGCGCTGTGTCTGGGTTCAGCTCTACCAGCCAACGCCCGGTGTCCGAGTCTTTGGAGACGATCACGTCCGGGACGATATAAGTGGTCGATGGTGGCGCGATATCCGAACCGGGACGGGGATTGAGCCCCTCGATTATCACAATCGCATCGCGTAACTCCAGTTCTTTCAGTCGGGTCAGGCGCATCAGTTGTGCGTAGTCGCGGTTGCCAAGCAATTGCAGATGGTCTTTGACTATGAGCTTGGCGTGACGGATTGCCGGGGTTATTTCGTGGTCGGTGAATTGTCCTAGCTGAATCAGCAGACATTCCGCCAGATCTCTGTAGCCGACGCCCACTGGGTCGAACTGCTGAATGCGGTGCAGGACCGCGACAACTTCCTCGGGATCAATATCCAGTGAGCGGATCATGCTGGCGTGTATCGAGTCAATGGTGGAGGTCAGCATGCCATTGGTATCGATGGCATCGATGATGGCAAGTCCGATCAGGCGATCGGCATCTGACATCGGGGTCAGGTTGAGCTGCCACATCAGGTGATCCTGCAGGGTCTCAGTCGCGCTGTTACGAGATTCGAAGTCCAGCCCGTCGCCTTCACTTGAGCCGTTGCTGCTGGAGGTGTAGCTGCTCTGGTAGACGTCTTCCCAGCTGGTGTCCACGGACAGCTCTTCGGGAATATGCTCTTCCCAACGGTTCTCATCCTGATCCTGCTGGTGCAGGTTGTCGCTCTTCTCGTAACTCTCGGTGTTCAGAATTCTGTCAGAGCTGTATTCGTCGCTTGAGACATTGCTCTCACTGTTTTGCTCCGTTCCTGCATCGGCCTTGGCATGGAACTCATCTGTGCCTTCATCCAGTTCCAGCATGGGATTGGATTCCAGCGCCTGGTGAATTTCCTGTTGTAAATCATGGGTTGATAGCTGAAGGAGGCGAATCGCTTGCTGCAGCTGTGGCGTCATGGTCAGCGTCTGACCCAACTTGAGCTGGAGCGACATCTTCATAATTTTCTGTACTGCCTGGTGGTCATGATAGTAGTCACGATTGTGTTCATACCGATCAGTGAATGAGTATCTGTATTGAAATTGACCATCATTGGTGCCACACGAATTTTTGACACCTTATGGCTCTCTAACAACCTGCAGATCAATTATAGCAAGTATCGTGCCGTAGTCGCGGGGTAAATTTCAAGCGCCGTGGACGCATTTCGCCTTGAATTGATCAAATACGGAATTGGTGTCCGAGATAGACCTCACGGACTTTCTGATTTGCCAGGATGACGTCGGATGAGCCTTCCGCGATGATCTGCCCCTCGCTGACTATGTAGGCCTTCTCGCAGATGTCGAGGGTTTCGCGAACGTTGTGATCGGTAAGCAGCACTCCGATACCCTTGTTCTTCAGGTGTAGGATGATGTCCTTGATGTCGCTGACAGAGATCGGGTCAACGCCGGCGAAGGGTTCATCAAGGAGAATGAAGCGGGGCTCGGTCGCCAGCGCACGGGCGATCTCGGTACGACGGCGTTCGCCACCGGACAGGCTCATGCCCTTGTTGTTGCGGATATGGCCAATATGGAATTCATCCAGCAGGCTTTCGAGCTTCTGCAGTTGCTGGGGTCGCGTGAGTTCCTTTCGTGACTCCAAAATGGCAAGGATATTTTCCGCCACCGTCAGTGTGCGGAAGATCGACGAATCCTGAGGGAGATAGCCAAGGCCTCGTTGTGCGCGGGCGTGAATGGGCAGGGTGGTCAGATTGGTTGAATTCAGTTCAATACTGCCACTGTCGGCCTTCACCAGGCCGACAATCATGTAAATACATGTAGTCTTGCCCGCGCCATTGGGGCCGAGCAGACCGACAATCTGGCCGCTGTCGATGCTTAGTGAGACATCTCTGACAACCTGGCGGCCTTTGTAGGATTTGGCGATATGAGTGGCTTTTAAAGTGTCCATCAGTTTGTAAGCGAGCCGCTGCATGCCTGTCCAGAGGTGGCACCGGACTCAATTACATGACGGATTTGCGCGCATTGAAGGGTGGTGCCAGGCTGGTTGAAATTGGCTTTGCCGATAAACTCCACCATGGATTCATTGCCGGCATAGTAGTTGATTGTGTCACTGCTACCGCTGAGTGGTGCCGTCTCCCCGTCGGCCTGTTGCTGGAAACTCGCCGGCGATCCTGTCAGGCGGACAGTCTGCAGCTGATTGTCGAGACTGTACTCCAATACAGCCTGATCCCCGGTCAACTCGATATCGTTTTGCCGAACAAGGACGTTATCTCTAAGAGTAATGACTCGCAGTCCATTGACGGTCTCAATGGTGGTTTCGCCGTCGGCACGATACTCATGAGTGTCACCGATTTCCTGAGCCAGCCCAGCGGCGCCGGTTCCCAGCAGGAACGTTGCTCCCAAAAGTATGGCTGCCTTCATCAGATTAGGGTTGACTGCTGGGAACTTCATATCGGCCTCTGACCTGTGAGCGGAATGTCAATTTGTCCTGGCGCAGATCGAGATGCATGCCAATGGCAGTCTGTCGCTGGGTGTTGGTTGTCATGGTGACCTCCCGGTCAGTGTCCATTGTCTCTGTGCCGGGGAAAAGAGAGATGAATCCGGTAGACAGTGTCATGCGTTCACCGGTTGCACTGATCTGGAACAGCTCCACTGCGTCGCTCAGGTCTAAGCGCTCAATATTGTCACTGTCGGCGGCCGCATGGATTCTGCCCGATCTGGCAGCGATATTCCAGCGTTCACCCGAGTCCTGGTAGAGTCGGACATAGGGATCGTTGAGAACTGTGGTGTTGTTCAGGTAGTGGGTCTGTTCCCCGGCCTCCAGTGTGTAATCGATGCGCCCGGTGCTGTTATAGAGAACACTGGTGATGCCGACGGAGTAAGCGTCGTAGTTGATCTCAGCACTAGGCCCGGCTATTTCGGAGGTGACGGAGTCGCTGGATAACAAATAGCGGCCTGAATAGATCGCGACAACCAGCAACCCCAGCAGCGCCCAGAGTCGCCAGCCGGTCAGCAGTTGTCGTGTCGCTTCATCGACAACCTCGTCGTCGTGGACAATCTCGTCACCCACCCGAGCGAGCGTGTCCTTAGAGGAAGTGGGCAATGGCTGTGTCATAGCGATCCTGTGCCTGCAGCATGAAATCACATATTTCGCGCACAGCCCCCTGGCCACCCTGCAGTGTGGTTTGGATGTGGGCTACTGCCTTGACCGCTGCATGTGCATTGGCGACGGCAATCGCCAATTGTACGGCTTTCATCGGTCTGATGTCCGGGAGATCATCGCCGGCATAGGCAATCTGTAGAGGTAGGAGACCGGTTTCCACACACATCTCCTGCAGTGCAGTGAGTTTGTCTTCGCGCCCCTGAATCAGCAGTCGGATCCCGAGATTTTCGGCACGCCTAGCCAGCAGGGCCGATTTGCGTCCACTGATAATGCCTACTTGGATGCCATTATTCTGCAGCAGCTTGATACCCTGACCGTCCAGAGTGTTGAAAGCCTTCATCTCTTCGCCACTGTCGGTGAGAAAGAGTTCCCCTCCGGTTAGCACGCCATCAACGTCGAGTATCAACAGCCTGACTTCAAAGGCCCGTTTGACCACTTGGTCTGCATGCAGATTGAAAATCATCTTAACGTCTATCCTATGTGCTGGGGGTACTTTCCGGCAGTGTCTTAATTGAGTTAAATAACATTGGCCTGCAGCAGGTCGTGCATGCGAATGACGCCTCGGAGGGCCTCATGCTCGTCGACAACAATCAACGTGTAAATGCTCTTTTCCTGCATCATGTGCACGGCCTCGGTGGCCAGAGCGTTCTCGCGGATCTTCTTGCTTTCTATGGACATCACGGCGCTGATCGGGGTCTTATGGATATCCTTGCCGGAATCCAGTGTACGGCGCAGGTCACCATCGGTAAACACGCCACGCAGCACGCCATCGGCGGACACCACTGTCGTCATACCCAGCCCCTTGCGAGTAATCTCCAGTAGCGCGTCGCTGAGTACGGTGTCAGGTGCCACGCGGGGAATGGCGGTGTCACTGTGCATGACATCTTTCACTTTCAGCAAAAGTCTGCGCCCGAGTCGGCCACCGGGGTGCGAAAACGCAAACTCTTCGCGCGTAAAGCCCTTGGCCTCCAGAAGAGCCATGGCCAGCGCGTCGCCGAGCACCAGCGCGACAGTGGTGCTGGTGGTGGGCGCCAGTCCCAGCGGGCAGGCTTCTTCGCTAACGCTGGCGTCGATATGCACAGTTGCTGTCTGCGCCAGCATGGAGCGACTGTCACCAGTCATGCTGATCAGAGGAATTCCCTTGCGCTTCAAGACCGGGAGAATAGTCAGAATTTCGCTTGTAGTTCCCGAATTTGACAGTGCCAACACAACGTCCTTGTCGGTAATCATCCCGAGATCCCCATGACTGGCTTCACCCGGATGAACAAAGATGGCGGGAGAGCCCGTGCTGGAGAGTGTGGCGGCAATCTTGCGTGCAATATGTCCGGATTTCCCCATGCCGGTCACAATTATACGGCCCTCGCAATGCAGGAGTATTTCACAGGCCTGAGCAAACGAATTGTCAATACGCTGACACAGTTCGCCTATGGCTCTGTGCTCTATCTCGATAGTGCGGCGAGCGCTGTTGATCAGAATATCGCTGTCTTTCATTTCAAAATTCCTGTCATGCTTTGCATTCCACCGTTTCACATAATTTTCTGAACTTTCAGTACAGAAAATGAGGTGGTAAGTGGTGTGGAAAATGTCGCCTGGAGGGATTGTCTGTTCCGCATCTGCCGCAGTCACCATGCCATGGATTGCAGAATTACCGAATTTTCGAATGTCGCTTTGAAGAGTTTCGGAAGTACCTGGTCTTTGCAATGAATCCGGGCCTGAATATGCGAAGCACCTGCGCCTCCTGACAGCTTTGCCCCAGACGCCCGGGCCAATTACGCAATTTTACAGAAAGGGCACAATTAGACGAGGGATTATTATTGTTTGCAAGTAGTAATTTATTGCCGCTGCCGTTTCATGTAAACTGCCGCTCGTACCAACGGGTAATGGAAAAACTGGCGTCTGCAGGTTGTAACCACTTCGGCGTCGGGCCGGAAACAGGCGGCTTGATCCAGGTGACAGGCGCTGCGAGTTGCTCAATTCAAAGGAGATAGACCAGGTGAAGTCGATCAGAACATTCGTTGTCATGGCAGTCTTGGCGCTGTGCATACCATCCGCATCACAGGCTGCTGAAGAGCTCACTGCAGTGGCGTCTGCGGAGAAGTCCGTAAACGAGCTGCTCGCGACCGTGCAGGAGCTCAAACCCTATTTTGCAACAGATAGGGAGCGATACTTCGCAGGCATTGAGCAATCGCTGACCTCCTTTGTAGACTTCGACGAGGTTGCTATCGGCGTCATGGCACGCTTGGGAGAACAGGCAACGCCCGAGCAGATTTCCCGGCTTGGTGAGAAACTCAAGATCACTCTCACACGCTTCTACGGTGCCGCACTGATTGGATATGACGGACAGGAGCTGGTCTTTATGCCCGCTGGCGAACCATCGCCAGAGCCCGAGCTCAACACCAATGTGCGAATGCAGCTCAGTGCCAACAACTCCAAGATTGAACTGCAGTACACCCTGTTTCTCAATGCAGACAGGGAGTGGAAGCTGAAGAATCTGTTCCTTGGCGGGATCAACCTGCGACGACAGTATTTTACCCAGTTCTCTGCACTCATGAACCGCTACGGCAATGATATCGATCAGGTTATCGATAACTGGCAGTAACCGTTACTCCATGCATTACCGCTCGGATTTTCAAGGTGTATTTTATGGCGACAGATTCAAATCAGATCCGGCAGCTGCTCGAAGAGCAGCTGCCGAACTGCGAAATAGAGGTACACGGTGAGGGCAACAAGTTTCAGGTGCTTGCCATTGGTGACGTGTTCGCTGGCCTCAATGCTGTGAAAAGGCAACAAAAAATTTATCAGATTCTGAATCCGCATATTGCAACTGGCGCAATCCATGCCGTGAGCATGCGTCTAATGACTTTCAGCGAAAAGGCAGCTACGGCCTGATGTTCTATCAATCTACGAACTGAGAAATTAATGGACAAGCTTCTGATTCACGGGGGGGTGAGCCTTAATGGCGAGATCCGTACAGCCGGCGCCAAGAATTCTGCGCTTCCTATTCTTGCTGCGACCCTGCTGACGCGGGAAACGGTGCAGGTCTGCAACCTTCCTCATCTCTTCGACGTTACCACCATGCTGGAGCTGCTCGGTTGTATGGGCGTGGAGCCGGTGGTGGATGAGAAGCTGAATGTCGAAATCAGTAGTGCCACAATCAAGCACTTCAGTGCCCCTTATGACCTGGTCAAGACCATGCGGGCTTCGATCCTGGTGTTGGGCCCCTTGCTGGCTCATTTCGGTCAGGCAGAAGTAGCATTGCCCGGTGGCTGCGCCATCGGTAGCCGCCCCGTCAACTTGCATATCAGCGCTCTGCAAAAGATGGGCGCCAACATCATCGTCGAGGATGGCTATATCAAGGCTTCCGTCGACGGCAGGCTCAAGGGCGCTCATATTTTCATGGATATGTGCACCGTTACCGGAACGGAGAACGTCCTGATGGCTGCCACGCTGGCCGATGGACAGACAATCATCGAGAACGCGGCGCGTGAACCCGAAGTGGTTGATCTGGCCAACTGCCTGATCGCGATGGGGGCCGACATCAAGGGGCAGGGGACTGACACCATTGTGATCAATGGCAAGAAGAGTCTGCACGGTTGCAGTTACGCGGTGATGCCGGATCGCATAGAGACGGGTACTTACCTGATTGCTGCAGCGGCCACCCGAGGCAAGATCAGGGTCAAAGACACACGTCCGGATATTCTTGAGGCTGTGTTGAACAAGCTGCAGGAAGCTGGCGCGGACATTCGGATCGGTGCCGACTGGATCGAGTTGGACATGCATGGGAAGCGACCCAAGTCGGTGTCTCTGCGCACGGCGCCCTATCCTGCATTTCCGACGGACATGCAGGCGCAATTCACTGCGATGAATGCCATTGCGACCGGCACTGGGTCAATTACCGAGACGGTCTTCGAGAACCGCTTCATGCACGTGCACGAGATGAACCGTATGGGCGCCAACATGCACGTCGAAGGCAATACTGTGATTGTGACTGGTGTGCCGAGTCTGAAAGGGGCTCCGGTGATGGCCACCGATTTGCGTGCTTCTGCAAGTCTGGTTATTGCGGGGCTGGTCTGTGAGAACCAGACTATTGTTGATCGCATCTATCACATCGACCGTGGCTACGAGTGTATTGAAGAGAAATTGCAATTGCTGGGGGCCCGCATCCGTCGGGTTCCGTCCTGAGCGTCTGAATCCTATGACCAAGCAAAAGACAGTGATTGCCCTGACCAAGGGCCGCATTCTGGACGAGGTGCTGCCTCTGTTCGAGCGTGCTGGCATCGCCCCTTTGGAAGACATCAACAGCAGTCGTAAACTCATTTTCGACACCACCATGCCGGATGTGCAGATCATGGTGATTCGTGGCTCGGATGTACCCACCTATGTAGAGTTCGGTAGTGCCGACCTGGGAGTGGTGGGCAAGGATCTGTTGATGGAGTATGGCAGCGAAGGGTTCTATGAGCCTCTCGATCTCAAACTGGCGCGCTGCCGCCTTATGACTGCCGCTCCCGTCGGAGCTCCGCCCGTGGCCGGACGCATCAAGGTTGCCACCAAGTTTGCCAATATCACCCGTCGCTACTTTGCCGAGCAAGGCGTGCAGATTGAGGTCATCAAACTTAATGGGGCGCTGGAGCTGGCGCCCTCCATGGGGCTTGCCGACATCATCGTGGACATTGTGGACAGCGGCAACACGCTAAAAGCCAATGGCTTGGAGCCTCTGCAGTTGATCGCTCAGATCAGCTCCCGTGTCATCGTGAACAAGGCCGCCATGAAGATGAAGCACGCGATTATCGGTCCTCTGTTACAACAGCTTGCCGAGGCCGTCGAGGCCAGCAACCGCGCCTGAGAACAGCATCATGTCTGCAGCCATACCGCAAATCACTCAGCTGGATACCCGCAGTCCGGACTTTGAAAACCAACTCAAAGCTATGCTCAATCGCGCCATGATTGGCAATCCGGAGACCAACCGTGTGGTGGAGAATATCCTGGCGGATGTCCGTCAGCGGGGCGATGCCGCAGTGCTGGAATACACGCAGCGTTTTGATCGCTTTGAGGCAGAGAGCATTGCTCAGCTGTCTGTTTCGAAAGAGCAAATGCAGATCAGTCTGCAGCGACTGCCCGCCTCGCAGGCGCACGCACTGAAGGCGGCAGCGGACCGTATCCGCTCCTATCATGAGAAACAGAAACAAACTTCCTGGCAATATCAAGAGGCCGATGGTTCTGTCTACGGCCAAAAGATCAGTCCGTTGGATCGCGTTGGCATCTACGTCCCGGGTGGCAAGGCCAACTACCCTTCCTCCATGCTGATGAATGCGATTCCTGCTCAGGTGGCCGGTGTCGATGAGATTATTGCCGTAGTGCCAACGCGCTGGGGCGAGCAAGGTGATCTGATCTTCGCCGCAGCTGCACTGGCAGGGGTCGAGCGTGTCTATACCATTGGTGGCGCACAGGCCATCGGTGCGCTGGCCTATGGGACGCAAAGTATTCCGAAGGTCGACAAGATCACCGGCCCGGGTAATATCTATGTTGCCATTGCCAAGAAGCAGGTGTTTGGTGAGGTTGGCATCGACATGATCGCGGGCCCGTCGGAACTGACCATCATCTGCGATGGCGACACTGACCCGGATTGGATTGCCATGGACCTGTTCTCTCAGGCTGAGCACGACGAGCAGGCGCAATCGATTCTGATAAGTGATGATGCGCAGTATCTGCAGAAGGTTCTGGAGAGCATTGGGCGCCTGTTGCCTGGCATGAGTCGGCGTGAAATTATCAGCAAATCGCTGAGCACACGCGGGATTTTCATCCTGTCGAGATCGCTCCGAGAGGCTGCTTCAGTGAGTAACCAGATCGCCCCCGAGCATCTGGAGCTGTCCGTGGCCAATCCAGAGGGGTTGTCAGCTCACATTACGCATGCCGGTGCTTTGTTCATGGGGCGTTACAGTGCTGAGGCGCTGGGGGATTACTGTGCAGGGCCGAGCCATGTGCTGCCAACCTCAGGCACAGCTAGATTTTTCTCCGCACTGGGGGTGTATGACTTCCAGAAGCGAACGTCGATCATTCAATGTTCCGCGCTGGGCGCGTCAATGCTGGCTGGCATTGCACAGGAACTTGCCAGCCATGAGTTTCTGCAGGCGCATGCTGAATCAGCTGCTTATCGCAAGTAATTGTGGATGATGAGTCAGCGTCAGTTGGCCGGAAGTTGAGGGATGCGGTATTGCGCAGTGCCGGTCCCCAGTTGCACCGGGATGATCAGCGTCTCGCCCTCACGATAGATACTCAGATCGACCATCTGTCCGGGTGCCTTGCGGTTGATCTGATCGACGGCGCCGATTACGTCAGTGATCACCACGCTGTCTATCGCGGTCATTACATCCCCTGCCTTGATGCCCGCTTGTTCCGCAGGACTTGCCTCGGTTACCTGTTCGATCAGCAAACCGGAAACATCAGGTCGGCCGAAGAAGTTGAGGCTGGTCTCTTTAGTCAGCATTTCTCCGGTGATCACGCCCAGATAGCCTGGTGTCACCTCGCCATAGGCAATCAGTTGATCTACCACACCCATCGCCTTGTTGATCGGCACGGCAAAGCCGATGCCGTCGGAACCACCGGACTGTGAATAGATGAAGGAGTTGATGCCAATCAGCTCACCATCGGCGTTGACGAGCGCACCCCCTGAATTACCATAGTTGATCGCAGCATCTGTCTGAATGTATTCGACGATGGGCAGACCGTTCTGTGGAATTCCCAGTGCGCTAACAATGCCGCGTGAGACGGACTTCTGGCTGATCAGCTCCTGGCTGGGGAAACCGATGGCCAGTACAGTGTCCCCCACACGCACGTCATCCGATGATCCGATTGGAATCGGAGCCGGCAACTGCGTGGCTTCAATCTTCAGCAGTGCCAGGTCGGTCTCCGGATCGGCTCCAACCAGCTTGGCTGCTCCGATGAACGTATTGTTGTTTTCGTCGCCGAAACGCACCTCAATGTCCTCGGCACCTTCTATGACATGCAGTGAGGTCAGCACATGGCCTTCGGCACTGACGATAACGCCCGAGCCAAGACTGTTGTAGGAACGCTCTGCGGGGATATTCTGCAAAAGATTACGGAACAAGGGGGGAATCTCCTCGGCAGGTGGTAACTGGATCTGCTGTCGGATTGTGGAGTGGATACTGATCACCGAGGGGGCGGCCTTGTTGACCGCGTCGGCCAGCGATGAAGATTCGCTGGGAGAGTGGCTGTCCTGCACGCGTGCTGTCTCGGACACGAGAGCACCGAGTCGATTGATCTGCTGGTACTGCGCCAGAATAACGGCGAAGAGGATGCCGGCGACGGTTGGCCAGCCGATGAACTGAAGGAGCTTTTTCATGAAATCTCGCGGCGGTTCAGGCCGCTGTGGTTGAGTCTGCTACCATACGCGCCTGAGTCTGGCGCATGGTGTCGGCGGTGTGCCGAAAGTTCGGCCATTATGCGAGTAATTAACAGCGGTGTGAAGGTGAAATCCCATGTCCGTAAGGCTTGATGATATAACGCAGGAACTGAAATCACTGCTGCGCCCCGAGCAGTTCAATGACTACTGCCCCAATGGGTTACAGGTGGAAGGGCGGCCGACGGTGGTACGCATGGTGACCGGAGTGACAGCCTGTCAGGCTCTTATCGACAAAGCTATCGAGCTGGAGGCAGATCTGATTCTGGTCCATCACGGATATTTCTGGCGTGGAGAGGATGCGGTCGTCACCGGTATCAAGAAGAACCGGATTCAGGCGCTTCTCAAACACAACATCAGTCTGCTTGCTTATCACTTGCCTCTGGATGTTCATGTTGAGCTTGGCAATAACGCACAGCTCGGCAAACTGCTGGAGTTCACCGTGAATGGTGACCTTGGCAAGCAGAACAACAACAGCATCGGGCTCAAAGGGGCGTTGCTGGAACCTGCGTCCGGCCATGAACTGGCGGCGTTCATAGAGAACAAACTTGGGAGGGTACCACTGCATATCCCTGGCGGAGCCGATCCCATCAGAACTGTGGCCTGGTGCACCGGTGCTGCACAGAACTATATCGAGCTGGCGGTCAAAGCCGGTGTGGATGCTTACATCACAGGAGAAATTTCCGAGCAGACTGTCCACATTGCTCGCGAGACCGGTATCCACTTCTACGCTGCAGGGCACCATGCCACTGAACGCTACGGTGTCCAAGCCGTGGCGGCTCATCTAGTCAAACGCTTCGGACTGGAGCATCACTTCATCGATATCGTCAATCCGGTGTGACATGGTTCTGGTGGTGGTTGAGGCGCTTCAGTCTGCCCTTCAGCGGAAACTGCAATTCAGTCCTGGGGAATCAGATAACTTTCTTGTCTTGCATTAGCTTGATGACGCGGTCGATACACTCATCGATGGAGAGTGCTCCAGTGTCGAGTATCAGATCCGCAGAAGCCGGTTCTTCATACGGGAATGAAACACCCGGTATGTCGGCAGATGGCGTAAGCTCCGCTGCCGCGTAGAGACCGCTTGGATCGCGCTGTTTGCAGATATCCAGAGACGGATTCAGGTAAATTATGAAGCAGTTGTCGCGCCCGATCACGCTTAGCGCATGTTCACGGGAGTCCTTGTTGGGGGCGACGAACGCGGCGCAGCAGATCAGCCCTGAATCGTTCAACAATTTGGCCACGTGGGCGCTGCGGCGCAGATTCTCGACACGACCCTGCTGATCGTGGGGCAGGTCTCTACTGATACCCAAACGCATTGCCTTGCCGTCCAATACCGTGCCGACGCGGCCCATATCGAACAGGCGGCGCTCCAAGCCGTGGGCCATGGTCGATTTTCCTGATCCGGAGAGCCCAATGAACATCACAGTTGCGGGGCTCTGCCCATAGCGTGCGGCGCGCTCCTCTCTTGTCACATGCACAGTGCTGTTGGTGGCCTGTGAGCGGGGCGAGGGGTGAGTGGGGTCGACCGAAATCATGCCAGCGCCGATGGTGGCATTGCTGAGCCTGTCGATGACGATGAAGGCACCGGTGCTGCGATTGGCAGAATAGTTGTCAATACATACCTGCTGATCGACCTCTACCTCACAAACGCCGATGGCATTCAACTCCAGAGTGGGAGCGGGACGCTTTTCTAGGGAGTTGACATCGATCTGGTGCTTGAGAGTCTTGACGCTGCCGGTCACTGTCTTGGTGCCGAGTTTGAAGTCATACATCTTGCCGGGCAGCATGGGCTGCTCAGCCATCCATACAATCGTAGCTCTGAAATTCTCTGTCACTACCGGGTAGTTGTCGCTGTGCACGATCATGTCGCCACGGCTGATATCGATTTCGTCCTCCAATGTCAGCGTCACAGCCATGTCGGTGTATGCCGCCTCCAGTTCCTCGTCATAGGTAACAATGGACTTTACGCGACTTTTCTTCAGAGAGGGCAGTGCTACCACTTCGTCGCCCTTGCGAACAATGCCGGAGGCGATGGTGCCACAGAAACCACGGAAATTGAGATTGGGGCGATTGACGTACTGTACGGGGAAGCGCAGATCCTTGAGATTTCGGTCCTTGGCGATCTCCACTGTCTCAAACAGTGACATAAGGGTCTGGCCTTTGTACCAGGGCATGTGCGCGCTGGGGTTGACGACATTGTCACCGTCGAGTGCCGACAACGGAATGAAGTGAAGATCAGCCTGCGTCAGGCCTTTGGCAAAACTCAGATAATCGGCCTTGATGCGTTCGTAAGTTGCCTCACTGTAACCTACGAGATCCATCTTGTTGATGGCGACCACAAGATGTTTGATCCCCAGCAGCGAGGTGATGAAGCTGTGGCGGCGAGTTTGTACTTGCACTCCATGGCGGGCGTCAATGAGGATAACGGCGAGGTCGCAGGTGGATGCGCCAGTGGCCATATTGCGGGTGTACTGCTCATGGCCAGGTGTATCGGCAATAATGAACTTGCGGCGTGCTGTAGAGAAGTAACGGTAGGCGACGTCGATGGTGATGCCCTGTTCGCGTTCGGCCTGTAAACCATCTACCAGCAGAGCCAGATCCATTCCGCCACCGGTGGTGCCGGATTTGATGCTGTCGGCCTTAATGGCCATGAGCTGATCTTCATAGATCATTTTGGAGTCGTGCAGAAGTCTGCCGATTAACGTACTTTTGCCATCGTCGACGCTGCCGCAGGTCAGCAGGCGCAACAGCTCCTTGCGTTCGTGCTGGGCCAGATAGGCGTTGATGTCCGTGCTGATGAGATCCGATTGATGTGACATAGTGATTGAACCTGGTTGATCTTTGCCATTACTGATTCTGAATGTGTGCCGACGCGTCTTACGCGATCAGAAATACCCTTTGCGCTTCTTTTCTTCCATTGAACCTGCCTTGTCGCTGTCAATCAGGCGGCCCTGGCGCTCCGAGGTGGTGGTCAGGAGCATCTCCTGGATAATCTCGGGAAGTGTGGTCGCCGCTGACTCTACGGCGCCAGTCAGTGGATAGCAGCCCAAAGTGCGGAAGCGGACCATTTTGTTGACAGCGCTCTTCCGCAGGTGCTCCGGCATGCGGTCATCGTCGACCAGAATGTCGACGCCATCCATTGATACCACAGGGCGCTCTTGGGCGAAGTAGAGCGGCACAATGTCGATGTTGTTCAGGAAGATGTATTGCCAGATATCGAGCTCTGTCCAGTTGGACAGGGGGAACACGCGGATACTCTCTCCCTTGTTAACCTTGCAGTTATAGATGTTCCACAGTTCGGGACGCTGATTCTTCGGATCCCAGCCGTGGTTTTTGTCGCGAAACGAGAAGACGCGCTCTTTGGCGCGGGACTTCTCTTCATCGCGACGTGCGCCACCGAAAGCGGCATCGAATTTGTATTTGCTCAGTGCCTGCCGCAGCGCCTGGGTCTTCATCACGTCGGTATGCTTTTCACTGCCATGGGTGAAGGGGCCAATGCCCTTGTCTACCCCTTCCGTGTTGATGTAGACGATTAGATCCAATCCCAGCTTTTTCACTTGCTTGTCGCGGAACTCGATCATTTCCCGGAATTTCCAGGTAGTGTCTATATGCATGAGTGGGAAGGGAGGCTTGCCAGGATAAAAGGCTTTCATGGCCAGATGCAGCATGACGGCGGAGTCTTTGCCTATCGAGTACAGCATGACCGGATTGTCGAATTCCGCTGCCACTTCGCGAATGATATGAATGCTCTCGGCTTCGAGTTGTTTCAAATGCGTCAGATTGTAGTCAGTCATGCTGGTTCACTTTGTCGTATTGAGTACCGGGCAATCACGGGGGGTGAGGCCAGGGACATGATAATTGGAAAGGGGAATATTCCGGAAGTAGTCGGACTCGAGCCGTTACAGATAATCCTTGTCAGTTTCTCTGGGCTTCTCGAGTCCAAATCCCTCGGACAGAGCGCCACTTTGACTAGCACTCTGTCGGGGAGCATAGTCTTTGGGTGGCTGAATATCCGAGTTGTCACTGCTCAGCGCCGGTACTCCGAAGACGCCATCTCTGGAAGCTGGCAAAAGTTTGTTGGCTACCTCCCCAGAGCAAAGATCCTGCGCGCCGCTGGCAAGATGCTGGTATACATCGCGGTAGCTGTCAGTCATTTGTTGAACGAGTTCGGCTGTTACATTGAAATGGTCGCTAACCTCGTCCTTGTAACGAGCATGGCTTCGCTGTAGATCCTGCAAGCTCTTCTCAAGCTCCGCTACTTTGGCGGGATTTGTGTTCACCCGGCCGGCCAGCACAAAACCAATGGCAACACCGGCTGCCAGACAAACAATAGCGGTCAACCACAGCATAACGAATCCCTGCCTCTAATTGGGAAGCCCATGCAAACACGGGCTAGATAGTCATGGCGTTGAAGTATAGCCTGAATTGCTGTTGGCAGGAGCAAGAAAATCCATCAGATGCACGCGGCAGGAGCTGGGAATCCGTACTTTTTCGACTGGTTCTAGGGTGCGCTTTTGCCTTAGAATGCGCAGCGCTTCGAACGTGATGGCGCTTTGCAAATGACCATTGGCACCCTCAGGCCATCTCCATTCTCTTTGTATGTACGATGTCTTCCATGACGCCACGTGAACGCTACCGCCTGGATATATCCGCAGGAGCCATGACCCCGGATCCTGCGCAGGAGCAGGCCATTGGCCACTTTCAACGGATGTATGACGAGCTGTTAATGAACCCGCACCAGTCCCTCAAGGGGGCCGGCTCCAGGGTGCGGAAACTTTTTTCGGAACCTTGGCTGGCGCTGTGGCGTGCAGGCGGGGAAGGTTCTGAAGAAAGCCGGGTAAAGGGGTTATACCTGCATGGGGGGGTGGGCAGGGGCAAAACCTATCTGATGGACGTGTTCTTTGAAAGCCTGCCTTTCGAGAACAAAATGCGAACGCACTTCCATCGATTCATGCAGCGCGTGCATGCAGAATTGACTCAGCTCAAGCAACAGAAGAATCCTCTGGAAAGCGTCGCCCGCAAGATTGCTGCAGAGGCGAGAGTCATCTGCTTTGATGAGTTTTTCGTCTCCGATATAGGCGATGCGATGATTCTGGGCGGACTTCTAACTCATCTGCTTGATGATGGGGTGACGCTGGTGACGACATCGAATGTAGAGCCGGATTTTCTCTATGAGAATGGACTGCAGCGGGAACGATTTCTGCCTGCCATCGCCCTGCTGAAACGCTACACAGACGTCGTTGAGCTGGGTGGTGGGGTTGACTATCGCCTGCGCAGCCTCCAGCAGGCCAGCATTTACTACAGCCCACTGGGTGCCGAGGCTGACCGGGAGCTGGCGGCCAGCTTTCGACGGCTGGTGACGGAACACGCTGAGCTGCATTCGGGTGAAATTATTGCAGTGTTGCGGAGACCAATATTGTCGCGCCGGTGTGCAGAGGATGTGGTCTGGTTCGACTTCGCAGAGTTGTGCGGGGGCCCTCGAAGCGCCTACGACTACATTGAATTGGGCAAGGTTTACCACACGGTTCTGCTTAGCAATGTCCCGCAATTGAAAGCGGAGAATGACGATATGGCACGGCGTTTTGTGAGCATGGTCGATGAGTTCTATGACCGAAATGTAAAGCTGATCATATCTGCTGAGGTACCGCTATTACAGTTATACGATGGGAGTGCCTTGGCATTCGTGTTTGAAAGAACCAGTAGCCGACTCCTGGAAATGCAATCCCGCGACTACCTTGCCCGCGAGCACAAGGCTTGATTGCTATAGAGTCTGCTGGCTGTGGATGCGGTTTGTGGCACAGGGCTTTGCTATGTTTTTGGCTATTTAGTGCTTGAACAATTGAAGTTGCTTCGGTAGTATTCGCGCTCCTTGAAGACAATGCTCCTTTGGTGAAAGTAAATGAAGACCTTTATTGCGAAACCGCAGAATGTTGAACACAACTGGCTGTTGCTGGATGCCGAAGGGCTGACTCTGGGCCGCATGGCCGCTGAGATAGCCAGCCGTCTGCGCGGGAAGCACAAGCCAGAGTACACCCCTCACGTTGACACCGGCGATTACATTGTCGTGATCAACGCTGAGAAAGTGACCGTTACCGGCAAGAAGGAAAAAGACAAGATTTATCATTCCCACTCTGCATTCCCGGGTGGCTTGAAGACAATCGCTTTTGGCAAGCTGATCGACAGAGCGCCCGAGCGCGTACTTAAGCTGGCGGTTAAGGGTATGTTGCCGCGTACTCCTCTTGGCAGAGCGATGTTTAAGAAACTGAAAGTGTATGCGGGTACAGAGCATCCCCACACTGCACAACAACCGCAAACGCTGACACTGTAAAGAGGTTCACTGAATAGCTATGTCTACGACACAATATTACGGCACGGGTCGACGCAAAACAGCTACTGCCCGAGTGTTCCTGACTAAAGGGACTGGCACCATTTCCATCAACAAGCGCACCCTTGATCACTTCTTTGGTCGTGAAGTGGCCCGAATGGTTGTGCTTCAGCCGCTTGAGCTGGTTGATCTGAAAGACAAATTCGATGTAACCGTAACTGTTAAAGGTGGCGGTTCATTTGGCCAGGCTGGCGCCATTCGTCACGGTATCACCCGTGCTCTGATGGAATACGACGGTGAACTTCGTCCTACACTGCGTAAGGCGGGTTTTGTGACTCGTGATGCGCGTGCGGTGGAAAGAAAGAAAGTGGGTCTGCGCAAGGCGCGCAAGAAGCCACAGTTCTCCAAGCGCTAATATCGCTGCCTGCTCATGTGGTGAAGATAAAAGCGGTGGTGCTGCAAGGGCTGCCACTGCTGTTAAACAAATTTATAAAAGCGCTTTTGCCAATCTGGTGAGGCGCTTTTTTTTTGGAAAAAAATAAAAATTTTCCACCTGAATCAATCTGTTGCCCGTATATTTAGAGGGCTTATGCTTGAAAAAAAGAGAGAACTTCACTACCATTCGCGACATTTGTGAGACCGCTGCATGTCGAGGGGCCAAGGGCTTCTTGTTTCTAATTTTCTAATCTGGATTCTCTCCTCGTTATGCCCGGAGAGAGTTCTTAACATTGCCAATGCTCAGGAGATAATACGGTGAGTGAAGACGGTACTGATTCTGGCCGCAGACGATTTTTATTGGGGTCGACCTCGGTTGTAGGGGTTGCCGGAGTGGTGGGGGCCTTAGTGCCTTTTGTCGGATCGTGGAATCCGAGTGCCAAGGCGCGGGCTGCTGGTGCTGCTGTCAGGATTGACATCAGTCAGGTTGAGGAGGGCGCCATTATGGGGCCGATCCCTGCTTGGCGCGGCAGACCGATTTTCATTGTCAGGAGAACAGCTGAGGCGCTGGCAGCACTGCCAGAAGGAGCTGATCGGCTTCAGGATCCAGACTCCACCCAGCCGGAACAGCCAGAGTACGCAACGAATCTTCACCGCTCACGTGAGCCGGAAGTATTGGTTCTGGTTGGTCTGTGTCCGCATCTTTTCTGTTCACCCACTCCTCATATCGAGTTGCGTGCTGAGCCGTTCGACGAAAACTGGAAGGGCGGATTTTTCTGTCCTTGTCACGGTTCACGCTTCGATCTGGCTGGCAGGGTTTATCAGGGCTCTCCTGCTTCACGGAATATGCAAGTGCCGCCCTATTATTACGAGTCAGAGTCAGTCCTTGTAATTGGTGAAGATGGGGTAAATGCATAATGAGCGCATCGAATAAGCCTGGTTTGATAGTGTCCGCACTGGTTGGTCTCAGAGACTGGACCAACGAGCGCCTTGCAATTGTGCCTGCGTGGGAACAGCACATGAGCAAGTACTATGCGCCGAAAAACTTCAACGTCTGGTATTTCTTCGGAGTCCTGTCACTGGTGGTGCTGGTAATGCAGTTGCTGACCGGTGTTTGGCTCACCATGAGTTACACCAATAGCGCAGAGGCAGCGTTTGCTTCTGTCGAATACATTATGCGTGACGTGGAATGGGGTTGGTTATTGCGATATCTGCACTCCACCGGCGCCTCAGCGTTCTTCATTGTCGTGTATTTGCACATGTTCCGTGGCCTGATGTACGGCTCCTACAAGAAGCCGAGGGAGCTGGTCTGGGTCTTCGGTATGGCCATTTATCTGGTGCTTGTCATCGAAGGCTTCATGGGCTACGTGCTGCCGTGGGGTCAGATGTCCTACTGGGGTGCGAACGTAATCGTATCACTGGTCGGTGCGATCCCTGTGATAGGTGAAGATCTGTTGGTATGGGTGCGCGGTGACTACCTGATCTCCGGTGCCACGTTGAACCGTTTCTTCGCGCTGCATGTCGTTGCTCTACCGATCGTACTGCTGGCTCTGGTTGTGTTGCACATCTTGGCGCTGCACGAAGTAGGCTCCAATAACCCGGACGGTATCGATATCAAGAAGAACAAGGGCCCGGACGGTATTCCTCTAGATGGTATTCCATTCCATCCCTACTACACGGTGCATGATCTGGTCGGTGTCACGGTATTCTTTTTTGTGTTCTGCTTTGTTGTGTTCTTCGTGCCTGAAATGGGCGGCTATTTCCTTGAGCACGCCAACTTCCAGGAAGCAAATCCGCTACTGACTCCTGAGCACGTGCCTCCAGTCTGGTACTACACTCCTTTTTACTCCATGCTGCGCGCCGTGACGGTGCCATTGTTCGGCATTGATGCGAAGTTCTGGGGTCTGATCGTAATGTTCGGTGCCATCGCTATCCTGTTCGTGTTGCCTTGGCTTGACCGCAGTCCGGTGAGATCAATGCGTTACAAAGGCTGGGGAAGCAGAATAGGACTGCTCGCATTCATCGTGAGCTTCCTGATTTTGGGTGTACTGGGCACGATGTCGGTCAGCCCCGCGCGTACAGCGCTGGCGCAGATTATGACGGTCGTCTACTTCGGTTTCTTTTTCCTGATGCCATGGTTCACAGCGAAGGAAAAGACTCTACCTGAGCCTTCTCGTGTTACCGGCCGCTGGATCACCTGGAAGCAAATGATCATTACTCTGGCGCTGCTGGCTGCGCTGGTGGTACTGCCTCTGAAGGCGGTCGGTGCGGAAGCCAACGTCGAGCTTGATCACGTGGAATTGGACGTGACCAATCAGGAGTCTCTGCAGACCGGTTTCAAGTACTACATGAGCTACTGTGCCGGTTGTCACTCGTTGCAGTACGCCCGTTATGAGCGCACTGCCAACGACCTTGGCATCCCCATAGATTTGGTGTTGGATAACATCATATTCAATGATCACCAGATTGGTGACCTGATGGAGAACTCCATGTCGGTCGATAACGCCAAGAACTGGTTCGGTGCGTCGCCGCCAGATCTGACGTTGATTGCTCGAGTGCGCAGCCCTGATTGGTTGTACACCTATCTGCGTTCGTTCTATGCCGACTCTTCTCGTCCCTGGGGAGTCAACAACTCCGTGTTCCCGAATGTCGGTATGCCGAACGTGATGCATGAACTGCAAGGGGATGTTGTTTGTCAGGGTGAAGCCGGACACTGCGAGCTGGAGAATGTCGCAGGCACTGGTTCGATGACCCCGGAAGAGTTCGATTCGACCGTCGCTGATATGGTGAACTTCCTGTACTACATTGGCGAGCCAATGCGTGCAGAGCGTCAGAACATGGGCTTTTACGTCCTTGGATTTCTGGCGATTCTGTTTGTGTTCGCGACCTTGCTGAATCGTGAGTATTGGAAAAAGATTCATTAATCAGCGATTGATGAAAGTCAGCAAATCCGAAAATTGAGGTTGAGAGTATGGGTGTGGTCGCAAAACGTTCTTCAATGACGTTCTATTCCGATGGTGCTAGTCAGTACAGTCATCGTGTGAGAATAGTGTTGGCCGAGAAGGGAGTAACGGTCGAGACTATCGACGTTGATCCGGACAGAAAGCCTGAGGACCTCGCGTCTCTCAACCCCTACAACAGTCTGCCAACACTAGTTGATCGTGATCTTGTGCTCTATGAAGCCAACATCATGATGGAATACCTGGATGAGCGCTTTCCTCATCCGCCACTGTTTCCTGTATACCCAGTAGCCAGGGCACAGAGTCGTCTCTGGATGTTCCGCATTCAGCGCGACTGGTGTGCTCTGGTCGATTTCATCATGACGGGGAAAGGAACTCCGGCAGAGCTGGACAAGGCGCGCAAGGAGCTGAAGGAGAGCCTGACGTCGATTGCACCGATCTTCTCCGAAAAACCCTATTTTATGAGTGACGAATTCACTATCGTGGATTGTTGCGTGACGCCTATTCTCTGGCGTCTGCCCGCAATGGGTATCGAGCTCTCCGATTCGAAGGCCCTGCAGCCCTTGCTGGAGTATCGTGCGCGCTTGTTCACGCGTGATTCCGTGCGAGCTAGTCTGTCGGAACAGGAAAGGGAGATGGTTTGACGGTATCAAGGTGCAGTGTCCCGCAGGTGATAGTCCTAATTGGTACATAGCATGACTATGACATCCAGCCGTCCTTACATTCTTCGGGCACTCTATGAGTGGATCGTGGAGAATGGCTGCACTCCCTACATCCTTGTCAATGCCTTTGGTCCCGGTGTCAGGGTGCCACAAGAGCATGTCAAGGATGGACAAATTATCCTCAATATTTCGCCTTCTGCTGTTAATGGCTTGCGCATCATGGATGAAGCAATTGATTTCAGTGGCAGATTTGCAGGCATTCCGACGCCGGTCTATGTGCCAGTCGGCTCTGTAATGGGGATATATGCTCGCGAGAATGGACAGGGCATGGTCTTCGAGCCTGAGAAATCTCAGCCTCAGCCGCCCGTTCCTCCCGCGCCGCAGCCAGTTGGAAGTGCCGGGAAGTCTACTTCCAAAGAGACGACCAAACGCCCTACGCTGCGAGTCGTTAAATAGCTCACTAGGCTTTCAATTGATGTGACCGTTTCAGGATCAATCGCCGCACTCTGGGCGACAGATCCTCAGAGGGCCGGCTCTTCGGATGCTACTGTTCTGAGAGATAGTCGAAAACCTTCACGACTTTTGACACTCCGGCTACGTTACGGGCCAGTAGTGCTGCTTTGTCGCCTTCTGCCTGAGAGACCATCCCCATTAGATAGACAGTACCATTCTCGGTAATCACGCGGATTTTTCCAGATGGTACGTCCTTGTTGGCAGCCATTTGCGTACGCACTTTTGTGCTGATCCAGCTGTCATTGGTTCGTGACAAAAAGGTCATCTGGCCTGCTACCTCCAGCTCATTGTGTACGCGACGGATCTGGGTGCTCGCTTCTGCAGCGATCTGTCCGGCGCGAATCTTCAATGCCTCGGATTGGACCTGACCTACCAAGAGCACCACGCCATTGTGGCTGACTACACTGAAGTAACTGTCACGAAAAGCGGGTTCCATGGACTGCATATTGACGGTGACCTTGGTCTCGATCGACTCATCTTCCACGATGGTCCCGGCAGTTCTCACACCTGGGTCTTCCTGAATCCCGTTCTCGTCTGTCGTAGCCACCAGAATGGAAGTGCATCCTGTACTCGCAAGCAAAAGCACAACTGCAATAAAACGATATATTTTCACGATTCATCTTCTCCAAATATTTGAATGTCTATCAAATCACAAAGGGTGTGCAGAATCAGCAGATGAACTTCCTGTATTCTTGCCACTGACTGAGCCGGCACGCGTAGCTCGACATCACCATCATTGAGCAATTCTGCCATGTCGCCGCCATCTCTGCCGGTCAGTGCAACGACACAGACTCCGCGATCATGGCTGGCTTTGATAGCTTCCGACGCATTTCTGGAATTGCCACTGGCCGAAATCGCCACCAAGACATCGCCATTCTGCGCCAGTACTCTGAGCTGCTGCGAAAATACCTCCCTGTAGGTGTAATCATTGGATATGGCAGTCAAGGTCTGGCTGTCCGCATTAAGCGCAATGGCAGGAAGCCCGGGGCGCTCGCGCTCATAACGAGTAAGCAGTGTTGAGGCAAAGTACTGCGCAAGGCCACCTGAGCCTGCTGTGCCGCAGCACAGAATCTTTCTGTCCTGAAGCAGCGCACGGGTAATTAGTTCGCTTGCCTTGACTATGTATGGTGCCAGGACTATGACAGCTCCCTGCTTGGTCGCAATGCTGTGATTGAAATGCTGGGTCACGCGTTGCTGAAAATCCATAAGGAACGACCGCTAGCCTGCTGAAACTGGCCGCCATTTTACTTTAATTTTCTGAACTGTACATGAATCAGCGAGCGAATTGGGCCGAAACCTCTAGAGCGCATCGGCTCACGCTAACCCAGCTCAAATGCTCCTTGAATCCAATCGAACTGAAGTGATTGATCGGAATCTCCGGGAGATATTCCCAGGATGTCAAAGCGGCAGGGAATGCGATTGGTCAGACGCAGAGCGCTCAGGTAGCATTGTGCGGTTTTCCATAGCTTGCGCTGTTTGCGGTAATTGACGCTCTCGACGGCGGAGCCAAAAGCGCTGGATCTGCGATAGCGTACCTCTACAAAAACCAACTCCCTGGTAGTGCGCATGATCAGATCAATCTCACCGAGTTTGCATTGATAATTCATGCACACCAATTGCAGGCCTTGTTCTGCGAGATATTGTGCAGCCACTTTTTCCTGCTGTTCGCCAAAGGCACGCGGGCCCCTTGAGAAATTTGTCATCAGTTCACATCCAATGTGAGGCCGAAGGGAAACTACTTTCTGAGTATAGCAGTCAGCTGAAAATCAGCGTGGCAGGACGCTGGCGACACCGTTGACGATGACGGCATTGCTGAGTTCGCGGCGGATACCGCCATCGGGTTTCATTGTCAGAACTCCTGTGGCACCACTGATGCGGGTATAAGGGAACCGGCGCAACTGTTCCAGGCGCAGATAGAGCCTGAAACTATCGACGCCCATGGCGCGCAGACGCTGTATCGGACCCGAGGCGGCAGCCCAGGTTGCAGTGGCGTTCTGCTTGAGAGGATCGCTATCGCTGAGTATCCAGGGAGCATCGTTGAAAACGATACCATTCAGGTCGCGGTTGGCGGTTGGACTGCTGCCAGCGTCAAAAATGGACGGCATCGCGTAAACTGGAACATCCCCCGCGAAGTGGAACGACAAGGTTGGTTTGATCTGGCGACCTTCTGAGGGGTTTGCCAGCAGAAAGATGAAATCCACATCCTGCCGTCTTCTTGGTACAAACTGAATGGTGCTGCGTGGGATCAGATTCCTGATTCTGGCGGCCCGCGCTTCACTGGCGTCGATACTGAAAAGTCTTTTCACCATCGGGGAATATTCACTTGCGCTTCCAAAAGTGTCGACGGAGACGATCTGGCCGCCCAGTGCTGTCCAGTAATTGATGAAGGTGTCCTGAATGCGCTGATAGTCTTCTCCTGTGGGCGTGAGTACCGCAGCGTTGCGATGACCTTCTTTCCAGGCGGTATCGGCTGCCTGCATGATCTCGTCCTCGGGAGCCAGCCCGAACTGGTAAAGACCTGCCGGAGCCCCGCCTCCCAGATCGCCATAGTTCAGGGCCAGGGTCGGGACGGGCATTGGATCGCTGGATCTCTGCATTCTGCGCACAGCGTCCTTAAGTAACGGCCCAATGATCATGTTGACGCCATCCGCCACGGCCTGGTCATAAAGCGCCATTACGTCAGTGCGGAAACTGCTGTCGTAAATATGGACCTGCGGGACGTCATGACCGTTGGAGATTGCGTCATAGTACGCGCTAAGAAAACCTTCGCTGATGGCTTTGCCGAGAGGCTCCTGAATGGGCAACACCAGGGCAATCTCGCGGGGGCGCTGTTCCCAGATGTCATAGATGATGCTCAAGCCATCCGGCAGACGCGCCGAAGCGCGATGTTGGTTCCAGGTATTACGCCACTGATCAATGGCGCTCATCTGGGTCTGCAGGTTGTATTGATTGGAATTGACCAGTCGCAGTAGTTCGAGCCAGCCGCGCAGTTCATAAGACTCAACATTGTTGCCTGCGCTGGTCAGCGCGCCAGTAGGGGCGTTGGAGAGCACTTCCCAGATTGCATTGTTGTTGGCTTGCAGTTCCTCGCCTTCAATCTGTGGCGAAAGCTCGATTCGCTCGCGCACAGCAGCGAAGTGTTGTCCTGATTTGAAGAGGCTGTCCGCGCGTAATTGCCGCAGCGTGATCTGCTGCTCCCGCGTGAGAGTGCTCAGCGGCACCAATGGTGTTGAGCTCAGTATTTCCAACGCGGCGGTTGATTCTCCTCGCAACTGGGCCAGCAAGGCGCGGGCGAAGGCCTGTCTGACCTGCAGTGGCTGGGGAAGCGTTGCTATCTGCACCGCCGAGAGTTGGCTTTCAGCTTCTTCCAATCTGCCAGCTTCAAACAGGAGGTCTACCGCATCCAGCAAATAGTCCTCTGCCTCCGGGGAGGGACTGCTGCGCGCCAATAGCAGAAGTGCATCAATTGGATTGTCGGGAACTGCCAGTGTCACTGCCTCTGCAGGCTCAACAGGCTCTAGTTGAGGTGCCGTGCCCGAACAGGCGGCCAGCAACAGAAGAAGGAATAGTGGCACTGCACGTTGCGCCAGAGACGTCATGCAAGGTCTTCGAGGTGAGCGTTTGAGCAACATTGGCTGGCATGACATGGCGACGTAATCGGGCTGAGAAGCTTATTACAGATACCTAATGTGAGCAACACGGCCACTGGCATGCGCCTGATCTGGCGGATGTGTATACTGCCCGCTCACTTGCATTGCCTCGATCAGTCTCATCAGGAGTCTCCAAAACCATGTCGGAAAATAGCCAGTCCAAGGCGTCGCTTTATATCGTCGCTACCCCAATCGGGAATCTGGCCGACATGACGGGTCGAGCGATCGAGATTCTCAAGTCGGTGGATCTAATCGCTGCCGAAGATACCCGCCATAGCGGCCGTCTGCTGCAGCATTTCGGCATCGGCACAAGAATGATGTCGTATCACGACTTCAGCGAGGATTACCGGGTCGATAGTCTGCTGGAGAAATTGTCGAGCGGCCTGTCGGTGGCGCTGATTTCCGATGCAGGTACACCCTTGATTTCAGACCCAGGTTATCGTCTGGTAGTGCGAGCCCGTGCAGCAGGAATCACAGTAGTGCCTGTACCCGGCGTGTGTGCATTGACCACTGCACTGAGCGTGGCCGGCCTGCCCAGCGATCGTTTCGCATTTGAGGGGTTTGTATCCTCCAAACGCGCGGCCAGAGTCAAGCAGTTTGAAGAATGGTTGCCGGAGGCCAGGACCATGATTTTCTATGAGTCTCCGCATCGCATTCTGGAGTGTGTGGAAGATATGCTGACTGTCTTCGGCCCTGATCGTCATGTCGTGCTGTGTCGCGAGCTGACCAAGACTTTCGAGACCATTCATGGTGATAATCTTGGTGACCTGCTGCCCTGGATGCAAAATGACAGCAATCAGCAGCGTGGTGAGTTTGTTGTCTTGATCAAGGGGGCAGAAGCACCAAAAAGTGAGGAAGTGGATGCCGAAGCATTGCGCGTTCTGGCAATACTTCTGGAAGATTTATCGGTGAAACAAGCGGCCTCATTGGCCGCCCGTATCACTGGAGTTAAGAAGAATCTGCTCTATCAAAGAGCCCTGCAGGGCGTTATGGCTTCCTGACCCACTGACCTGGGCTGGCCTCAACGAAGTTGCCCGCGCCGGTGTTTTCCAAGGCTCGGGTGAAAGCCAGTTTGGCGACATCCTGGACGGAGATATTGTTTTCTTGGGCGATCTGCTCGTAACGTGCTTTGCGCTGCGCGTTAACGCTATCAACCAGAGCTGCGACATCGGCAGGCACGTTGCTGTGCACCAGGCCGATGTAGCCATCCTGTTTCTCGCCGATCTGTCCCGCCGTCTTGGCTTCGTCCAATGTCGCGGCGAAGGCGCCGCCCACTCCAAGTAACATCAGCAACAGGCTGAAGCTAAAAATCTTGCCGAATTTCTTTGCCAATTTCATGAATTTGTCTCCGCTTAGAATAGACCACTGTCTTCGTCGAACATGTCATCCAGCTCCCGCTCTACCTTTACCCGAATTTCGTGTTCAATACGCACATTCAGATTGATAGTGATGGGCTCGTTGGGCATCGCGACTTGTACAGTTGGGGTGCAGGCAAAGAGCCCCGTCAGGAGCGCGAACGCAAAGCTTAGGGTTCTAATCTGCATAATGTTCTCGTTTCGGTTTGCCAAATTTGTGTTTGCCAAAGGAGTTGGTGCCTTGTCGGAATGATCGACTCTGATGACACCATGGTCTGCACTATAGCAGACCAAACTGAATCCAGACTGAATTTCGCCGCAGACAGGCGACCCTTCTGTTGTTTGGTCCTGCAAAGTTTGGCCTGTGTTCAACGCTTCTGCAGTTCGCGCTCCAGTGTATCGGTGATAGAGCGACTCGCCTGCAGGCTTTGCAGCAGGGAGGGGATGTTGTCACTGATATTGAGGTTGAGATTGATCCGTTGTCCCTGATTCATGTCAGGGTTGGCCCCCTGCAGTTTGACAGCAAGATTCAAGTCTCCACTCGGGAGGTAATTCACAGCGGCTTCAAGGCTGTCGTATTGATAGTTGCTAAGTGCCTGATTAACCAAATCAAGCGCCGCGTTGCGACTGTTGCCTGCGTTGCCTGACTGATACTGGATACTGCCTCCGGGGGCTTCTATGTGCAATGTTCCTTCCGCTACGGAAATGGCGCTACCTTCTATGCGTACCGGGATACTGCCGCTGAGGATGCCGCTGGCTTGTATGCCTTCGTAGGCGCCCATGTCCAGTAAAGTGCCTAGATCGAGGCGTTCCAGTGTCAGCGTCAAATTGTTTTCCGCCGCAGACAATTGGTAAGTAGTACCCGCTGAGCGCAGGGTGCCTTCGAAGAGAGTAGCCTGGAAATCGGTTAGGTCCAGGGTCTGCTGGAGGGTATCAATACCATAAGTAAATTCGATGTTCTCGACAGGCAGGCCGGGGTTGATGCTGCCTATAAATGCCCGCTGCGTCGGTGAGCTGATGAAGCCACCCGAGTCAACGAATGCGCCGTTGAGGTTCGTAGAAAAATCGACAAGAGCCGTATCTGTATAGAAACCGCTGAGCTGTGCAGCATCGAGCCGCACGGGACCGACCATCACGAGTCCAGCATTGTCATCGAGTCTCAGGCTGAGATCAGCACTTGCTGTGACACTGCCCGAGACGATGTCAGCGTCAATGGGGAGGTTTTGGAACAGATAGGCGAGACTTTCGTTGTTCATCCCGAACTGCAAGCGCGGAATCTTTATATTGATTTGTGCCGCGCGGCCTGTAAGCGCAGCGCTGCCCTCCATGGTTAGAAGGTCACGTTCGGCTGCACGGAATACGGCATCGGCTTTAAGGGTGTTGTTGCTGAGCTGTAAAAGTGCAGTCGCCTCTGGGTTGCGTAATTCAAACGGGAGCAGATCGATTCCGAATGACCTCGCGTCAAGTTGCACATTCACCTCAGGGGTGGTGCCCGGCACCGAAGGCCACTGTGCCTGCATTGAACTGGCTCTTATGGCAGCGTGTCCACTGCTTGCACCCACACGTATTGTTGGCATAAAAAGCTCCACGCCATTTCCGGTGATCGAGATATCCAGGGTCTCGTTCAGGCTGATTGTTATCGCTTCCTGCATCAGGAGATTGGCATGTTCCAAGGCTATATCGCGTGCCTGGATGTTTGCTGCTCCAATGCGCGATCCTTGTGCCAAAGTGGCTGTCAGAGTCGCGTCCTCGATGCCCAGTGTTATCGCGCTATCGGCGCTGATACCTTCGATGACAAATTCTCCGTAGGAAAAAGTGGGCATGCGCAGAGTCGCGGAGACGGTTGCTGTGCAGCGCAATGGCTGGATGCATTCTCCAGTAGCCTCAGTGATGTCGAGCATCCCAGTCTGAACTGCGGCGACGGACAGCTGTGTCGCCGTCAAGCTTTGCCTTGTGTTATTGAGAGTCATGACAAAATCCCCTGGTGTATAAATTCCGGATACTGTCACTGGTTCATCAGCATGCCATGCAATGGTGTTGGTTATATTGGGTGATGTGGTGGGTAGTGATACGCGGGCGGATGAGTCTGCCAGAATCGCCAGTGAGATATCCAAGTGCTGATCGACGTGACCCTGTGCGTTGCCGGAAAAATAGAGGGTGCCGTCGTAGTTCCCAGCTGCTTCAGATAGTAGATGCAGTGACTCGAGCAGCTGCTTGCCCGGCGCCAGATGAAGGGTACCGGAAGTGTCCGCAAGTAATTGCCCCTGCTCTTCGCTGACCGTGAATTCTCCTTGCAGAACCGACTCTTCGTTGTTCTCCAGCCGAATGCTCCCGGTAACAGCCTGGGGAAAAAATTGATGTGCAGGCAATTTATCTGTCGGGATGAAATAGCTGGAGACAAACTGATCATCATGCCAGTTCATTCGCAAATCGAGACTGGCTCTGTCGTGCTTGATCTGGGTAATGATTTCGTGCTTGCTGTGAGTCAGCCGGACGCTGGCGTCATTGGCCATGTCCGCTACGCTGAGGCGCTCAATATATAACGAATCAAGGGGCAGGGCTTGCAGGGTTGCGAGCCACTGTGTGACATCCAGTGCAACACCGGCGCTCTGCGCCATATCAGCAGGAAACTGGTCTGCGGCGGCGGTGTTCTTGGCCGCAGGATTGATGAGTGTCAACGCCTCAATCTCGACTGTTCTGAACTGGCCTTTCAATAATTGTGCAGGTGAAAACCTGACTGACAAATTTTCGACAACACTTTCCAGATCAGAGCTATCAGATATATCCGCCGAGATGTAGGCGAAGCGGATAATTTCAGCACTGACGGTGCTACTTGAGACGCGCAGGCCTTCTATTGCGCGCAGCTCTAGTCCTGGAGGTGCCAGATAGGCGTTGGCAATGCGGATGGCAAAGAAGCTTGTAAAGAAATACAGGACGGCGCCACCAACGACAGTGGCTGTCATGAGAAGTGCCATGACGCCGATGAGCCACCGCGTTATGGTTCTCGTCCGTTTTCTGGAGATGCTCGGCGTGCTCATGCGCTTTAACTTCAGTGTCCTGGTGCAGGGGTGCAGAGTTGCACGTCAGTGTGCCACAGCGGTTTTTTCATTGACAGCCAAGTGCGAGTTGCATGTCGGAGTAAGCGTCTGCGGCGCCCACAAAGTACTTGTATAAAAGGGTGGCCTGGCTTAACCTGCGCCCCGAGTCAGCTGGACAGTCGCTGCTAGGAATTCTTCATGAATCGCGCGAGCGATCAATGAGGTACCCGGTGGAGGAAAGTCCGGGCTCCATAGAGCAGAACGCCAGGTAACGCCTGGGAGGCGAGAGCCTACGGAAAGTGCAGCAGAGAGCAGACCGCCAACCCCGATGCAAATCGGGCGGTAAGGGTGAAAGGGTGCGGTAAGAGCGCACCGCGCGCCTGGCAACAGTGCGTGGCACGGCAAACCCCGTTCGGAGCAAGACCAAATAGGGATCCTACGGTGCGGCTCGCACTGGATTCGGGTAGGTTGCTCGAGGCCTGCAGTGATGCAGGTCCCAGATGAATGACTGTCCTAGACAGAACCCGGCTTACAGGCTGACTCAGTTTTTTCCTCGTTTTATCCAATCTCAAAACCACTAAAATCCTTCAACTCTTAACAAACTACTTTAATAGTTTCGTTTAGCGTTTTGATATTCCTGTAATTCCATCTTTCTTTCTTATCTCTTTCTCGTAACCTTCAGATTTATATACGCATTTTTGCATTGGTCCGTCTGCAAAAAGGGCAAATTCCTCTTGCAGATTGCAATTCGTATGCTAGAGTGTCGCAGAGTGGGAAAAGGTGGAAGATTCTGTAGAAAAGTGGGGAACCTAGCGTGAGTTGTCCCATAGCAGGCATGGCACACAACAGGGGGTAGGTCGGTGTTCAGAGGCGTCAACACAATCAGTCTGGATTCGAAGGGGCGGCTGGCTATGCCATCGCGCTATCGAGACCAATTGATGACGCAGTTTGGAGGTCGACTGGTGGGCACGATCGAACCCATGGCCAAGTGTCTGCTGCTTTACCCGATCGACGTATGGGAAGAGATTCAGAAGAAGATTGAGGGTTTGTCGAGCTTCAATCCGGATACCAGAAGATTTCAGCGCATGATGATTGGTTATGCGACAGACATGGAGCTGGATGGGAGCGGGCGCATTCTGTTGCCGCAAGTGCTGCGTGCCCATGCAGAGTTGGACAAGCAGGTGGCGCTGGTTGGCTTAGGCAAGAAGCTGGAGCTCTGGAGTGAAGAAAGCTGGGATGAGCAAAGGAAGCTCTGGATGTCGCAGCAGACTGTGGGCGGTGAATTGCCGGCAGAGTTGCAGAGTCTTTCTCTGTAAACCGGTTAAGCGCTTCCGGTTTGGTGTGGCGACTCCTAGGCGTACAAGTACGCATTCTTCTGTAAGCAAACCCTGGTGGAATATCGATGTCAGAACGACCGCAGCACGAAACCGTTTTGTTGGAAGCTGCAGTGGCTGCGTTGTTGGTGGATGGTGCGGGATTTTATGTGGATGGCACTTTCGGGCGCGGTGGTCATTCCCGACGAATTTTGCAGGGTCTGCAGCCGCAGGGTCGGCTTCTGGCGATTGACAAGGACCCGGAGGCGATTCGGGTGGCGCGTGCCGAGCTGGGAACTGACACGCGTTTCGAGGTGGTGCAGGGGTCGTTTTCCCGTCTGGCAGAGTTGGTGGCGAGCGCTGGGCTGACCGGTAAGGTAAGTGGGGTTTTGTTGGATCTGGGGGTGTCTTCGCCGCAACTGGACGAGGCGCAACGGGGCTTCAGTTTCATTCAGGATGGGCCGTTGGATATGCGCATGAATCCAGAAGAGGGCCAGAGTGCTGCTCAGTGGTTGGCGTCAGCATCCGAGCAAGAGATTGCCGACGTCATCTATCGCTACGGAGAGGAGCGCTTCTCCCGTCGCATGGCGCGCGCCTTGATCGAGCACCGCAAGCTCCAGCCCATTGCCACGACACTGCAACTCGCTGAGATCATCAAGCAGGCCAATCCTGCCTGGGAAAAGCATAAACATCCGGCAACCCGGGCCTTTCAGGGCATTCGCATACACATTAACCGTGAGCTCGAAGACTTGCAGAGCGTCTTGCAGCAGGCTCTGGATGTTCTGCGTGTGGGGGGGCGGCTGGTGGTAATCAGTTTCCACTCGCTCGAGGATCGGATTGTTAAGCAGTTCATCAACAAGCAGTCCAAAGGGGATGATTATCCTGCAGGAGTGCCGGTGCAGTACGCCGACCTCAATCCGCGTGTGAAGAAAATCGGTAAAGCAGTGAAAGCCGATGACGATGAGGTGCGCATGAATCCTCGTTCCCGCAGCGCCATCATGAGAGTGGCAGAGAAAATCGCCTGATTGGCGATTTGCATAAGAACAACAGTAATCAGAAAGACCGGGAAGTTGAGTTAAGCATGAACATACAAGCAGACAGAAATTCAGCAGACCGCAGCAGCGTGAAGGGGCGCAAGAGCGAGCAGGCTGTGTTTTCCTGGGTAGAGATATTTTCCGCTCGCACCCAGCTCGTCGTCCTTCTTTTGCTTGCTCTCCTGGTGACAGGGGTTGCGGTTGTCTACGCCACGTTCAAGAATCGTTATCTCCTGAATGAGCTGCAACTACTCAGAGGCCAGCGTAATGAATTGCAGGTGCAGCGGGGGCAGCTGTTGATCGAGCAAAGTACCTTCAGTCTTGAGGCGCGAGTCGAGCGCAAAGCAATTGATGAGCTGCAGATGAAAGTGCCTGAATTCGCCGAGATCGTCATGGTGCGCTATGAGTGAGAGAGATTCGGCTTACAAACCGTTAACGTGGCGCCTATACCTGATCTTTGCGGTCATGGTGCTGTGTGTCGCGGCAGTACTCTGGAAGTTGACCACCCTATATGTGTTGGAAAAAGATTTTTTACAGGGTCAGGGTGATGCCCGCACCATTCGCACGGAACCGTTGTCTGCGCATCGTGGTGTCATTACGGATCGCAATGGCGAGGCGCTTGCTGTCAGTACACCGGTGAAGTCCATCTGGGTTAACCCAAAGGAATTATCGCAGGAGTTGCGTGACATCGAGTTGCTGGCAACAGAATTGCAAGTGGAGCCACAGGCGCTGGCGAGCAACATTGCGGCAAACTCCGAAAAAGACTTCCTCTTCGTCAAGCGTCGAATGTCTCCCGCCGAGGCGGATCGGGTACTCGCCCTGCGCATTCAGGGTGTCTACGCCCGTCAGGAATATCAGCGGTACTATCCGCAAGGCGAGATTGCTGCCCACGTAGTCGGTTTTACGGATGTGGATGATCAGGGGCAGGAAGGCCTGGAGCTTGCTTACGATTCCTGGTTGCAGGGTGTGCCCGGTCGCCAACAGGTTATGAAGGATCGTCGCGGGCGTGTCATCAAAGAGCTGGACACCATTCAGACTGCGCAGCCTGGAAAAGACGTCGAGCTCAGTCTCGATTTTCGCATTCAGAATCTCGCCTATAAAGAACTCAAGGCAGAGACCCTGCTCAGGGGCGCCAGATCAGCCTCGGTAGTGGTAATGGACGTTGCCACCGGCGAAGTGCTGGCGATGGCCAACCAGCCCTCCTATAACCCAAATAATCGAGGCTCGATCACTGACTTCAGCGCGCTGCGTAATCGTGCGATGACTGATTTGATCGAGCCCGGTTCCACCGCCAAGGCTTTCACTATCGCTGCCGCGCTCGAATCCGGGCTGTTCACTCCGGAGACGCTGGTCGATACCAATCCGGGTCGCATGCGTATCGGCAGAGACTGGGTCACCGATGCCACCACTCGTGACATCAATCACGGCATGCTGACAGTGCAGGGTGTCATCACCAAATCCAGCAACGTAGGAGCGTCCAAACTCGCGTTGGCGATTGGTCATGAACAGCTTCGCAGCATGCTGGCGAAAGTAGGCTTTGGCGTGGATACGGGCACAGGCTTTCCTGGAGAGCGTGGCGGATTACTGCCGAATCATCGCATCTGGCATGACATAGAAACCGCTACCTTGTCCTATGGTTACGGCTTCTCCGTTTCCGCACTGCAACTGGCGCAGGCCTACACCACAATCGCTGATGGTGGCGTGCGCAAGCCAGTGTCTCTGCTCAAGCTGAACTCACAGCAGCTCGATTCTCTTCCGAGGGAACAGGTCATCAGCGAGGCTGTGGCCCGTCAGGTAATGGCCGCACTTGAAACCGTCGTTGACAAAGAACGCGGTGGTGGTGCCACGGCCGCCAACATTCCTTTCTACAGCGTGGCGGGCAAGACAGGCACCGCACACGTCGTTGGCGCTGGCGGTTACGAAGACAGCGTCTATAACTCTTTATTTGTGGGCTATGCCCCGGCCAGTGATCCCAAGGTAGTGATTGTAATTGTTATGAACGAGCCAGGTGGCACTGAACACTACGGCAGTCAGGTAGCGGCGCCGCTGTTCTCAAAGATTGCCGGAGGTGCCATGCGCATTCTCAATGTACCGCCAGACAAGATCAATGCTTCGGAAGTCCTGAACCTGAGCGCTTTGTAACGGCAGCGACACCATGAATAGAGCGGAAAGAATCGTGTACAAAACCTCGCTTGACCAACTGCTCGATGGTATCGCAGACCTGTCTCAGGAACTGCCGCCGGAGTTCGACGTTCGGGTCAGCGGCGTGCAGTTGGACAGTCGGCTTGTGAAGACAGGTGACCTGTTCATGGCTTGTTTTGGCAGAAATCATGATGCCCGCGACTACATCGATCTGGCTATCGATAAGGGGGCCGTGGCGGTAGTTGCACATGGCGGTGGCGCATGGCAAGGCGTCAGTGTCAGGCGTGGCGTGATCGTGATGGCTGTAGATAATCTCTCGGCAAGAACCGGTGAGATCGCTGCGCGTTTTTATGATGATCCCAGTGCCGCCATGACCATGATCGGTGTTACCGGCACCAACGGCAAGACCAGTTGCACGCAGTTTATTGCCCAGGCGCTGAGCACCATGCAGCGGAAGTGTGGCGTTATTGGCACCATCGGTTACGGACTGTATGGAGACTTGCAAGAGTCGGCGTATACCACTCCCGATCCAGTATTTCTGCAATCCGTGTTGGCACAGATGCGTCTGCAGGGCGCCGACACGGTGGCGATGGAAGTGTCGTCGCAGGGTTTGCATCAGAATCGCGTAAACGGCGTACGCTTCGATGTCGCCGTGTTTACCAATCTGACCCGTGATCATCTGGATTATCACGGCAGCATGGAAGCGTACGCCGAGACCAAGACTAGGCTGTTCATGATCGATAGTCTCAGCAACGCGGTGGTCAATGTGGATGATCCTTATGCGCCGACTATCCTGAACTGTGTTGCTCCAACGGTGAGGACGCACACGTTCAGTGTCACCAGTCCACACGCCGACGTGTACGCCCTGCAACTGGAGTTGCACCGCACAGGTTACAAGGCGCTGGTGCGTACGCCTTTTGGTGACGGCACGATGAATGGTCGGCTGCTGGGACGCTTCAATTTCAGCAATCTGCTTGCCGTACTGACTACTCTGATCGCCACTGAATCAAGCCGCAGTGATTTCAGGCTCGATACGCTTCTGGATCGTCTCTCATGTTTGCAGCCAGTGACTGGCCGTATGGAGATTGTGGGTGACAGCACCGATATTACCGTCGTCGTGGACTACGCACACACGCCAGACGCTCTGCGCAGCGCACTCATCGCTCTCCGGGAACACTTCAGTGGCAACGTCTGGTGCGTTTTTGGCTGTGGCGGTAACCGAGATCAGGGTAAGCGGCCCATGATGGCAGAGGCCGCAGAGCACTACGCCGATCGCCTGATCGTCACGGATGACAATCCGCGTAGCGAGTGTGCCGATGACATCATCAGGCAGATATTGCTCGGTATCGAAGACAGTTCGCGAATGGTGGTGGAGCGGGACCGGGCGAAAGCCATTACGTTGGCGATCACGAGTGCTGTTCCCGGTGATGTGGTTCTGATCGCTGGCAAGGGCCACGAGAATTATCAGGATGTGAACGGTAAAAAGATGGTGTTCAGCGATGTCGCGCAGGCGCGTCTAGCCCTGCAGGCAAGAAATAAATCCACCTATACAGTGAGCAGGTAAATCCTGTGATAAAGAGCATGACACTCTCGGCATTGAACAGCGTACTGAAAGGGCGATTGAGTGGCCCCGACGCGAGCTTTCTGCGAGTGTCTACAGACACCAGGACGCTGTGCGCTGGAGACCTTTATGTTGCTCTGGTGGGTGAGAGTTTCGATGGCAATGAATTCATTGCGCAGGCATTTGCAAAAGGGGCCTGCGGCGCTGTCGTTAATGAATTGATTGCAGGCGACTGGCCGCAGTTGAGCGTCGCGGACACAACTGTCGCACTCGGGGAGATTGCACGGTGTAATCGTCTGGAGTCTCAGGCTCAAGTGATCGCAGTGACTGGCAGCCAGGGCAAGACTACGGTGAAAGAAATGATCGGCTGCATTCTGGGTGTTAATCATCCGGTGCTGGTGACGAAGGCTAATTTCAATAATCACGTGGGCGTTCCACTGACACTGCTGGAACTGAACAGTACGCATCAGCGAGCGGTGATTGAATTGGGGGCGAGTGGCCCCGGCGAGATCGCCTACACCGTAGAAATGGTCATGCCGCATGTCGCTGTTCTTACCAACGCCGCAGCGACCCATATTGAAGGCTTTGGTGATCTGCAGGGTGTTGTCAGAACCAAGGGCGAGATTATTGATGGACTGCCCGCCGCAGGGATCGCAGTGCTGAATGCGGACGATGCCAATATTCAATCGTGGATCGATCGTGCCGCCAGGCGTCGTGTATACACCTTCGGTATGAATTCAGCGACTGCCGATTACTTCGCTACCCAGATACGCGGTGGCGGTGGCACAGGTTCCATTTTCACTCTTAATACTCCGGCTGGATCGATTTCGATCTCGCTTGCTTTGCTTGGTTTGCATAACGTCGTCAATGCCGTCGCGGCCGCCGCGGCATGCACTGCGGTCGGATGCACACTGGAAGAGATCAAGACGGGCCTGGAGCGCATCAAATCAATACCCGGGCGCATGCAAATGCTGACCGGAGTACGCGGAGCGGTGCTGATTGACGATAGTTACAATGCCAGTCCCTCCTCGTTTCACGCGGCTATCGATGCGCTTGCGGCGCATATCGGCCACAGGATTCTTGTGGTGGGAGACATGGCGGAGCTGGGATCGCAGTGTGAGTCAGCGCATGCCGAAGTCGGACGCTACGCCCGCACACACGGGATCGACACTCTCTGGTCGGTGGGGCAGTTCAGCGCGCTGGCCTCTGCGGCATTTGGCAGTAACGGCAGGCATTTTGACAATCAGAGAGCACTCATTGAGCAGGCGCGCACAGTGTTCGGGCCTGGTGTCATCGCTCTGGTAAAAGGTTCTCGCAGTGCGGAGATGGACAAAGTGGTCGAACAATTGAAAAGCGGGGAGCCCTCATAATGCTGGTTTGGCTAGCAAGTTATCTGACTCAGTACGACAGCGGATTTGCTGTGCTGCAGTACATTACCGTGCGCGGCATCTTCAGTATTTTGACCTCATTGATGATCTCGCTGTTGATCGGTCCCTGGATGATCCGTCGACTCAATCTTTTGCAGATCGGACAGGTGGTCAGAGACGATGGGCCGAAGAGCCACCTCAGCAAGGCTGGGACTCCCACTATGGGCGGCGCCCTTATCTTGGTCAGCGTTGCCGTCAGCACACTGCTCTGGTCAGACCTCAACAACCATTACGTCTGGACAACACTGATCGTTACGCTCTTGTTTGGTGCGGTTGGCTGGGTGGACGACTACCGCAAGGTCATCGAGAAAAATCCGAAGGGCCTGGCGGCGCGTTGGAAATATTTCTGGCAATCGGTGGTCGGTCTGGGTGCTGCACTGTTTCTGTACTACAGCGCCGTCGGCCCCGCCGAGACCCATTACATCATTCCCTTCTTCAAAGACGTCTCGCTTAATGTCGGCATCCTTTATGTGGTGATCACATATTTCGTCATCGTTGGCAGCAGCAACGCGGTCAATCTAACCGATGGTCTGGATGGGCTCGCCATCATGCCTACCGTCATGGTTGGTGGCGCACTAGGCTTGATCGCCTACTTGTCCGGTCATGTGGAATTTTCTGATTATCTGCGTATTCCCTACGTTGCCGGTGCCGCTGAGTTGGCGATCTTCTGCGGGACGCTGGTGGGTGCTGGGCTGGGTTTCCTCTGGTTCAACACCTATCCCGCCCAGGTATTCATGGGTGATGTGGGAGCACTGGCGCTGGGTGCTGCGCTGGGGGTTGTCGCCGTGATCTCCAGGCATGAAATCGTGCTGTTCATCATGGGCGGAATTTTCGTCATGGAGACAGTATCCGTGATTCTCCAGGTTGGCTCTTTCAAGCTGCGCGGCAAGCGCATCTTCCGCATGGCGCCACTGCATCACCATTATGAATTGAAGGGTTGGCCTGAGCCGCGGGTGATCGTGCGCTTCTGGATCATTACGGTAATGCTGGTGCTTTTCGGGCTGGCGACACTGAAGTTGCGTTAATGGAGGCGATGCGAATCGCTGCTAAAAGATCACACAGATAAACGATAGAAAAGGGCGGAAATTCAGGTGACTGACAGGAAACGAGTGATAGTGGGGTTGGGGAAAACAGGGTTGTCCTGTGCCCGCTACTTTCATTCGCTCGGCCAGGAATTTGCCATGGTGGACAGTCGGCAGAATCCACCGGGGCTCGCAGAGTTTCGCGCGGAATTTCCGCACGTCATTCTGGAGCTGGGTGGTTTCCCCGAGGCGCTGCTGGCGAGCGCTGCCGAGTTGATTGTCAGCCCCGGCATCAGTCTGAAGACACCGGCAATTCAAGCAGCCATGGCGGCGGGAGTCAGCGTCTGTGGTGACATCGATGTCTTCAGCCGGGCCGCGCACAAGCCGATCGTTGCGGTCACTGGCTCCAATGGCAAGTCGACCGTGGTGACTCTGGTCGGTGAGATGGCAAAGGCTGCCGGTATCAGCGTCGGCGTTGGCGGTAATCTCGACGGCGCAGGTGCTGCACCCGCGCTCGATCTACTGCTTAACGGTGGCCACGATCTCTATATTCTGGAACTTTCCAGTTTTCAACTGGAGACGACCCATCGTCTCGGTGCGGAAGTGGCTGTCATTCTCAATCTCAGTGAAGACCACATGGATCGTTACGCAACCATGCAGGAATATCTCGCTGCCAAGCAGAGAATATTTCTTGGTTGTCGCCAGATCGTCGTCAATCTTGATGACAGTGATAGTGCTCCACAGACTCACTCCCACGCGATAGCACATCATTACGGGCTGGATGCTTCCGGTACACAAAATTGGGGCGTACTGCGTGAAGCCGGACAGGAATTTCTGGCCTTTGGCAGTGAGAGGTTGATGTCGGTCAGAGAGTTGAAGATCGCCGGCAAGCACAATGTCTCCAATGCTCTTGCTGCTCTGGCGCTAGGAGAGGCAATTGGCCTGCCGCGCAACAGCATGCTGGAGACCTTGAAAATATTCCCCGGTTTGCCGCACCGTTGTCAGTGGGTTCGTAACCTGCAAGGAGTGGATTTCTATAATGATTCAAAGGGCACCAATGTCGGCGCCTCATTGGTCGCAATCGAGAGTCTCGGTGAGTTGGTGACGGGCAAACTGGTGTTGATCGCTGGAGGAGTCGATAAAGAAGCTGAATTTTCCGGAATGGCGGCGCATGTGAGCAGATTCGTGAAGCTGCTTGTCCTCATCGGTCGTGATGCCGGCAATATCGCCGCAGCGTTGCGTGGTACCACCAGAATGGTCTTCGCGGCAAGCCTGCAAGAGGCTGTCGCCGTCTCGGCGGCTGGGGCGTGTGCAGGAGACGCTGTATTGCTTTCGCCTGCGTGCGCAAGCTTCGACATGTTCACCGATTTCACGCATCGTGGGCGCGTATTCATCGAAGCGGTGGAGGCATTGTGATGAATACACAGTCGTCTTCCGCCAATTTTTCCAGAGTTAATCCACTCGGCACACTGCAGCAGCGCGTGCATGCTCCCGGTCAACCCAACACGCTGTTGATCGTAATGTTCCTGTTGATGACGATTGGCCTTCTGATGATGACCTCTGCATCAATCGAGATCTCGAACAGTGAGTACAACGATCCGTTTTTCTATTTTAAGCGTCAGCTTTTTTTTACAGGACTGACAGCTTTGCTGGTGATGATAACGCTGACGATTCCGGTGCGTTTCTGGTACTCGATCAGTCTGACTCTATTGCTTGCGTCGTTCGCGTTGCTGGCGTTGGTGCTGGTTCCCGGCATAGGGCATGTGGTCAATGGCAGTGCGCGTTGGATCGATCTCGGTTTCTACAATCTGCAACCTTCTGAAGTGGCCAAGATCTTCATAGTCGTCTATCTCGCGGCTTACATGGAGCGCCATCGCTACGCTGTTATGGAGACTTGGGTTGGTTTCATCAAGCCGATGGTGATATTGGCTGGCGCCATTGTGCTGTTGCACTTCGAACCGGATCATGGCGCCATGGTGATTTTGATCGGCACGACTTTCAGTATGATCTTCCTGGCGGGAGCAAAATTGCATCGCTTCGCGCAGGTATTGATGCTCTGCGTTTTTGCGGTGGCCGCGCTGGCGATCATGAAGCCGTATGTGTTGGACCGCTTCTCCTCATTCCTCAACCCCTGGGCTGAGGAGTATGTCTATGGCGAGGGATACCAGTTGACGCAGGCGCTGATTGCCTTCGGTCGTGGTGGTTGGTTTGGTGAAGGCCTCGGTAACAGTATTCAGAAGTTGTATTTCCTCCCCGAGGCCCACACCGATTTTGTTCTGGCAATAGTCGCAGAAGAATTTGGTTTTGTCGGCGTCAGTGTGGTGGTGACCTTGTTCATCACACTGGTGGCACAGGCGTTCAAGATCGGCAAGCGTGTAGAGATCACTGGCAATCTGTTTCCTGCCTATCTTGCCTACGGCATCGCGATGTTGTTTGCCTGTCAGACTCTCATCAACGTGGGAGTGAACATAGGCTTGTTGCCCACCAAGGGGCTGACTCTGCCATTCCTCAGCTATGGCGGAAACAGTCTGCTGGTCAGCGGCTTTATGGTAGCTGTGCTGGTGCGCATCGACTACGAATATGCGCAAAGCAGCTTGAAGGCCGCCGCGCAAAACATGGTGGCGAGTTCTGGCAAGCGAGGTCAACGATGAACCACATCGCCAACATCGCCTCTGCCAATGCTATCGGCACCGTGTTGATCATGGCAGGTGGTACCGGAGGTCACATCTATCCGGCACTCAGTATAGCCCGCAACCTTCATTCCCGAGGGTATCGCACAGAGTGGCTCGGCACGGCACGCGGATTGGAAGTCGATGTGCTACGCGACACCGATATTCCCCTGCATTTCATCGACGTCAAGGGCGTGCGTGGCAAGGGACTGAAGAGCATCCTGTTGGCGCCGTTCATGATTTTTTCTTCGGTGCTACAGTCCCTGCGCGTGCTGCGCCAGGTCAATCCGTGCTGCGTGCTAGGCATGGGCGGCTACGTGACCGGTCCTGGAGGTGTTGCTGCGAGACTGGCGGGCCGGCAATTGTTGATTCATGAACAGAACGCCATCGCTGGATTCAGCAATCGTCTGCTGGCCCCTATCGCCAATCGTGTGATGGAGGCTTTCCCTGGAACCTTCCGTGCTGCTCCGAAGGTGATCTGCACGGGTAATCCTGTGCGCACCGAGATTGTCGCCCTGACCGGGTCGGCGCAAAGGCTGCGTGAGTCCGGAGAGTCCCTTCGAATTCTGGTAGTTGGAGGGAGTCTTGGCGCAGTGGCCATCAATCGACTGATTCCAGCTGCGCTGAAGCTTTTGGAAGGAGTCAACCGACCGCAGGTCTGGCACCAGACGGGTCGCAGTAACCTCGAAGAGACCCGCACGCTCTATGCCAATGCCGACCTGAGTATCAACGATGCATGCCGGGTCGACGCCTATATTCACGACATGGCCGCCGCCTACGCCTGGGCAGATATGGTGATCTGTCGGGCTGGTGCCGCGACGGTTAGCGAGATTGCGGCGGCTGGCCTGCCTTCTCTGCTGGTGCCTTTTCCTCACGCGGTCGATGATCATCAGACACGCAATGCCCAGTGGTTGAGCACAGCGGGTGCGGCACTGCTGATGCCGCAGAACGCATTGAATGCAGTGGCGCTCGCTGCGCGGTTGCAAGAATTTATGAATGACAGAGGCCTGCTGCTGTCCATGGCTGGATCTGCCCGCGCGCTTGCGCGTCCCGAGGCGAGTGATCTGGTGGCGTTGGAATGCATGGAGGCCTGCAAAGGCAAATGAAGTTATGACGAATCAAACCCACAAGGACAGATTGCATTTTGTTCCGGAAATGCGCCGCATGAAGACGATCCATTTCGTTGGCATCGGGGGTGCCGGCATGTGTGGTATTGCCGAAGTCCTGCTGAACCAGGGCTACCGGATCACCGGTTCCGATCTCAAGGGATCGGCTGTCACTCAGCGACTGATCGGTCTGGGTGTCACTGTGTTTATTGGACACAGCGCTGAGAACGTTGCAAGCGCCGATGTGGTGGTGTACTCCAGCGCAGTGAGGCCGGGCAATCCAGAACTCTGCGCGGCCCGCGCGGTGGGCAAGCCCATAATTGCTCGTGCGGAGATGCTCGCTGAACTGATGCGCTATCGTCATGCCATTGCGATTGCCGGTACTCATGGCAAGACAACGACTACCAGCCTTGTCGCATCGATCTTTGCTGAGGCGGGTCTCGATCCGACCTTCATCATCGGTGGTCTGCTCAAAAGTGCGGGTGCCAATGCCAGACTTGGTGAGAGTCGCTATCTGGTGGCCGAAGCTGATGAGAGTGACGCGTCTTTCCTGCACCTGCAGCCCATGGTGGCGGTGGTGACCAATATCGACGCCGATCATATGAGTACCTATGAAGGCGACTTCAACAAGCTGAAAAAATCCTTCATCGAATTCCTCCACAATCTACCTTTCTATGGTCTGGCAGTGCTGTGTACGGATGACCCCGTCGTGGAGGAAATTCTGCCGCTGGTTTCTCGGCCGATTCTGACCTATGGCTTCTCAGAGAGTGCGGATTATCAGATTCTCAATCTACATCAGAATAAGCAATGTACCGAGTTCGAGATCGCTCGGCCGGAGCGGGCAGGAAATCTCAAGGTCAAGTTGAGCATCCCTGGTCGCCACAACGCGCTCAACGCAACTGCTGCCGTTGCGATTGCCAGCGATGAAGGCATCAGCGATGAGCACATCTGCGCCGGTTTGCAGAAATTCCAAGGCGTCGGACGACGCTTCGATATTCAAGGTACTTTCCCGCTGCGCGAAGGTAGCGCAATGCTGCTGGATGATTACGGGCATCACCCACGTGAGGTCGCTGCCACTGTCGCAGCTCTGCGTGGAGGTTGGCCCGAAGCTCGTCTGGTCATGATTTATCAGCCACACCGTTTCACAAGAACCAAGGATCTATATGAAGATTTCGTGAAGGTTCTGTCCGACGTCGATGTGCTGTTGATGCTGGAAGTGTACTCCGCCGGTGAGGACCCGATCCCTGGAGCGGACTCCCGTAGCCTGTGCCGCAGCATCCGCGCGCGCGGAAAAATTGATCCGGTATTTGTGCAGGATGATGAAGACATCCGCAAGGTCTTGACAGGGATATTGCGTGACGGGGATATCGTCATAACCCAGGGAGCCGGCAGTGTGGGTCTACTGGCCAAACAGTTGAGCGAGCAGGGACTGATTCTGTAATCAGGTCGCCAATACGCTCACCAATAAAATCGAAAGAGTGAATGCAAGTAATGAACGGAAAGCTGACAACAATACAGAGACTTGGACGTGTAGCGGTCGTGATGGGCGGGAACTCTGCTGAGCGTGAAGTTTCACTGAAGAGTGGCAATGCCGTGCTCTTAGCATTGCTTGAAACCGGTGTCGATGCGGTTGGCGTCGATGCGGAAAGCGATCTGATCGGACAATTGCAGTCACTTGGTATCAAGCGGGTGTTCAATGTGCTGCATGGGCGTGGCGGTGAAGACGGCAAGCTGCAGGGGCTACTTGAGTTTATGCAGATTCCATATACCGGCAGTGGGGTTTTGGCGTCCGCGTTGGCCATGGACAAAGTGCTGACCAAGCGAGTGTGGCAGAGTCTGGGGCTATCCACCCCCGCATACCAGATGTTGTCGGAGTCCAGTGATTGGAGTGCCATCATCGCTGCACTTGGGACCGCCGTAGTGAAACCCGTGCGCGAAGGCTCCAGTATCGGAATGTCGATTGTCAGTACCGCAAAGGAGTTGCAGCAGGCACATGCGAAAGCTGCCGCCTATGACTCAGCAGTGATGGCTGAGCAATACATCTCTGGTCCCGAATTCTCGGTCTCGATTCTCGGAAGTGAGGTATTGCCTGCCATCGAACTGCGCACCACACACAAGTTCTACGACTACGAGGCCAAGTACATTGCCAATGACACTCAGTACCTGTGCCCGGCACCTCTAAGCAATGCAGCAAGGGCTGAGCTGAGTGACTTGTGCTGGCGAGCTTTCACAGCGATTGGCTGCAAGGGTTGGGGGCGAGTGGATGTCATGCGCGATGCGCAGGAGCGCTTCTGGCTGCTGGAGGTCAACACTGTGCCGGGAATGACGGATCACAGTCTGGTCCCAATGGCCGCGCGTGCACACGGACTGAGTTTTTCCGACCTGCTAGTGCAGGTGCTTGTCGATACATTGCAAGAGTAAGACCAGCGACATTCTAACCATCGAAAGATTGCAGGGCGTGACACAAGACAATGAAGACAACGGTAAACAGCAACTCATTTTCTGCGCGTGGCGGCATGCGGGGCATTCCCCGTGGAGCAGTGCCCTTGTCCAGAAACGAGCCGCAGAAGGTACAGCAGAAACCAGGCAAGAGTCATATGGGGATTTTGCTGGGTCTGCTGGCCTTGAGTGTGCTCTTGTTGTTCAGTCAGTACGCAACCGAACTGCGCGGCATTGTGAACAGGCCAGTACAGACAGTGTTGATGGCGAATCCCCTGCAGAAGGTCGATGAACAGAATGTGCGAGCCGTATTGGCAAGTCATCTGGATGTCGGCTTCTTTGCTCTGGATGTGCAGGCAATCAAGGCCGCGCTGGAAGCTGACCCGTGGATCGAGAGGGTCACGATCTCCCGTATCTGGCCAGACACGCTGTCAGTTGCCATCACCGAGGAGATGGCCATTGCCCGTTGGGGTGACAGTGCTCTGCTGAATCAGTTCGGCGCCACTTTCGAACCTTACTCTATGGCGGACGATCAAGCCCTGCCGCTGCTGCGTGGGCCGCAAGAACAACAGCGTCGTGTGATGGAGCAGTACAAGACTTTCAGTCAGATGCTGTTTTCTTCAGGTTTGCGTATCCGCGAGCTGAGTTTGAATGACCGCGGCAGCTGGAGTCTGCGTCTGCACAATGATGCAGAAGTGATGATAGGCCGCAACGAAGTGGTCGAACGCATGCAGCGCTTCGTCAAACTTTATGATCGTCATCTCTACAGTCAGCTCGATCAGATCGAGGCATTTGATCTGCGTTACAACAATGGAATCTCAATCAGGAAAAAGTCAGATATGGCAGTCGGGATAGTCTCAAAATGAATTGCATCAATATGAATAGCAGTCTGGTCAGCAACTGCAAGGAAAAATTCTTGCGTGCCGGTTACGCGGTTGGGGTTATCACATCACGGGGAGCACGCGGGTAATGAGCGATTCAACACGCGGAAATCTGATCGTCGGTCTGGACATTGGCACTTCGAAAGTCGTGGCGATAGTGGGAGACATCAAGGCGGATGGCAGTCTGGATATCGTTGGAATCGGCAGTCATCGTTCACGCGGCCTGAAGAAAGGCACTGTGGTCAATATCGAGTCAACAGTGGAGTCGATTCAGCGCGCGATCGAAGAGGCGGAGCTGATGGCAGGATGTCAGATTCACTCGGTGTACGCAGGCATCGCCGGCAGTCATATTCGCAGCATGAATTCCCATGGCATCGTCGCGATCCGCGATGGCGAAGTTACCCGTGCTGACATCGAGCGGGTCATTGATGCGGCGCAGGCTGTGGCGATACCCGCGGACCAGAAAGTGCTGCACATACTGCCGCAAGAATACATCATCGATGCACAGGAAGGGGTCAAAGAACCACTGGGAATGTCCGGTGTGCGTCTGGAAGCCAAGGTGCATCTGGTGACCTGTGCCATCAATGCCGTCCAGAATATCGAGAAGTGCATCAAGCGTTGCGGGCTGGTCACGGAAGAGATAATTCTCGAACAGCTTGCGTCCAGTTATGCCGTACTCACGGAAGATGAGAAAGAGCTGGGTGTTTGTCTCGTCGACATCGGAGGTGGAACGTCCGATATCGCCGTGTTTACCGAGGGTGCAATCCGTCATACAGGGGTTATTCCCATCGCCGGTGATCAAGTTACTAACGATATTGCTATGGCTTTGCGAACTCCTACTGAAAATGCAGATGAAATTAAGATAAAATACGCTTGTGCTCTGACTCAGCTTGCCAGTGCCGGGGAAACCATTCAGGTTCCCAGTGTGGGTGACCGGCCCCCTCGTGAATTATCACGACAGGCTCTGGCCGAGGTGGTCGAGCCGCGCTACGACGAATTGTTCACGCTGATCCGTGCCGAACTGCAGCGTAGTGGGTACGAGAAAATGCTGGCCGCCGGTATAGTACTGACTGGAGGCACGAGCAAGATGGAAGGTGTGGTGGAGCTCGCAGAAGAGATTTTCCACGCACCAGTGCGGATCGGTTTTCCGCAGAATGTGAACGGACTGTCGGACATCGTCAGGAACCCGATTTATTCGACCGGAGTAGGATTGCTTCTCTACGGATTGAAGCAACAGCAGGACAAAGAGTACCAGACTCCTGTCAAGGAACCCCGGATCGGTTTGATGGAGCGCTTGACTGGCTGGATCAAGAAAAATCTTTGATCGCCTCTAATTGATCAGAACGAATTGACAGACCGGATTGGATTGCGATTCATAAACTGCAGGACGTGTTTTCAAAATTTTAAAAACCAGGAGGCCGTATGTTTGAATTAGTCGATAGTATTCCGCAGAACGCAGTTATCAAGGTGATTGGTGTAGGCGGTGGCGGCGGCAACGCGGTGCGTCACATGATTGCCAGCCATGTCGAAGGCGTTGAATTCGTCGGTGCCAATACAGACGCTCAGGCCTTGAACAATTTGCGAGCCAAGACACTGCTGCAGATGGGCAGCTGTATCACCAAGGGACTAGGTGCTGGAGCCAATCCCGAGATCGGTCGTCAGGCCGCGCTGGAAGATCGCGACGAGATCGCACAAATACTCGCGGGGGCAGACATGGTCTTCATCACTGCGGGTATGGGGGGGGGGACTGGAACTGGTGCCGCACCGATCTTCGCAGAAGTAGCCAGAGAATTGGGTATTCTGACGGTGGCTGTGGTCACCAAACCATTCCCGTTCGAAGGCAAGAAGCGCGCAAAAGTTGCAGAAGAAGGAATCCGTGCGCTGTCTGAACACGTCGACTCACTGATTACCATTCCGAATGAAAAACTTCTGTCTGTCCTTGGCAAGGACGCATCACTTCTGGATGCCTTCAAGGCCGCCAACGATGTGCTGCTCGGCGCAGTGAAGGGCATCGCCGATTTGATCATGCGTCCTGGCATGATCAACGTGGACTTTGCCGACGTGCGCACCGTGATGTCGGAGATGGGCATGGCGATGATGGGAACCGGTTACGCCTCTGGTGTGGGGCGTGCGCGTGAGGCCGCAGAGGCCGCCATACGCAGCCCGCTGCTGGAGGATGTCAATCTGCATGGCGCACGCGGCATTCTGGTCAATATCACTGCGGGTGAGAATTTGTCGCTCGGCGAGTTCACCGAAGTGGGTGACACCATCGAGGAATTTGCGTCTGACGATGCGACCGTCGTGGTTGGCACAGTTATAGATCCAGACATGGGCGACGAAATTCGCGTTACCGTAGTGGCGACCGGTCTGGGCTTGCGCGCCGCTGCCGCTGTTGCACCGGTCAAAATGGTTGAGGCTGTGCTAGCTCCCAAAGCTGTTGTGACTGACTACCGACAGCTGGATCGTCCGGTGGGCATGAGGACTCGTCCTGCTTCTGCGCACACGATGCCCCAGACCGGTCTGGCCCGTGCAGTGGGTTCGGATACCGATATGGACTATCTGGATATTCCCGCATTCCTGCGTCGTCAGGCGGATTGATTGCCCGGGTTGCTCCGGAGCTTTCCGGTTGCAAGATTGGGTTATTACATGACCTTTGCAATCATCCGGCCTGCGCTGGAGTGGCTGGACAGGCAGGCATCACACTAAAACGGGAAAGATGACATTTATGCTAAATCAAAGAACCTTGAAGAACGTGATCAGAGCTACTGGCGTGGGCCTGCACACCGGTGAGAAAGTCTATCTGACGCTGAAGCCTGCGCCTGTTGACACCGGGATCGTCTTCATCCGCACGGATCTCGATCCGATGGTGGAGATCCCGGCCAAGGCCGTTTATGTAGGAGACACCACCCTTTCCACGACCCTCGTCAAAGATGATGTCCGAATTTCCACAATCGAACACCTGATGTCTGCCATGTCCGGACTCGGCATTGACAACGCTTATATCGAAGTGAGTGCTCCGGAGGTGCCGATCATGGATGGCAGTGCCGGCCCATTCGTGTTCCTGATTCAGTCCGCTGGTATCGAAGAGCAGTCAGCACTCAAGAAATTCATTCGCATCAAGAAGACCGTGCGCTTGGATGATGGTGACAAATCGGTGAGTTTGGAGCCTTTCGACGGGTTCAAGGTCAGCTACACACTGCTGTACGATCACCCCGTCTACCGCAAGTACACCAAGACGGCGAGCGTGGATTTCTCCAGCACTTCTTTCGTCAAGGAAGTCAGTCGTGCCCGTACTTTCGGATTCATGCATGAGTTTGATGAGTTGCGTAATCGCAACCTGGCCCTGGGTGCCAGCATGCACAATGCCATTGCAGTAGGGGATTACAAAGTGCTGAACGAGGACGGTCTGCGCTACGAAGACGAGTTTGTAAAGCACAAGATTCTGGATTCCATCGGTGATCTTTACCTGTCCGGCCACAGTCTGATCGGTGAGTTCAAAGGATATAAATCTGGACACGCCCTGAATAATGCATTATTAAGAGCGCTGGAAGTAAATAAAGACGCCTGGGAAATTGTCAGTTTCGATACTGATGTGAACGTACCTATTTCCTACATGAAACCCGTATTGGCAGCCTGATACAGAAATGTTTACCGTTACTCTTTGCTAACCCATTGTTTTTGCGGGTTTTAGTTTGACGTGTTGCTGCCTTACCCGGCTCAGGTGTTCTGGTACACGCATTTTGAGAACAGCCTGAACCATGAAAGTTATTCTTGTTGACCAGCGTCATGGTCATACCCGAACTATTGTCCTGAAAGGATGGCTGAAAGGCCTCCTTTCGGTGTGCATTCTGGGTGCACCGGTGGCACTCGGCTATCTCGGCTATCAGGTGGCCGTCTCCCTCGATCCCCATGAATACTCCCTCGAAACCGCTCTGGAATGGAATGAGGAAATCGAGACTCAGGCGGATGCCGTTGCCCGCCTGAAGCTGGAATCCGAAGAGCAGCTGGAAGCCCTCACTTTGCGTTTGGGCATGCTGCAGGCACGTCTTCAGCGCCTCGAGGCACTGGGCGAACGCATCACGACGGTAGCCGAACTGGATGTCGGTGAGTTCAATTTCAGTGATGATCCTGCCGTTGGTGGCCCCTTCGTCGAAGACACCGCGCAATATGCGCGTCCCGATTTCATCGAGGCCATTACCGACCTCGAGACTCAGATCGCTGATCGTGCCCAGCAGTTGGAAATTCTTGAAGGCCTGATGGCCGAGCGTCAGTTTGAGGCCGATGCATCTCTGTCTGGTCGCCCCGTCAGCAAGGGATGGATTTCTTCGCCATTCGGTCGTCGTACCGATCCCTTCAATGGTCAGCTTGCGTGGCACACAGGCATTGATTTCGCCACCGCCGCCGTCGGAGCAGATATCGTGTCCGTCGCAGCCGGGGTAGTAACGGCAGCGGGTGAACGTCAGGGTTATGGGCTCACTGTCGACATCAACCACGGTAACGGCTACGTCACGCGTTACGGCCATGCGGAAAAGCTGCTGGTGGATGTTGGCGAGATCATCATGAAAGGGCAGGCCATTGCCTTGGTTGGCAGCACGGGGCGCTCTACCGGGCCTCATGTCCATTTCGAAGTCTACAAGAACGGCAGGGTTGTTGACCCCGCCTCCTACATACACCGTACGGTGCGCTAATCATCCATTCCTGATATGCCGTGGAGTTGCCATTGCTTGCAAGAGCAGATGGGCTGCTTCATGGCACCAGTTATTTTCGTTCCGATTTTCCGTAAACAGGTCCAGCAATGGGACCACGAGATGAGTTAAAACACTATCATGGATTTTAAATTCTTTAAGGCAATTTTTGGCAGCAGTAATTCCAGGCAGCTCAAGAAGCTTCAAAAAAATGTAATTAAAATCAACGCGTTGGAAACGCAGTTCGAGGCCCTCGACGAGGCGCAGTTGAAGGCAAAGACGGTTGAGTTCAAAGAGCGTTTCGACAAAGGGGAAACCCTGGATCAGCTTTTGCCCGAAGCTTTTGCTGTGGTTCGCGAGGCCAGCAAACGCACCATGGGTATGCGCCACTTCGACGTTCAGTTGATCGGCGGCATGGTGTTGCATGAAGGCAATATTGCCGAAATGAAGACGGGTGAAGGTAAGACTCTGGTAGCCACTCTGCCCGCATTTCTAAACGGGCTGACAGGTCATGGTGTGCATATCGTGACCGTGAACGATTATCTGGCTATGCGCGATGCCAATTGGATGCGGCCGCTCTATGAGTTCCTGGGACTGAGCGTCGGCGTGATCGTGGCCGGGCAGACTCCGGAACAAAAACGTGCTGCCTATGAATCCTCGATCAGTTACGGTACCAACAACGAGTTTGGTTTCGATTACCTGCGGGACAACATGGCCTTCCGTCTGGAGGACAAGCTGCAGAAGAAATTGAATTTCGCCATCGTGGACGAGGTGGATTCCATTCTGATTGACGAGGCGCGTACTCCGCTGATCATCTCCGGCGCCGCCGAAGATAGCTCCAAGCAGTATATGGCCATCAATGCGCTGATCCCCAAACTTGAGAGAGGTGCGCCGCGTCCGGAGAAGTCCGGGTTCAATCTCGATCGGGACAACGAGTTTGTGGAGACAGGTCACTTCCTGGTAGACGAAAAGAGTCGCCAGGTAGAGTTGACGGAGGCTGGCCATGAACTGCTCGAAAACTTGCTGACAGAAAAGAAAATGCTCAACGAGGGGGAGAGTCTCTACGCTGCGACCAACCTCGGTCTGCTGCACCATATCCATTCGGCGCTGAAGGCTCACTATTTGTTTCACAAGGATGTCGAGTACATCGTTCAGAACAAGAAGGTAGTGCTGATCGACGAGCACACAGGCCGTACGATGGAAGGGCGTCGCCTCTCCGAGGGGCTGCATCAGGCGATTGAAGCGAAAGAAGGGCTGGCGATCCAGAGTGAGAGTCAGACACTGGCTTCAACCACTTTCCAGAACTACTTCCGCCTGTATCGGAAACTGTCCGGGATGACCGGTACTGCTGACACCGAAGCCTTTGAATTCAAACAGATTTATAACCTCGACGTAGTGGTCATGCCCTCCAATCGACCGATGCTGCGTGTCGACAAAAATGACCTTATTTTTCTGTCCATGGAGGAGAAATTCGAGGCCATCGTGCGTGACATCAAGGAGTTGAGTGCAACAGGAGCACCCGTTCTGGTCGGCACTGCATCGATCGATACTTCGGAAACGCTGTCGGCTTTTCTCAAGAAGGAGAAGATCGAGCACGAGGTATTGAACGCTAAATTCCACGAGAAAGAAGCCTACATCATTGCGCAGGCGGGACGTCCAGGTGTGGTTACAATTGCCACCAACATGGCCGGTCGTGGTACGGACATCGTGCTGGGAGGTAATCCGGAGCACGAGATCGCTGCGTTGGAGGCGCCGACGCCGGAGCAGATCGAACAGATCCGTGCTCACTGGCGTGAGCGTCATCAGCAGGTGCTGGCGGCAGGGGGGCTGCATATTATCGGTACTGAACGCCACGAATCGCGCCGCATCGACAATCAGTTGCGCGGCCGCTCCGGTCGTCAGGGCGACCCTGGCTACTCCAGGTTCTATCTGTCGCTGGAAGATAACCTCATGCGCATCTTCGCCTCTGAGCGCGTCAAGAACTTCATGCAGGCTCTGGGTATGGACCGCGGTGAAGCGATCGAGCACAGCATGGTATCCAAGTCGATCGAAAAGGCGCAGCGCAAGGTGGAAGGTCGCAACTTCGACATGCGCAAGCAGCTTCTGGAGTATGACAACGTTGCCAATGACCAGAGAACAATTGTGTATCGTCAGCGTAACGAATTGATGGCCAGCGTGAATGTGTCAGATCTGATTACCGGCATGCGCCTGGAAGTCGCTCAGCAGGTGGTCGGTAGTCACATTCCACCACAGAGTGTTCCAGAACAGTGGGATGTCAGCGGGTTGGAGCAGGCCATTGAGGCGCAGTTCGCGAAAAAACTACCTGTACAGCAGTGGCTGGACGAGGATGAGAAGCTCTTCGAAGAAACGCTCAGGGAAAAGATTGTGGCTGTGCTGAACGAAGACTATGAAAGGAAGTCAGCGATTGTAGGTGAAAAGATTCATCTGTTAGAGAAGCAGATAGTATTGCAGATCCTCGACAACCTCTGGAAGGAACACCTCGCCGCGATGGATCAGTTGCGTCAGGGTATTTTCCTGCGCAGCTATGCCGGGAAGAACCCCAAGCAGGAATACAAGCGCGAAGCTTTTTCTTTGTTCCAGGAGCTGCTTTCGAATCTGCAGCATGAAGTAGTGCGTTTCCTGAGCCATGTCCAGATCAGGACCACGGAGGAGATTGAGGCGCTTGAGAGGCAGCGTGAGGAAGAGCGCGCCCGCGAGAAGATGAAGTTCGAGCACGCCCAGGCACTCTCGTTGCAGCAGGAGGCGCTGGCGGCAGCTGCCGAGTTGATACCGCAGCAGAATGCCGATAACACCCCCTTTGTACGCGATGACAAGAAAGTAGGTCGCAACGATCCATGCTTCTGTGGTTCGGGCAAGAAATTCAAACAATGCCACGGGAGATTGAGTTGACCAACATGAGTGAATCCCACATCAAGGCGGAAGATTTGCATAGAGTGGAAGGCGTGCGCGTCGCGGCAGTGCAGGCGGGCGTGCGTTACCAGAACCGCCTGGATCTGGTGGTTATGGAGATCGCACCAGGCTCCACGGTGGCGGGTGTCTTTACTCGCAACGCGTTCTGCGCCGCACCGGTGCAGTTGTCACGAAAGCATCTCAAAGACAGCGCGGGGCAGATACGTTACCTGTTGATCAATACGGGTAACGCTAACGCAGGCACGGGGCAGAAGGGACTCGACGATGCCCTGGAGTGTTGCGCAAGCGTCGCTGCACAGGCTGGAGTTTTGGTGACTGCGGTCTTGCCATTCTCCACCGGAGTGATCGGAGAAAATCTGCCAGTCGACAAGATTGTGAACGGTATCCCCAACGCCTTGCATACCTTGGGTGACAACTGGCTGGACGCCGCCAAAGGCATCATGACCACCGACACTCGCCCCAAGGCTCGCTCTGTCGTGGTCGATTGCGATGGTCGTCAGGTAACTATCACCGGCATCGCCAAGGGCGCGGGCATGATCAAGCCCAATATGGCCACTTTGCTGAGCTTTGTGTTTACGGACGCCGGCATTGCCCAGCAGCAGTTGCAGGAAATGCTCAACGGCGCGGTAGATCAATCGTTCAACAGAATCACCGTCGATGGGGATACCTCGACGAACGATTGCTGTGTGCTGGTCGCTACCGGCAAGAGCGGCGTGAACCTTAGCGATGCGGATGTCGCGGTATCTTCCTGCTTTGAAGATGCGTTGCAGGAGCTGGTCAAAGAACTCGCTAAAGACATCATCCGTGATGCTGAGGGTGCCAAGAAATTCGTCACGGTGGACATACAGGGAGGAGCTGACACGGGTGAGTGTCTGAAGGTGGCGTATGCGATTGCCGAATCGCCACTGGTGAAGACGGCACTTTCCGCGTCTGATCCGAACTGGGGTCGCATCCTGGCTGCTGTCGGCAGAGCAGGGCTGCATGAGCTCGATGTGGGACGCATCTCTATTCATCTGGGAGAGGTGTGCATTGTCGCCAACGGGACACTCGCGACCACTTATCGTGAAGCGCTTGGACAGGCTGAAATGAGCAAGCCCGCCATCGACATAACCGTGAATCTGGCTCGTGGCAACGCCCGCGAAATCGTTTGGACCTCTGATCTGTCGGAAGACTATGTCCGCATTAATGCCAGCTATCGCAGCTGAGTTAAGCGTGTAACGGGAATCGTCGTGTTGCGAATCGTCCATGTGGCTGTTGGAGTAATTGTTGATGGCACTGGGCGAGTCTTGATCGCGCTGCGCCCCGAGGGTGTACATCAGGGCGGGCTATGGGAATTTCCCGGTGGCAAGTGTGAACCTGGGGAACGCGTTGAAGACGCCCTGCGCCGGGAGCTGCAAGAAGAGCTTGGAATCACGGTATTGCGGCAGCAGCCGTTTTGCCTGATACGCCACCACTACGGCGACAAGGAGGTCCTGCTTGATGTGCACAAAGTCGACAGTTTCTCCGGTGTACCAGCGGGTCGCGAGGGGCAGCCGATCCGGTGGGCCGAGGTCTCCACGCTGGAGCCGTCGCAGTTCCCGGCTGCCAATCGTCTAATCATCAAACGTCTGAAGCTGCCGCCGTTTATTGCCATCACCGGCACGGCGCTTGATGAGACTGATTTTCTAGATCGATTTACGCGCCTGCTGAAGCACGTTCCTGCAACGGTAGCCCTGAGCGCAGGTCGACAGCTTGTCGTACAACTGCGCGCTCCCGGGCTCACAGAACCATCGTTTGCCGAACTCGCGCGCTATTGCGCCCAGCTGTGCCGACATACCGGCGTCCTCCTGCAACTGAATACTGACCCTGCCGCATTTTCCCGTTTGAACGCGGACGGTCTGCACGTCAATGCCCGTAACCTCATCGCGCTACAGCGGCGTCCCGTTGCAGAGAATCTATTGTTCAGCGCCTCTTGTCACAGTCTCGAGGAGTTGCGGCATGCCGAGAAGGTGGGGGCCGATTTCGTCTACCTCTCGCCGGTGAACGCAACTTCTTCCCACCCGGGTCAGACTTCGTTGGGTTGGGATATCTTCAGGGAATTGGTGAAGTCAGTGAACGTGCCAATCTATGGGTTGGGTGGACTTGGAGTGTCCGATATCGATACCGCGCTGGCGCATGGCGGAGTAGGGATTGCCGGAATTTCCGCATTCTGGCCTCAAGAGTGTGAGTCAAATCACTGATTTTTCAGGTAATGGCTTGAATTTATTAGCTTTGATAGGATGCTTCATAAAGCTACGCAAACGTGTGGCCACATATTTGCAGGCAGCTCTGCATACATTCGGGCGCGCCGAACAGGATCTCCATTCTTGATTTCCATTCGGGACCTTCAGCAAGGATCAGTGCTCTGACGACAGGCTTTTTGAGGATACTGTTTTGCAGGGCATTGGTGAGGAGCGCTCTTCAGGCCGGTTTGGTTGCCGTGGGCAGCGTTGTTCTCGGTGCTAGTGCTTTGGCAGATCAGGCGCGAATGGTTGAGGAGTCAGTCCTGGTAGAGGCCAATCCCAAGGCCGAGGAACCGGCTTTCAGGGCGCACTACCAATCCGGCAGCGGCTGGGAAGTCACCAGTCCAACCTATATTGACACGGTGGTAGTAGTCTTCGATTTTGGAACCACCAAGTCAGTCAGTCAGGCCGTCATCTGACAGCAGCGGGGCAATGCTGATTGCTACCGATGGGGCGCTCTATTACTTCGATGCCGCGCAACATGGACTTCTGAAGAGCTATCCGCCGGGGTTTCCAGCGGGCGAGGTGGTAAAGCAGATACGGCCATCAATGGACGGGGTTTACTCGTCCTCATCTTCCCTGGGCAGCATGCTCTCTCCGGCGATAGTGTTCCTCTCGCTGGCCCAGTCTCCAAAATCGATCAGTTTGCAGCGTTGTGAACAGAATGGGCGATAGGGATTGGCCTCGGACCACACGACGATTTCCTTGCAGGTGGGGCAGTTTATTTTCAGTACTCTCTCACTCATGTCTTTCACTCGGATTGGTTGGCAGTGCACATGGCACAATAGGCTTCATGCATGGCACGCACTCTGTCTCGCAGTTGCTCCAGCTTGCCGTCGTTCAGGATAACATCATCGGCTCTGGCCAGGCGCTGGTTGCGATTCCATTGTGAGGCCATGATAGTCGTGACGGCATCGGTAGACGTGTTGTCTCGCAGGCGTGTGCGCTCCACTTGCAGTGTTTCCGGAGCATCGATCAGTAACACGCGATCGGTCAGGGCGTCCTGGCCCGTTTCCAACAGCAGGGGAGATGAGAGTATCGCGTAGCGGGAACTGGAACTGTGCAGACGCTTCTCTATTTCCTGTCGAATCAGCGGATGAAGGAGGCCCTCCAGCCATAGTCTCTCTGTATGGTCGGCGAAGACGCGCTGGCGCAGAGCCGAACGGTCAAGACTGCCGTCCGCGAGTAGAATTTTCCGCCCGAAGTGTTCGGCGATGGAGTGCAGAGCGGGCTTGCCACTTTCCACGACGACCCGGGCCATGACATCTGCATCAATCACTTCAATACCGAAGTCTGAGAAGAAGTGCGTCGCGGCACTCTTGCCGCTGCCTATCCCGCCAGTCAGACCGATGATGAGGTGTGGAGGCGTGGCTCTGACAGTCATGTCAACAACCCCGGTCCCACGTCAAGGGACCATGCTGGAAATATAAAGTCCGGTCAGCACATCGCCCCACATCAGCGAGATGAAACCGGCGCCCGCCAGATAAGGGCCGAAGGGAATCGGAATACTGCGGTCGCGACCGCGGAAAACCAACAAACCGATGCCGACGATGGCTCCTACCAGCGAGGACAGGATAACAATCAGCAGAAGACTCTTCCATCCCATCCATGCCCCCAGTGCTGCGAGTAATTTGAAGTCACCATAGCCCATGCCTTCTTTGCCCGTCAGCAGCTTGAATGCCCAGTACAGAGACCACAGAGACAGATAGCCGAAGATCGCTCCCAGCACGGCATCGGCCGCTGGCACGGTCGATTCTGGCAGCAGGGTGTTGACCAGCAGGCCCAGCCAGAGCAGTGGGAGGGTGATATTGTCCGGCAACAGTTGATGATCGAAATCGATCATTGTCAGAGCGATCAGGCACCAGGTAAGCACGAGCGCACTCAGCGTGAACCACGTGGCACCAAAATGCCAGGCGACGAATCCGGACAGCAGCCCTGTGACCAGTTCGATGATGGGGTAACGCATGGAAATGGGCTTTTGGCAGCCAGCGCATCTGCCACGCAACAGCAGGTAACTGATGATTGGAATATTCTGCCAGGCGCGCACAGAGGCGTTGCACTGCGGGCAGTGCGAATCGGGCTTCACCAGATTGAACACTTTGTGCATGGAGGTAGGGTCATCCTTCCTGAACTTCTGCTCGTCCAACTCAAGAAATTCACAGCACTGCTGCCGCCATTCGCGCTGCAGCATCACTGGAATTCGATAGATCACCACGTTCAGAAAACTGCCGACCGTTAAACCGAGGACGATGGAAAGCGCAATCAATACGGTGGTGTTACTGGCAATAAGTTCTAGCACTGTCATGGAAATTTCACCTGCATAAAATCATACGACCTGTCCGAGCTGGAAGATTGGCAGGTACATCGCGATCATTAGGCCTCCGATCAGCGTGCCCAGCACCGACATGATGAGTGGCTCCATGAGGGAGGTCAAACCATCCACGGCATTGTCAACTTCTGCCTCATAATACGTTGCGCACTTGTCGAGCATTCCGTCAAGCGCACCTGATTCTTCGCCGATGCCAACCATCTGGGTGATCATGACGGGGAACAGGCCGGTGGTTCTAATGGCGAAATTGAGTTGCTGGCCCGAGCTGACATCGTCCTTGATCTTCCTGGTCGCGGTTGAGTAGACAATATTGCCGGTTGCTCCCGCCACCGATTCGAGTGCCTCGACGAGCGGAACTCCGGCGGCAAACGTGGTGGAGAGGGTGCGTGTAAAGCGGGCGTAGCAGGATTTTTCGACGATGGGACCGATAATTGGCAGCTTCAGGGCCAGTTGATCCACCGCATTGGCGAAGCCCTTTGACCGCAGCTTGGCTTCCTTGAAGGCATAGCCGGCGATGACCAGCAGGATAATGACCTTCCACCAGTGTGCGATGGCAATATCGGACAACCCTAGTACGAACAGTGTAAATGCCGGCAGATCAGCGCCAAAGTTGGAGAAGGTCTCTGCGAACTGCGGTACGACCTTGACCAGCAGGATGCCGGTCACGACGAGGGCGACCACCACGACTGCGATCGGATAATTCATAGCTTTCTTGATCTTGGACTTGAGCGCTTCAGTCTTCTCTTTATAAGTGGCGACGCGATCCAGCATGGTTTCGAGTGCACCGGATTGTTCGCCGGATTCCACCAGGTTGCAGAACAGTTCGTCAAAATAGCGTGGATGCTTGCGAATGGAGTCAGCAAAGTTGTTGCCTGCGGCGACATCATCGCGCACCGAACGCACCAGCTCCGCCATTGATGCGTTCTCAAGGCTGTCGCCGACTATCTCGAAAGATTGCACCAAAGGGATACCGGCCTTCATCATGGTCGCCAGTTGACGGCTGAAAATCGCTATGTCTCCAGGCGTGATCTTCTGTTTCCTAGGCCCAAACAGGTCTTTGGGCTTGCGTTTGATCTTGGTGGCAATTACGCCTTGCTTGCGCAGCTGAGCCTTCACCAGGGCCTGACTGGCCCCCGGCATCTCGCCCTTGGTCTTCTTACCGTGCTTGTCCGTGCCAAACCATAGATATATGGTTTGATTGGAAGGAGAGGGTGCTTGAGCTGCCATGATCTGCCCCGGTGTTGAATATGTTGCCGTTCTCGTGCAATGGATTCAGGTGACGCGATTCGCTTCTTCCAGACTGGTCAAACCATTCGCCACCTTCAGCAGCGCGGATTGCCGAAGGCTGTTGAAGCCCTCCTTGCGCGCCTGGTCGGCAATCTCGATCGAGTTGCCATCCTGCATGATAATACGCGAAATGCCATCGGTGATGGGAACCACTTCATAGATTCCCAGTCTGCCCTTATAACCTTCATTGCAGGCGTCACACCCAACCTGGCTGAAGAGTCCTAATCCTGGCAGTTGCTCCGGAGTGAAACCGGCGTCAAGCAGTACCTTTTCAGGAAGCTTCAGTGGCACCTTGCAGTGATTGCACAGGCGTCGACAGAGACGCTGGGCGATGATCAGTGTGACCGATGTGGCTACATTGAAGGAGGGGATGCCCATGTTGCGCAGGCGTGTCAGGGTTTCCGGCGCACTGTTGGTGTGCAGGGTCGACAGCACCAGATGACCGGTTTGAGCGGCCTTGATGGCAATCTCGGCGGTCTCGAGATCACGTATCTCGCCGACCATGATGACGTCAGGGTCCTGCCGCAGGAAGGCGCGCAGGGCCATGGCGAAGGTGAGGCCGATTTTGACATTGACTGGCACCTGGTTGATGCCTTCCAGATTGATTTCCACCGGATCTTCCGCGGTGGAGATATTGGTCTCCGGTGTATTGAGGATATTCAGTCCCGTGTACAGGGAGACTGTTTTGCCACTACCGGTCGGTCCTGTGACCAGAATCATGCCTTGACTCTGTTGCAGTGCGTTTAGGAAGAATTTCTTTTGACTCTCTTCGTAACCCAGAGCGTCTATCCCTAACTGCACGCTGCCAGGATCCAGAATCCTCAAGACAATTTTCTCGCCCCAGAGTGTAGGCAGGGAGTTGACGCGAAAGTCGATGGCTCTGGTCCTGGAGACCTTCATTTTAATGCGACCGTCCTGGGGCAGCCGTCGTTCCGAGATGTCCATCTGCGACATGATCTTCAGGCGCGAGGCTATGCGATTGGCGATGTTCAGGGGAGGCCTTGCAATTTCCTTGAGGATGCCATCGGTACGGAAACGAATGCGGTAGGTTTTTTCGTACGGTTCGACGTGAATATCAGAGGCGCCAGTGCGTATGGCGTCGAGAAGTACCTTGTTGACGAAACGCACAATCGGAGTTTCATCTGCGGCATCGACAGCATCCCGCGAGGAATCTTCGGAGTGGGCCAGTTCGATGTTCAGGCTTTCGAGCTCTGCCTCATCCAGCAAGCCGAGCAGCGCATCGCTTCCTTCCATTTGCTCAATGACCAACTCTATGGCCGGTGACAGCTTGTTCTCGTCCACGATGATGACGTCGGTGCTCAATCCGGTATGGAACTTGACCTCGTCGAAAGCGCTGATATTCGTAGGGTCAGAGGCGGCCAGAAATAGGCGATTGGCGCGTCGGAACAATGGCAGTACGCGGTGCTTGCGCAGCAGTTTGGGATCAACCAGATCCCTTGGGCATTGCCGCAGGTCAAAGGCTGAGAGATCCAACAGCGGTGCGCCAAATTCCTCGGAAGCCGCCATCGCGATACGGCCGGAGTCGGCAATTTTGTGCTTCACCAGATGTGTGACGAATGGAATCTTGTCATTACGCGCGAGCCGTAACGCCTCCTCGGCCTGTGTCTCAGTCAACAGACCGTCAATTACGAGTCGTTTAGCAAGGCCGCTGATGGTAATAGACATAGGTCTTCTGTGCTGTTGGACCCGCAGAAGGGCCTGGGTTCGGAGGGCCGCAAGCGGGCCCGATAACCAGAGTATAGATTAGCATCGCACTTTGGTATAAGACGGGCGGAAGAGGGGTGTCTCATGGGTCTTCTTGAGCAATCTGGGTCGATGATTGCCTTTTCAGGGCAATAAGTGACAAAAAAGGTCAGTTCGGTTGCATGCTGTTCTGTGACGTGCTTATCAGTCTATTTTGGATCATAACTGGGGTGCGAATATTATGTGCATTAATTTCAGATGGTTAATGAGAGCCCTTGGCGGGCTTTAAAAAGTTGGCACACGTTGTGTACATCACTTACAACCGTTTCATAATCAGGCGGGATTGTGCAGGACCCTGACGTCCAAACCTTTTTCCAAACCAAGGAGCAATAAAATGAAGATGAATACCCAGAAGCAGCAAGGTTTTACACTTATCGAATTGATGATTGTAGTAGCTATCATTGGCATCCTGGCTTTACATTAATCGAGCTCATGATCGTGGTGGCGATCATTGGTATTCTCGCTGCGGTCGCCATGCCGGCCTATCAGACCTATACACAGCGTGCCCGCTTCAGCGAAGTCATTCTGGCGACGACGCCTTTCAAGACAGCGCTTGGCCTTGCAATTCAAAGCGGCCGGATTACAGCTCTGGCTGGAGCTGACTCCGGTACCAATGGTATCCCCCCAGCCCTGGGTGCCAGTGGCTGGCTCGCCTCTGCGGTGGTTGACGAAGGTGTCATCATTGCTATCGGCACGGCTGACGTGGATAGCCACACCTATACCTTGACTCCCTCGTTGACGCCGCCGGTGCAATGGACTGAGGGCGGCACCTGTGTCGACGTGGGATTGTGCTAAAAGCGCGGCCGATTGTTACTGATTCCTATGCCTCTATGATTCCCAGCACCGTTCAGATCTCCAATCGGTTCACGGCCACGGTAGTGCATTTCTTCATCAGCCTGGTCGTTTTTGTTGCTTTGATCGGCATACTCCTGTTTTCCTGGTATCCCAGTCCCTACTTTTCCGCCTCCGGTGGCTGGCAAGGTCTGCGTCTTGTCGCTGCCGTGGATCTGGTATTGGGAACCCTGATGACATTGATTATCTTCAATCCGCAGAAGTCCAGGCGGGAGCTGGCCGTTGACCCTTGTGTTTCTCGACAGCAGCTTTTATCGCGTTCCAGCGCTTGCAATTACCAGCCAGGGAATCGATCTCGATGTGCTGAATCCTTTTGGAGAAGAACGCCCTGTTCTGGTCTTCGCCGAACGACCGAAGGAAGAGGGCGAAGACTTTGCACGCTTTGTCACGGTCATCCGTGAGCAACGTGTTCCCCCACACGAACAAGCTTGGCTTTATCGCTCCTAGTCTGACAACTTTTCGACCGTCGTCAGGTCTACGTTGGACACTGAGGAAATTGTGACCACCAACGCCGCCATGAGCACTGAACTGGAACGATTGCTGGTGCGTATCCAATCTGAAATGCAAGAAAACTACTATCTTGCATTGACTTCACGCTACCGCAATATTGTGCTGGTATTCGACGTTGCGGGTTACGTGCTGGGCAGTATCAGTGCCCCGTACAAGACTGGAGAGCTCTGAAATCAGAAGCGTTGCTGGGCCAGCTGAGCGGCTTGATTAATGCCTATAGGTGGTTTATGTTAGCGCGCTTTTGCGCAGACGAGTGGTATAGCGGAGAGTGCCGTGGTTCGGGTGTTCCGTGGCAGGTGAGGCGTAACGTTGGCCGTGTTCAGGCTTCATTCAGTCTCAGTTGCTAGTATAGAAACCGTAAGAAAGTGAATCAGTTGCACTGCATGTGCCGGAGTAATCGGAAATGAAAAATGTAAGACTCTCAATCGCGACAATCATGACAGCAATACTGACGAGTGCCGCTTGTGCCGATGCCGGTGCAGCACCGACTTCTCTTGGTGCTGGCGTGTACTCAAAAGAGCAGGCCGAAATTGGCAAAGCGGTTTTCAGCCAGAATTGTTCAAGCTGTCACAACGCCGACTACTACAAGACTGTGCTGCAAACCTGGCGCGGACAGCCAATGACCTATCTGTTCGAGCAGGTCATGAGTGCAATGCCTGCCGACAAACCCGGTGCATTGCTGGAAACTGAATACGAAGATGCGTTTGCTTATATTTTTGAGATGGTTGGTTTCCCAGCTGGTGAGACCCGCTTGGAATACGCCAATGGCATGATGGACGACATTTCTCTGGAGCCGGCTCCGTAATCAGAGCCGCTCTTTGAGCGCAGCAAGACCGCTTTTCTGGCAAGGCTGGGTTCTTTGGAATCCGGCCTTGTTTTTTTAGTCCACCCCGCAATCGCGCAGCAGTAAGGTGATGCGATTGCGATCCTGATTCGCCAGCCGCAGTTCGTATTTTTCAGCTATTGCCAGCCACTGGTGTGCATAGTCGCAGTGATATTCTTCTCGGGGCAGGTATTTGCTGGGGCCGCGATCACCCTTTTTGCGCAGTTCGCTGCGCTCAGTCAGAATCAGATTGCCCGGATCATTGGCGAAAGCGATCTTCTTTTCCGGGGGCCAGACGTCACCTCCCTGATTGTGGGCATAGCGTAAGGGGATGACGTGGTCCAGATCGATCTGCGCTGCGACCGTGAAGGTCTTGCCGGTATATTCATCGAACCAATCACCGATGCGAACCTCGCAGTTACGTGGATTCGTGAAGCGGACAGCGGCCCGGCTGGTAACAGACAGGATTTCATTGCGGGTGTTCTGGCAGTCACCGTCAAAATCGAGATCGTATTCCCAGTCCACGCTGTTGAAGAATTTGTCACGACTGTCAGGATCGAAGAAAAAACTGTCGGGGCCGCCACGGGAGAAAGTGTCCGGTTCTTCGCAACCTGGCATTTCACAGTGGTAGCTTTGGCCGTCGTAATGCCCGCCGTTCTCGTCGATCTGTCCGGGGTGTGCGTGGGAGATACCGCTCAACATTGAAATAGTCAGCAGCATGAGCCACTGCCAGTGTCTCGCGACTTTCGCCGTTGTGGTGAGGGTTGGTTCAGCGGTTCTCATCCTGCCTCCTTATCTTGTTGCCAGTGGAATTCGTCAATGTGGTCGAAGTGTCCGTTCATCCGAATAGCATCGACAGGTCAATCGCCTTGCAGTCCTTGGTGAGCGCCCCGATGGAGATGTAGTCCACCCCCGTTTCGGCGATGGCCACCAGAGTGCCCTGATTGATTCCGCCAGAGGCTTCCAGGCGGACGTGCCCCGCATTGAGCATGACCGCTTCACGCATGGCATTCAATTCAAAATTGTCCAGCATAATGGTCTGTGCCTCTGTCGTCAGAGCCTCCCGGAATTGCGCCAGCGTCTCGACTTCCACCTCTACCGGCTTGTCTGGATACAGCGCTCTGGCACGGGCAACGGCAGCGCTGATGGAGCCACAGGCACTGATGTGGTTCTCTTTGATGAGAAACGCATCGTACAGCCCCATGCGATGATTGTGACAACCGCCAACGGCGACCGCATATTTCTGCGCGGTACGCAGCCCGGGCAGAGTCTTGCGGGTGTCCAGCAGCCGGACCGAAGTATGGGACACCAGGCTGGCATAGTGACGGCTGATTGTTGCGGTCCCCGAAAGCGTCTGCAGGAAGTTCAACGCGCAGCGCTCTGCAGTCAGCAGATGACGGGCGCTGCCGTGCAGTGTGGCCAGTCGCTGATTCGGTATGACATCTTCGCTGTCCCGTGCATGCCAGACTATCCGCAGGTCGGGGTCTACTTGTCGCAGTACCTCGTCCACCCACGCGGTTCCGCAGAGCACCGCCGGTTCCCGGCTGAGGATGCAGGCATAGGTCTGGGTCGACTCGGCGATCAGCTGTGCGGTGATGTCGCCGCTGCCGACGTCTTCACGCAGGGCATTGGCTACCGTCGTGGCTAGGTCGACTGGGACTGCGGTTGTGCTGCTCATCGCGGCGTGCTTCCTTGTGCATTGCTGAATATTCTTAAATATGCGAGCGGTCATGACTTTTTTCTTAGGGGATATAGCGCAGCGTCAGTGCATCACCACGCTGCATAAATTCAATATGGCGCAGCGCGCTCATGCCCAGTAGTACGGTTTTGCCAGTCATGGCGGGGTTGATACTTGCCCTGACGTCCGTGAGTAAAATGTCGCCGATCTGCAATTCTGCGATGGTGGCTGCGTACACGACCACGTCGCCATTGGCGGTGCTGGCACGGGACGGGTAGCCGCGCTCCAGACCGGCAGTCTGCGCGAGCTCTTCGGGCAGTACGACGTCGGTTGCGCCGGTATCTAGCAGGAAGACTGCGCGGGAGTCATTGACGAAACCCCCGACCACATAATGCCCCTGAGGATTCCTGCGCAATTCCACGACGACACTGCCGTCGTTACCGGTGGTGCTAACAGGGTTTTGATTGGGATTTTCGCGACGCTCCAGCAGGTTATCGAAAAACAGCGTCAGCAGCCCTATGCCCAGGACGCAGCTGATAATCAGCATGGAAAGGCCGATGGGACGTGCTGAATGCGACTGCTCTGGTGGACTCATGAGGCCTGTGATGCATTTTGTTGTGATGAAATTTCCTGACTAAATTCAGTGACCGAAATTATGTCCCATTCAGGAGGTGATTGGTAGTTGGACGCCGGGCGCAATCACGTCGTCATGGATTGCGTGGCCGCAGCCGTATAGAATCAGTGCGCAGCGCTTGCCTGCTTGCCGGAGACAACATTGATCGTCGACCACTGCCTCAGCTTTGCCCGTCAGGTAACCTCGCCCAATTGCAGCGAGAGGTCAGAGGCCGCCCGGATTGATCTGCTGGTGATTCACAACATCAGTCTGCCTCCGGGAAAATACGGGGCAGGTCACATCGATGAACTGTTCTGCAATCATCTGAACCCGGACGAACATAGCTACTTTACGGAGATAGCCCACCTGCACGTCTCTGCCCATTTGCTGATTGATCGCAAGGGCGCTGTCACTCAGTACGTCCCTTTCAACATGAAGGCGTGGCATGCGGGCGCTTCCAGTTTTTGTGGGCGCGACAATTGTAATGAGTACTCAATAGGTATTGAATTGGAGGGCACTGATTTCGAGCCCTTTACCGCTGCCCAGTATGAACAGCTAATATGGGTGACGGAGCTGCTGCGGCACGAATACCCGCAAATTACGCCCGCGCGCATCGTCGGTCACAGCGACATTGCACCAGGCCGCAAGACGGATCCGGGCCCCTGTTTCGATTGGCAGCACTACCGCTCCCGGTGTGCCTGAGCGAGGATACCCTGCATGAAATTTCTGGTCATATTGCTGGCTTTGATCATCAATCATTATTGGACGCGCGACCGGGATGTTTTGAATGACAGGTGGTTCGTGAAATTCCAGGTGTGGCTGGCGCAGCGAATTAATGGTCTTCCGGAACACCTTGCGCAGATCCCTTGGCTCTACCCCTTGCTGGTACTTGCCCTACCCACACTGTCTCTGAGCCTGCTGTTGGTGCTGATCGATGGTGTCGCGCTGGGGCTGGTCACCCTGCTGGTCCATGTTGCAGTGCTGCTGGCGCTGTTCGACCATGTCAATGTCAACGGCCTGACTGCTCGCTACCTGGATAGTTGGCGCCGGGGTGATTATGAGTCAGCTTTTCTGCTGTTGCAGCAGCGTTGGCATCAGGTGTCCCTGGACACCTGCGATGATCGCAGCAGCCTCCATGAAGAATTCTGCCGCTTCCTGTTGTCCAGTTTCTTCGAGAGACTCTTTGCGGTGCTGTTCTGGTATGTCCTCCTGGGGCCGGTCGGTGCGCTGTTCTACCATCTCGGATTTCTCTATCGCAGTCGTGTGTCGCCCCATGTTGCAATCCATGCCAGTGAACTGGTCTTGCGCGCTGTATATCTCTTGGAATGGCTGCCGGCGCGGCTGCTCGGATTGACCTTCTCGCTGGCAGGGGACTTCGTAGCGGCATTTGCGCGACTACGGGTCGTGATGCTGGATCTGGATCGCAGCGCCGTCAGCGTGGTGCATGCCTGTGCGCTGGCCGCTCTCAGCGCCACCCAGCGTATGCTGCTGGTTCGTGAGGAAGCTGGTGATGCAGGAGAGGCGACTACTGTGTTGATTGATGCAGAAAACACTCTGGATGAGGCGGCCTTCGGTCCTTATGCAGGTCAGCAGATCGAGGCGCTTCTGGCGCTTCTGCATCGCAGTCAGGTGATTTGGGTCAGTGCTCTAGCGCTGCTCGCTCTGTATGGAATCGATAGCTGACGAGCTTGTAGTTTAACTACATTTGAAGCTTTTTCGACGTTGAAAAACGGCGTTGAAGTCGGTTAAAATCCAGCCACAATGTAAAATATTTACAAAACGGTATGGTCCTTCGCGGCCGTTTTGAATACCCAAAGCCCTGTAGGGCAAAGTATTAAACGAGAGCCTTAGCCTATGAGTCATCACAAAGAAGATACCAATCCCGTCGAAACTAAAGAATGGCTTGATGCTCTGGGCTCAGTCATCGACGAGGAAGGCGCGGAGCGTGCCCATTTCCTGCTGGGTCGGTTGTCCGAAGAAGCCACCCGCACGCAGTCACTGCCGTATTCAACAGTCACCACACCTTACCGCAACACCATTCCTACCCGTGAAGAAGAGAAGATGCCTGGCGACATGTTCATGGAACGCCAGATCCGCGGCATTATCCGCTGGAATGCGCTGGCCATGGTGATGCGCGCCGGCAAGAAACCTGGTGCCGATCTTGGTGGACACATCTCCACATTCTCATCTGCTGCGACGCTGTATGACGTCGGTTTCAACTACTTCTTCCGTGGCGTCAGTGACGGTCATGGTGGCGACCTGATTTACTTTCAGGGCCACTCGTCTCCCGGTATCTACTCACGCTCCTTCGTGGAAGGACGTCTGAGTGCGGAGCAGCTGGACAATTTCCGTCAAGAGGTCAATGGCAATGGCCTGTCCTCCTACCCGCATCCCTGGCTGATGCCGGATTACTGGCAGTTCCCCACCGTGTCCATGGGGCTTGGCCCGATTGCAGCGATCTATCAGGCGCACGTCATGAAATACCTGACCAACCGTGGCCTGATGGACAACAGCGACCGCAAGGTGTGGGCTTTCCTGGGTGACGGAGAGACTGACGAGCCTGAATCACTGGGTGCCATCGGCAAGGCCGGGCGCGAGAAGCTCGACAACCTGATCTTCGTCATCAACTGCAACCTGCAGCGACTGGATGGTCCGGTGCGTGGCAATGGCAAGATCATCAACGAACTGGAAGGTATCTTCCGTGGTGCCGGCTGGAATGTGATCAAGGTCGTGTGGGGTCGTCACTGGGACGCACTGCTGGCCGCCGACAAAGACGGCATGCTGCAGCAGCGCATGGACGAAGTGGTAGACGGCGAATATATCAACTACTGGGGCCGTGGTGGCGCCTATACCCGTCAGCATTTCTTCGGCAAGAGTCCGGAGTTGCTGAAGATGGTTGAGCATCTGACCGATGACGACATCATGAACCTGAACCGTGGTGGCCATGACCCGTTCAAGGTCTACGCGGCCTATGCGCAGGCAGTGAAATCCAACGGCAAGCCCACTGTGATTCTGGCGAAGACAGTCAAGGGCTACGCCTTCGGAGCTTCGGCAGAGGCGCAGAATGTGACCCACTCAGTCAAGAAGCTCGATATCGAAGGCCTCAAGGGCTTCCGTGATCGCTTCAATATTCCAATCCCGGATGATCAGATTGAGTCGGTGCCTTACTACCGTCCGGCCGAAGACAGTCTCGAAATGCGCTACATGCGCAAGCGTCGCGAAGCGCTCGGCGGCCCCGTCCCCAAGCGTCGTGTCGAAGCGCAGACCCTGCAGATTCCTGATCTGAGCACCTTCGCCCCGCAAATGCAGGGCACCAAGGATCGCGAGATCTCCACGACAATGGCGTTCGTGCGCATCATTTCGTCGCTGTGCAAGGACAAGGAAATTGGTCAGCGTATTGTGCCGATCGTTCCCGATGAGGCGCGTACTTTTGGTATGGAGGGCATGTTCCGCCAAGTGGGCATCTATTCCTCTGTGGGTCAGCTCTATGAGCCGATGGACTCCAATCAGGTGATGTACTACCGCGAAGACACCAAGGGACAAATGCTGGAAGAGGGGATCAGTGAGGCTGGTTCGTTCTCGGCGTGGCTGGCAGCTGCGACCTCCTACAGCGTCAATGATTATCCCTTGGTCCCTTTCTACATTTACTACTCGATGTTCGGGTTCCAGCGCATTGGCGATCTGGCCTGGGCGGCAGGTGACTCGCAGGCGCGTGGCTTCCTGATCGGCGCCACCGCTGGCAGAACTACTCTCAACGGCGAAGGTCTGCAGCATCAGGATGGCCACAGTCATCTGCTGGCATCGACCATTCCCAATTGTGTGACCTATGACCCGACTTACTCCTATGAGCTGGCGGTGATCATCCAAGACGGCCTGCGCAGGATGTATCAGGAGAAGGAATCCGTTTACTACTACATCACCACGATGAACGAAAACTACACCCACCCGGACATGCCGGCGGGCGCGGAAGCGGGTATCATCAAGGGGATGTATCTGTTGGAAGACGGCGGCTCCAAAGAATATAAAGTGCACGGCAAAGCGATGTCCGATCAACGCATCCGTCTGCTTGGCAGCGGTACCATTTTGCGTGAAGTCAGAGCGGCAGCGCAGATTCTACGTGACGAATACAAAGTGGCGGTGGACGTCTGGAGCGTGACCAGCTTCAATGAGCTGCGCAAGGATGGCATGGCCACTACGCGCTGGAATATGCTGCACCCGACCAAGAAAGAAAAGGTCAGCTATGTGAGCAAGTGCCTGTCCGGCGTGGCCGGGCCTGTCATTGCCTCCACCGATTACATGAAAGTACATGCCGACCAGATTCGCGAATTTGTACCGGATAGCTACCGTGTTCTGGGTACCGATGGTTTTGGTCGCAGCGATACCCGCGAGAATCTGCGTCACTTCTTTGAGGTGAACCGCCATTTCGTGGTGCTGGCCGCACTGACTGAGCTGAAGACGCGCGGGGTGGTTACGGGCGAAGCGATTGCCAAGGCCATGAAGGCGATGGGCATCAATCAGGACAAAGCGGATCCGTTGACTGTATAAAAGAGACTCAGAAATATTCAGGAGCATTGATCAGTGGCAGTTGAAAGCATAAAAGTACCGAATCTCGGCGATTCGAAGGATGTTGAGGTCATTGAACTGCTGGTGAAGCCAGGCCAGACCATCAAGGAAAACGATTCCATCATGGTGCTGGAGAGCGACAAAGCAGCGATGGAAATCCCTTCGCCCAAGAGCGGTGTAGTGAAGAGCGTGAGCGTCAAGCTGGGCGACCAGGTCTCTGAAGGCGATGAGATTCTGATGCTGGAAGTGGAAGGCAGTGCGGCTGCTGTTGAGGCACCCAAGGCCACTGCACCAGCGCCTGCGCCCGCTGCAGCACCTAAACCGACCGCTGCACCAACACCGGCAGCAGCGCCAGCCCCAGCCCCGCAGGCAGGTGCGCCGGCAACGGCCGACGTGGAGACAATCACCGTCCCCGATCTGGGTGGTGACAGCGATGTCGAAGTGATCGAGATTCATGTCAAGGTGGGCGATATCCTCAAGGCCGAAGACGCACTGATAACACTGGAATCCGACAAAGCGGCGATGGAAATCCCGACACCGAAGGGCGGTGTGGTCAAGGCCCTGAAGATCAAGGTCGGTGACAAGGTCTCCAAGGGCGCCGCGATTCTGGAGCTGGAGGTCGTTGGCGGTGCGCTGGCGCCTGCGCCTGCTGCCGTACCTGTCGTACCTGCCCCCACAGTGCAGGCCGCTCCGGCAGCGGCTCCGGCCGCACAGAAAGTAGAAGTGCCGGCAGCCCCATCCGCTCCGGTGGCTGCACTGGTTGGCGGTGAAAAGGTCGAAGTCTATGCTGGTCCGGCTGTGCGCAAACTGGCCCGCGAGCTGGGTGTCGAACTCGCTCAGGTCGCCGGTAGTGGTGCCAAGGGACGCATCCAGAAGGAAGATCTGCACAGTTTTGTAAAGACGCGTCTACAAGCCCCGATAGCTGCGGTAGGTGTAACAGCCGCTGTTTCTGCGGTCCCCGACATCGACTTCAGTCAGTTCGGCCCGATCGAACAGTTACCGATGAGCAAGCTGCACAAGGTGACGGCTGTGAACATGCAGCGTAACTGGTCCACCGTGCCGCAAGTCGCGCAGTTCAACGAGGCTGACATTACCGAGCTGGAAATTTTCCGTAACGAGCTGAAGGCCGAGGCTGACAAGAAAGGCGTCAAGCTGACCTTGCTGCCGTTCCTGCTCAAGGCTTGCGCTAAGGCGCTGCAGGAGTACAAACAGTTCAATGTCTCCCTGCATTCCTCCGGTGAGTATCTGATTCAGAAACAATACATCAACATCGGTGTCGCGGTGGCGACAGAGGCCGGTCTGGTGGTGCCTGTGATTCGCAACGTCGACAGGAAGTCGCTGTGGGAGCTGGCGGCCGAACTAGCGGTGATGAGTGATAAGGCCAAGCAGCGCCGCCTGACCAAGGACGATATGCAGGGTGCCTGCTTCACCATCTCCAGTCTCGGCGCGCTTGGAGGCACGGGTTTCATTCCTATCGTGAATGCACCGGAAGTGGCCATTCTCGGCGTCGCCAAGACACAGGTGAAGCCAGTGTACATAAATGGACAACTGGTGCCGAGGCAGATGTTGCCAGTCACGTTGTCCTACGATCACCGTGCCGTTAACGGAGTGGATGGCGGGCTGTTTGCTACCTACCTGGCGAAAGTGCTGGGGGATATCAGGCTGTTGTTGCTGTAAAAAATGTTGCCAGGATTGTTATCGCGGGCGAGGCCCGCTCCCACATGCACCAACCTCGTGGGAGCGGGCCTCGCCCGCGATTGCTTTGTCCCAAGCCTTTTCGTCAATCTCACGCAGGAAAGAACACACTTCCGCCCTCATAGGCGACCTGCCGGATCTCACAGCCATAGGCGCGTGACAGATTCTCCGGCGTCAGTATTTCGTGCGTTGCTCCCAGCAGAAATTCGCCGTCCCCAGTCAGCAGAAGAATCTGGTCGCAGAATCGTGCAGCCAGGTTTATATCGTGGGTCGCCATGCACAGGCCTAGCCCTTCGTTCACCACTCTTTGACGCATCACTTCCAGTGACCTGATCTGAAAGGCGATGTCCAGATGATTGCCAGGCTCGTCCAACAGATACAGTTGTGGGCGCTGTGTCAGCAGAGAGGCGATAGCCACGCGCTGACGTTCACCTCCAGAAAGGGTGGTGATGTCGCGCTCCGCCAGTGCCTCAAGATTCATTTCGGTGAGTGCGTTGCGTGCCTGAGCGATATCCTCGGCGTCTTCCCAGCGCCATTTGGCCAGATGCGGGTGACGTCCCAGCAGTGCGGTTTCCATCACCGTCGCGGGCATGTCGTCGGTACCGCTTTGAAAAAGTATGCCGAGGCGTGTGGCCAGTTCTCTTCTGGACCAGGCGTTCAGGTGATGCCCCAGCAAAAGAATTTCACCACTATCTGTCGGGCGAAAATTGATGAGGGTATGCAACAGCGTGGTCTTGCCGGTGCCGTTCTGCCCCAGCACGCCGATACATTGGCCTGCTTCGATTGTCAGATTGAGATCGCGAAAAAGCGCACGTGTGCCGATGGTCAGACTCAGTGACAGGGTCTGCAGGATGGGAGTTGTGACAGTGCTGATCATTGCTCGGTGTCCCGTCGCTGGCTGCCACGCAGTATCAGCAGGAAGGTAGGGACTCCGATAATGGCGGTGACCACCCCCACGGGTAGTTGCAGTGGTGCGACCACCGAGCGTGCGAAGCTGTCGGCGATCATCAGAAAGCTGCCGCCGAGCAACACCGAGGCGGGAATCAGCACGCGATGATCGCGAGCCCCGAGCAGACGCAGCATGTGGGGGATCACGAGTCCGACAAAGCCAATCGACCCGGCGATGGTGACCGCGCATGCGGTCAGCACCGAGGCTGTGAAGTACAGCAGCAGTTTTAGACGAGCGACGTCCACGCCCAGAGCAGCAGCCTGCAGGTCGCCCCTGGCCAGCACGTTCAACGCTCTGGCCTGCAGCATCATCAATGCAAAACCTGCCGACAGAACCAGCGCACTGAAAGGGCCCGCGCGACTCTGGCTCAGGTCTCCCATCAGCCAGAACAACATGCTGTACACGCTATTGTTGGAGCTGGTGGTGAGCAGGATGTTGATCATGGCGCCCCAGCCGGCAGAGACCACCACACCGGTCAACAGGAGTCGGGTAGCGGACCATTGATTGCGCGAGCGTGCCAGACCAAACACGATGAAGATCGACAGCATGGCGCCGCCAAATGCGGCGTTGGAAATCCATGCGCCACTCAGCCCCAGCAATATGGTGGCGAGTGCCGCGACGGCTGCACCACCGGAGATGCCAAGAATATAGGGGTCGGCGAGAGGGTTGCGTAGCAGCACCTGCATGATGACGCCAGAGAGTGCCAACAGGCCCCCAGTAATAAAAGCGGCAATGCTGCGAGGGATGCGCAGCTCAAACAGCACCTGTTGCTGCAGTCCCGCCTCGGGATTGAGCAATTGCTGTAGAACCGTGCCGAAGCCGAGATCGATGCTGCCGCTACTGAAGGAAACCAGAAAGCTGAACACTGTCAGCACCAGCAGCAGTGCCAGCAGTATGTAATGGTGACGCGTTATCAATTATTGCTATCCAACGGGGAATTGCGTGGCCTGACCGGCCACGATATACCAGCTGACAAACAGGGCGTTGATGAACGCGCCGGGCAGGTAACTGGCAGTGCGACGATACGTATAGGTGCTGATGATAGCGACGATTGTCAGCAAGGGCACGAACTGTATCATCACGATGGTATTCAGCGACTCGGCCGGGGTGAGCAGTGTGCCACGCAGGAACAGGCTCCCGTATTGCAGCAACAGGAAGGCCAGAAAACCACCCATCAGCGCCAGCACATTGCTTCCGTACTGCTGCAGGCGCGAATCACTGGTGACGGTCAGTCCACTGTGCAGAGCGCGCAACGCCAGCACGAAAAACCCGGTGAACGGCAGCAGGTAGACGAGCATGATCTGAAGTTGCGTGAGGCTGAGTGCCTTGACGCCGACGAACCAGAAGCGGAAATCAACCAGAAAGAAGTATTGCGCGAGCAGCACGGCGATATAGCCGATGGCGACGGAGGCGAGGCTGATCAGCAACATAGGCAACAGTGCCCTGGCGAAACGGACCGGACCGGCACGCAGCACCAGCCCCATCCCGGTAAAGATCAGCCCATTGACCACGCCCCAGAATGCCACCTGAGTGGTAATGGTTTGCGGCAGCCAAGCCGATGCGCCCAGCAGTTGTCCGCCCCAACGCATCAGGGGGTAGAACGTCACGACGGGGATGGCTGCGCTGAGGACGGCGGTCAGCCACCAACGGGCAGAGCGAGAGCCGTATGCGAAGGTCTCCGGAACGCGTCTCAGGCTGGCGAACGCGGGGGTTGCCAGCAGCAGGTTGAAACTGCCACACAGCAGTGTCACGAAACCGATCAGAGCCAGCAGCGTGCCCAGCTCCTTGTAGAACCAGATCTGGTCGGAGGCGGGGAGCGCGGTGCCACCGTCCAGCGTCTGCGCGAACCAGTCCAGCGCGTGGCCGATGGCGACATGGGAGATATGGTCGCCGGGGTGGGTGACGGGTGGCGAATGCAGAATGCGGGCCGTGCCCTGCGTGATGTCACCGTACAGACGATCAGTGACTACGGTGCTGCCCGTGCCGAACAACGCCTGCAGATTTGCACTGCTGCCGACCTCACTGCCACGAGGTACCTGCCACATGCTCGGCGCAAATTCATCAAACTGGGAGAATACTACTGCGACATTGCGCGGCCACTGCGGGGCGCCAGGTGCCGATCGATTGCCGCCCGTGCTGGCGCCCTCCAGCACCATAGCTTTGTAGCCGTCGGGGAAGGCATTCGCCGCCGCCAGTATGGCCCAGCCACCCATCGAGTGACCTTCCAGACCGATGTTGTCCTTGTCGACGATGTCGAGACTGCGCAGATAGGTCAGGCCCGCGGGGCCGCCGTAGCCATTCGCGAAGGCCGGTGCATCGGAATAGCCATGGCCAGCCTGATCCATCGCCAATACGACATAGCCGCGTCGTGCAAATTCGATGGCGAAGCCGGACTGCACTTCGCGGGAATTGATGTAACCGTGGACCGCCAAAATACCAGGCGCGGGCTCCTCTGGAGTTACACCTGCAGGAATGTAGAGGTGTGCAGCGAGAGTCTTGCCACCGGTGCCTGTGAAGCGCACATCCTTGATGGTGATGCCGCCAGAAGTCTGAATGAAGTGAGCCAGCAGCGAGCCGGTCACAATCAGAACCCATCCAAACACGAACGTGCGCCATTGCTGCTGCATATTGTTCTTTTCCTCGCAGTGGTGGTTTTTGACTCTCTGGGCAGGAATGGTAAGGGATCGGCCCGCTGGCATCAATCAATGCTTTTGCGCTGATCATTCAGCGCGTGAAAGCGTTGCATAATTAACTGGTTGGCGCTGCAATCGCGTCCGTGGCTGCGGGCTAACTCACACAGATAATCGTTCAGCTGAGACAGCTCGGATACCTTGCCGCTCCGAAAATCCTGGAGAGTAGATGAGAAATTCTGCGCAGTGGCCTTGAGCACAGAAGCAACCTGTCCGACCAGGTCGTTGAGTCGAGGAGTCTCTGGGAGCGCAGCATACAGCGTTTCGATCTCGGCACACACCGCGAGAAGCTCCTCCCTTGCCTGCGGATGTGCCAGCAGCTCACCATTGGGACAGTCATACAAAACCGTAAGTGCATTGACGGCGCAGTTGACTGCCAACTTGCGCCATAGCCTGCTTTCAATGTCCGCATCTGTGGTGATGCCCATGGCCTCGATGGGAAGGCTCTGCAGGAGCGTGGCATCGATCGTATCGCTTTGGCCGAGTTGCCCCAGCCAGGTTTCACCGCTGCCCGCATGTACAACGTGAAAGGGCGCTCGCAGCCACGCTCCCTGACTGGTGCTTAGACAATAGACGCGGCGTGGTCCGAAGTCGACGAAAACCTGGCGCTGTACCTTGATGCCGTTCTGCAGCATCACGATATGGGTCTGCGGCGTGATGGCGTGCCGCACGCTGGCCAATGCCGCTTCGGCATCCTGTGCCTTGGTGGCTAACAATAGCAGTTGGATTGGCTCGGACAGCTCCGGGGCGGTGCTGGCGCCGACAGCGAAATGTTTTACTGCGTCCTGCTCTTCCAGAGAGAGTTGTCCGCCAGCGTGCGTCATAAAACGCCGCACGTCGCCGTCAGAGCGCAGCACCAGCGTGACGCTGGCGCCGATCTGACAGAGGCGCGCTGCCCACAGACAACCCATGGCACCGGCACCGAGAACGTGCCAGTGCGGAGAAGTGAGGGCGGGTGTTGGGTTAATGGTGTATTTCCTTTACAGATTACGAGGCGGCCGTTCGATTGCGCAATCGCGGGCAGGCCTTTATGACCTCTGGGTACGCTCCCACATCCGGGCGCGCGGTGGTAGTATGGGCGGCATGTTTGCGTTTTCAGTTGAGGATAGTCAAGAGGTCAGATCATGCCAACGTTCGACATCGTGTCAGAAGTAGATATGCCGGAAGTGAACAACGCCCTGGATCAGGCGCGCCGCGAAGTGGGGACGCGTTTTGACTTCAAGGGAGTCGATGCCACCTTTGACCTCAAGGATAAGGAGATTACGCTCACGGCTGAATCTGATTTCCAGCTGGAGCAGATGCTGGACATCCTCCAGGGCAAGCTGGTCAAGCGTAACGTCGATGTGAAATCCCTGGAAATCGGTGAACCCAAGCAGTCCGGCAAGCAAGCCTTGCAGATTGTCACGATCCAGCAGGGCATCGAGGCCGACGTGGCCCGCAAGGTCGTCAAGCTGATCAAGGAATCCAAGTGCAAGGTGCAGGCCGCCATTCAGGGCGACAAGCTGCGCGTCACCGGCAAGAAGCGTGACGATCTGCAGGAATGCATCGCGCTGGTGCGGGAGAGCAACCTCGACGTTCCCGTGCAATTCAACAACTTCAGGGATTGAGCCTGCCAGAGCCCCAGATGAGCCAAGGCAAAGCCGTTCCCGCTGTCGGTATGACTACATGGAGAGCCTTGGCTGTCTATCGTGAGCGTACCGCCGTGGTCATGCTGCTGCTTGGCTTTGCCGCGGGTCTGCCCTTCCTGCTGATCTTCGATACGCTCTCTGTCTGGCTGCGCCAATCCGGCCTGTCGCTACAGACCATCTCTATCTTCGCACTCGCTACCCTCAGCTATGCCCTCAAGTTTGTCTGGGCGCCCTTGCTCGACCGCATCCGCCTGCCAGTGCTGGATCGCCTGCTGGGCCGCCGTCGTGCGTGGATGCTGGCGATGCAGTTGCTCATCATGACGGGGTTGTGGCTGATTGCCGGGTCAAGTCCCGAACTCAATATCTGGCGAGTAGCTGCGCTGGCGGCATTCGTGGGTTTTGCCGGAGCTACCCAGGACATTGCCATCGATGCCTGGCGTATCGAGGTCGTGGACGAGAGCCGCTCCGGTGCCATGGCGGCCGCCTATCAGTGGGGTTATCGCCTGGCGATGATCGTCGCGGGTGCAGTGCCGTTGTTGCTGGCTGAGGCGTTCAGCTGGAACCTTTCCTATGCGGTGATGGCGGGCTTGATGAGTGTCGGCATCGCGGGTGTGCTGCTGGCGCCGCGAGAGAAGGAGAGCGCAGTTCCTCTGCGGCCGCTGGCCCGCCTTGCCAGTGATTTACCGAGCCGTCCGCTGACCGAAATGCTGGAGTGGACGTTGCGTCTGGCGTTGATCGTGTTTGCCGCACTTGTCATGGGCTCGGGTCTCTCGGGCAATGCAATGCTGTTGCAGGACATGCTGCGGCTGCTGGGCGCCTCGGCCGAGGCGGGTGAAGCGCTGCTGGTCGTCTGGCGCACCGTGCCGGGAGGCGTTTATCTGCAGGTGGCTGCCGTGCTGCTGGGACTCGCCATGCTGGCCATGGCCTGCGTGCCACTGCCCGGCGTGAAGACGCGTCCTGGTGTGCATTTGAAGAGCGCTTACGGCGAGCCACTGGCCAACTTCTTTGCACGTTTCGGAACCCGGCTGGGCGTGCTTATCCTGGCGCTGATCTGTCTCTACCGCCTGTCGGACTTTGTGCTGAACCTGATGGGGCCATTCTATCTGGATATGGGGTTCAGCCTGACCGAGATCGCTCAGGTTCGGAAGATCTTTGGCGTGGTGGCGTTGATTACTGGCGTGGCAATCGGCGGTTTCTGCGTGGTACGGCTAGGCATGCTGCGCACCATGCTGATCGGCGTGTTTGCCAGTCCTTTCTCGAATCTGGTGTTTCTGTGGCTGGCGACGCAGGGGCCTGAGCTTGGTCCACTTTACGTGTCCATCACGATAGATAATCTGGCGACAGGGTTTGCTGGAACTGCGCTGATTGCCTACATGTCGTCACTGACTTCCGCTGGCTTCACCGCCTCGCAGTACGCGCTGTTTTCGTCGTTGTATGCACTGCTTGGCAAGCTGGTGGCCTCACAGAGCGGTCGCATCGTGGAAGCGTCGGCGCGCTCGGCCGAGGCTGGTGGTCCGTTGTCTGGCCTGATGCCCCTGTTTGCCGATCTGCCACCGCAATCGCTGGCCAACGGCGCCGCCACTGTTGGCGTAACGCCAGCCGCACTGGGGGCGGGGTATGCAACTTTTTTCATTTATTCATTCGTTATTGGTTTGGTCGCTATTGCACTGGCTTTTATCGTCGCCAGGCGACAGCGTGATGTTGAAGTGGCGGGACGGTCCGCTTTGAGCGCCTGAATTGATGCCAATGTATTGACCGTGTTGAGGAGAGAGTAGTGCGTTTTTCTTTGTTCTTTTTCGTGATTATCCCCTTTGTGGAGATCATGCTGTTGCTGGAAGTCAGTGAACGCATTGGTGGCTGGAATACCGTGCTGGTCGTGCTGGGCACGGCGGTGCTCGGCATCAGCCTGCTGCGTCGGCAGGGCTTCAGCACGATGACCCGTTTTCAGCAACGGCTGCGCAGTGGCGAGCTGCCCGCGCAAGAGATAGTCGAAGGCATGATCATCGCGTTTTGCGGTGCACTGTTGTTGGCTCCTGGGTTCATCACCGACAGTGTGGGCATCCTCGGGCTGCTGCCGCCGGTGCGCAAGGCCATAGCCAGGCGCATCCTGCGTTCGGGCGGGGCGTTCATGAGTGGTGGTCCATTCACCATGGGCAGCCAGTTTCAGTACCGCGAGACGCGCTTCGATGATGGCGACATCATCGAGGGGGATGTTGTCGATGAAGAGCCTCGTTCCAAGCACGGACTAGGAAAAGACGGCGAATAAAATTGTGGGAGCGGGCCTGCTCCCACAAGTTAGTCGAAGGAAATTTGCAAAATTTTTCGTGGGAGCCATTGAAATGCCATGCCTGAGCCCCATTTAGTATCCACCATTTAAGTTTCAGGGCTCGCGCGCAATCTGTGCAAGAGCGCTATTCATTTGAGTCAGGAGAAAAAAAGCAATGAAAATCAGACCGTTGCAGGACCGTGTAGTAGTACGCCGCAAGGAAGAAGAAACTAAATCAGCGGGAGGTATCGTATTGCCTGGTTCGGCTGCCGAGAAACCAGCTCAGGGTGAAGTGCTGGCAGTAGGCCCCGGCAAGATCATGGAAAATGGCGATAAACGCCCCGTCGACCTGAAAGTGGGTGATACCGTGGTATTCGGCAAGTACGCGAGTAACACCGTCAAGATCGACAACGAAGAGCTGCTCATCCTCAGCGAGAGCGAAATTTACGGCGTCATCGAGTCCTGATTCGCAGGCTTTGACCCCCGTTTGACTTACCCCATATCGACAACGAATTTTCAAGAACACAGGAATAGAGAAAATGGCTAAAGACGTTAAATTCGGTGATCCGGCGCGCCAGAAAATGCTCAAAGGCGTGAACATCCTTGCAGACGCAGTAAAAGTAACCCTCGGTCCGAAAGGCCGTAACGTGGTGCTGGACAAGTCCTACGGTGCTCCAACAGTGACCAAGGACGGCGTGTCCGTGGCCAAAGAGATCGAGCTGAAAGACAAGTTCGAGAACATGGGCGCCCAGATGGTCAAAGAAGTCGCCTCCCAGACTTCTGATGTGGCCGGTGACGGCACCACCACTGCAACAGTGCTGGCCCAGGCCATCCTGAACGAAGGCCTCAAATCAGTCGCGGCGGGCATGAACCCGATGGATCTGAAGCGCGGCATCGACAAGGCTGTAAAAGCCATGGTTGAAGAAGTGGGCAAGCTGTCCATTCCCTGCACCGATTCCAAATCAATCGCCCAGGTAGGCACTATCTCCGCCAACTCTGACGAGCAGATCGGCGCGATCATTGCTGAAGCGATGGAAAA
>CAIOZF010000236.1 GCA_903862645.1 uncultured Gammaproteobacteria bacterium
ATACCTAATCCATACCTAATAAAAGTCAAAAAAACTTGTTGCGAAAATACATTTTACCGTTAAATTTGGCCCCTAAGGGGTCACGGGGCGATAGCCCTGTGATTAGTGTATTAGTTATAAGATATAGAGTATATAGGGATAGAGAGTACTCGGTGTCGAAACAAAAGAGGTTTTACTGGCTGTGGATCGTAGCTAAGTTCGATTCTTGGTGCATGAGTTGTGGGCAGGAAATCAAGACCGGCGAAAAGTGTCATTTCCGGCCTCCTCAAAATGGTCTTCCAAAAGCGGTTTTTTGTCGTGAGTGTGCTGAAGAGAAGACTATATCTGTCAATAACTTACAGTTCAATCGAAAATAGTTATTAAAGCCCGATTGGCTGATTGATTTCAAACGTGCCGTTGAAGTTTTCGTCAGTCCTGTCGTGCAGTCCATCAACTTTCTCAACTACATCTGGGTATAGTCCAACTACAAGGCAGCGGAGAGCGTCAAAGCAGTCGATAAATGGGCGTGTTTCAAGTGGTTTGTCCAAAAACTGCACACCTTCGGCAGTTTTGCGCTGTTGGCGCTGGAACCCACCCTGCAATCCCTCAATGATGATGTTTCTCCACTCGGGATTCTCGTTTTTTGGGGATCCAACTAACCAAAGACCGTCTTCGTTGAAGATCATCCCGGGCCGTCCATCCCAGCGCCGGTTCATCAGAGTTCGAATAGCGTCCCAACCGATAGAAGTGTCTCTGGTTTCGACGACTTCGGGGTAAATCCCCTCTTCGTTGAACATTTGTTCGTAGGAAATACGGGTCTCTGTGCTGTTCTGAGTCGTGTCATGGGGTGTAAAGTCAGTCCAGAAGTCATCGGGGAAGTCGAACTTCTTGTTCAACGACTCACAATACTCCTTGACTAGTTTTATGAACGCCCGAAACCCACCTGGAAGTCGAAACTCGACGATCGGCATTTGGATACAGAGTTGATCGTCTGAGTTCTGGAAGGAAAGTATGCAGGCAGCGTATTCAGTCCCGATGTCCCATCCACGATATCCGCGCCGGCAGTGCTTGTCGAAACTGAACTTCCGACAGTGAAGCGGACGATCGTACTCAAACATGGCCGGACCGGTCATCGACTCAAATGAGAACTCCATTTCGCGTTGCCAATCAGCGTCGCTCCAGTTCTTCTCCTTCCGCATCCACTCTTTCCAGGCCGCGTCACGGTCAGGGAAGATACTCCAATGGATCTTCAACACGTTCGGATTTGGCGCTATATGGCCGGCACAGTACCGATAGAACGCATTGTTCTTCCCGTTCGGTGTTGAAATCATGTTGAAATGGAGTGGATTGGAACCCAACACAGAGACATAGGCTTCGTCAGAGTCGGGATGAAACGCGAACTCGTCCTTGACCGCCCTGGACGGTCCTTCCATACGATCCATGTTGGGATTCGAAGAATACCCCACGATCTCGGCACCATTCTGCCATTTGAGATGTAACTCGTTGTCTTTCACTAATGGATTGAACTTCTTCATCCACTCAGGCAGGAAGTGATAGAAGGACTTGATTCGCATCAGTCCACGAACAGCCTTCTCCTTGTGGTCAGCAGAGAACGTCCCGAGATACGCTTCGTCAGACGACTTCTCCGTAAACGTAGCCTCGTGCCACATAAACGCCACCGTGGTGTTAGTAGCCATCGTCCGCCGACTCTTGAGATAGGCCAGCACAGAATCGACGTAGAACCGCCTACGCATCGTCTCCAGGAACGGAACGATCTGTGCCCCATCATTGACACCGGCTTTCACAAACCTGGCATCAGGAACAGGGAACGGACGTATCAGCCGGCGCTCAGTATCCTGTGTCTTCAGCCACTTCGACACCTGCCAAAATGACTTCCGGTAGTTCTGCCAAGCACGATAGTACTGCTCAACCAGCTTGCGATCGGAGATTATTGCGGTCAGTTCTCTATCCCTCGCTCTAACTGTGACTCTATCCGGGCATGACTCAATACAACCTCCAACACAGATATAGTCTGTCTCAAATCATCACTATACATGCGCAAGACATACGCGTCAACCCACTTTGATCCAATGTCAACCTCCGCCTCACCTAATTCCTCAGCAGCCCTCAGCGCCTTAATTAGTTCAACCATTATTTTCGAGAAGTTCATGCGAACTCAATTCTTGGGAGGAGGAAAAATTTCTACGAACGATCTCTAATTACAAACCTTGACATATCTAGATAGTGCCCGGTATGGGTGCCATGTAAAATCCCTCAAGGAAGGAATCGCACCCTCCGGAGAATCAAGGATCCAAAACGTATAAAGCAGGTGAGGAACTAGGTATCGCCAGATTTTCGGATTGTCGTCCCAGTAACCCTCAAAAGTGTGACGATCAATCGACCAATGCCTTTGCTCAAAAATGGAAAATAACCAGTACCACCAAACCCTTACAAAATGGCAGACCCTAAACCATATCGCTCTACGTCTTGTCATCGTTTCTCCAGAAGGGGAAAAATTTCTTCGTGAGTCTGGTCAATCATATTCCCTTGTCTTTTCCCCGACCAGCACTAAACCTGACCCTCTTGATCCTGAATGTGTACAATTGTTTGCATATACGTATGTGGTGTACGTAGTCACTTCTCCTGCTCGACTGGCAGGTCGTCTGCCACTATGACATACTCAGCGTCCTCTATGATAGTGGCGCCTTGCTGCTTGTTGCCTGTCTGCTTGCGTATAGCGTCTAGTATGGTCTCTGTACTCTCCTGGGTGTCTGTCTTAAGATGTCCCTCCAAGCGTGCTATAAGCTCGAGCGCCTTCACTCCGTCCGATGCTTTGGCGTCTGCTGTTAGTCCTGACCGAACAAACCTGTCAGCCGTTGCAGCTATCCCGGCACGACTACGGTTATACTCCATTAATCCGCTGTGTCTTACGTGAGTATATGCTTGACCATACTCAACTCCAAGTGTCTCAGCAAGTTCGCCAATAGAACGTGTCCGTAAGTAAGTCGAATCTGCTTCTAATCTTTTGGGGTGGATACAAAGTATACAGGGGATGCCGTTAAATCGACTAATCTTCAGGTTGACATTAATTGCGTGGTAGAATGCAACGAGTTCTGCCGATATGGCAGGTTGAACTGCCACATTGTCAGTTTTCAGTGGTTGATCTTGCTGCACAATTTCTGTGCATTGCGGATATGTTTGCTCTGTTATGCCCTGTTGAGAGTCTGGGTTTATTATACCCCCCTGGTCAGACGTGGGTGGGTCGCTCGCTGACATATTGCCTTTTTGGGCGTTGTTAGTTTCTTCTCTGGGCACTGTTTCAACTCCCATTCTCAGGCCGGGGCTATCCAACTCTACGCGGATCGTTGCGGCTCCGGTATCGTAGGACACTCGATAGCTCTGGGCGCGTGACCGTCTATTACATCCACATCCGGCGAGCCGTCACGTCCCGCTTACCGGAAGGGGCTTGTTTGCCCCGCTATCCAGCGGATTCAGGGGGTTACGACCTTTGAAAAGTCCATCTTTAGCACTTTGGCCTTGTAGTCAATTAGCCACTGCGGGTCTGGTTTGCTCTTGGTGGTGATGCCCTTAATCCCGTTCCGTTTGGCTGCCGCTACGCCTTGCCTTATTCCTTGATTTCTGTTCATGCTGTCACCTTAGAGAAGTCCATTGCCAACACCTTCGCCTGGTACGGCGCCACCCATTCCGGTTCCGGCTTCGTTGGGCGCGTGTAGTCTGTCCCAATCAGTGCAGCGGCCCCGCTTTTGATCGCGTTCTGCTTGCCTTGCCGGTACGCTGCCAGCCGTAGCCGTCTAACTTCCGGCTCTTCTTTGGCTCTCATTCCCAAGTATCCGGCTTGTCGTCTGTATTCCATGCCAGATATACAATAGTGTTCAACGCACATTGTCAAGTTATTTATTGAACAATACTCTCCATTGCACTGTCGAAAGAAACCCGACGATAACCAGACCTCGGATGTCGATCCCGGTGGTGTTTACGACACAACCAAGCGATATCCAATGGCTTAAAATAATCAGCATGATGACCATGCGAGTTTTGATCCCCACAATCCTCACATGGTAATTGTTTGAGAGCCCCTGATTTCAATGCAACGTGAACAAGGTAGTGAGCACGTCTTTTTAGTATTCCCTTTCTTGCTCCAATATAATTTCTTTCAAACTCTTTGTTTAACGCTTCTTTGTTGCATTCCATGCCTATGAAAAATGCGTTCCAATCAGGTCTGTAGGCCATATTGTCTCCAAAACAAAAGCCCCCTCGCCGTGTGTGAACACCTACTCGAATGAGACAGGATCACGG
>CAIOZF010000237.1 GCA_903862645.1 uncultured Gammaproteobacteria bacterium
CGCTGGAGCAACGACGACGGCGCCAACGCTGATCCCAGGATGCGCCTCTGGCGACTCAAGCTGAAAAGCCGGAGCGATCGTGTAGAGTGATTTGCCAACCTGACCTCGGCCGTCAATGCCGGCAGTCTGTATCTTGTTGACTTCGGTCGCAAACACCTGTGCCAACGCATCGAGCTGGGATTGGGCCGGCTCCAGCGCCTGTTGGCGAAAGCTAATCAATCCAGCGATACTGCCGCTGTCGAGATTGTTCACCGATTCATGTTTGCCGTAAGGGTCGATGAGAATATCCACCTTGGCCGAACTGGAGTCGCTAAAGACCGCCGCGAGAGCGCGCGCATCGGTCCCGCTGAGTATGACGGACCTGCCCGCTGAACGGCCTAGGCTGACCGATATCTCGCCATTGATTGCTGCAGTTACGGTGATTCCAGCGATTTTCGACAGCTCATTCAACATTTGATCGCGTTGGTCGAGTAGCACGGGAGACTGTTTGGTGACGCTGCTACTTTTTCTGAGTTGCCCGTTAATCGTTGCCAGTTGCGAAGTCAGGGTATTTATTCGTGACAGGCCCGCCCGGATCTCCTCGCGTGTATCGGTTTCCACGCCCTGCAACTGCCCAGATAATTCACGCAACCTTCCCGCCACCGCGTCTGCGCTGGTCATGAACTGGCTGCGCACATCGGTCGCCGCAGGGTCTGTTGAGACTGCCCGAGCGGAGGAGAAAAACTGGTCGAGTGCCGTGGTCAGCCCCGACTTGGCACTACCCATCACGTCGACAATACGGTTTGAATACTGGACCAATGGGCCTTGAGTGTTAAGCGCGCTGAAACTGCTTCGCAGGCTACTCACCGAAAATTCGTTGTAGGCGCGCGTGACGCCGCTGACCACCACGCCGGAGCCAAGATAAATATTGGCGCGATTTTCAGGCGTATTGGCCACCAGGGAAACGTCCTGCCGGCTGTAGCCCTCGGTGTTCAGATTGGCAATATTATTGCTCACCGTACCCAGCGCTCGCTGGTAGGCTGCAATGGCCGAACCGCCTATGGTGAGGATGTCACTCATTTTGGACTATCAGTTATTCGTTCGTCGTTCCGGGAGCGCGAACCGGCAAGGGTTCTTGGCCGACCACCGCAGGCACCGCAATTCTCAAGGGCAAACCACCGTCAAGCGGCCGCGCGATATGCAAAACACGAGCGGGCGGCTGCAGGGGTAAATCGGGCCGCTTGACCGTCAACGGAAAGCCCGTGCCCGTCGCCCCGCTCCCAGCCCCGTGCACCATGCCCGCTGGCTTGGCCAGATTGCCCGGATCCATCACAGCAGCTTGCGCACGCCCTAACTGGCGGGTGAGCATGTCGCCGATTCCGAGCACGCCACGCTTGGCGAATTGGGTGGATATTTCCTTGTCGTAGAGGTCCTGGTAGGTGTCCATGGCACTGGAGTTCAGAAAGTCACTTTTGGGCGTGGCATCGCGCATGGATTTCAACATCATCTGAATGAACAGGCCCTCGAACTGCTGACTGGTTTCCCGAGCAGCTGAGGCGCCGTCACCGTGAGCTTTCCCACGCAGTTGCCGCAGACCGGCAAAATCCAGGTAGGAACTGGGACCCTGTATCGTGTCAGCCATGTCAAATCACCACGAGGTCAGCGCGCAAGCTGCCGGCGCGCTTGAGCGCTTCCAGGATGGCGATGATCGCCGAGGGCGCGGCGCCAATCTGATTAAAAGCGTCCACGATGTCCCGCAGTTCCACACCTGGCTTGAACAGAAACATCGCATTTTTTGCCTCGGACACCGATACATCCGCGTTGGTGACCGCCGCCGTCGCAGCGCCAACTGGCGAAAATGGCGAGGGCTGGCTGACTTCGTTGGTGGCGGAAATCTTAACGGTGATGCCGCCGTGCGTGACCGCTGCTGCGGTGACTCGCACGTTACGATTGATGACCACGGTTCCAGTGCGGGAGTTGACCACAACACGAGCCGATTCGTCGCCGGGAACCACCTCGAGGTTTTCGACCATGCTCATGAAGGCGACGCGCTGGCTGATTTCCTGTGGGACAGTGAGCGTGATGGACATCCCGTCCAGCGCCTTGGCCACCCCGGCGCCGAATTTGTCGTTGACCGCGTTGACAACGGCTTGTGTTGTGGTGAAATCATGGGTGCGCGTGTTGAGGATGACCACATCGGATTTATCAAAAGCAGTTTCGACAGCGCGCTCGATGAGAGCCCCGCTTGGTATGCGCCCTGAAGTCGTCACCCCGGTTGATACACTGGAACCGGCGGCGCCCACATCGACCGCCGTCAAGGTCATAGCACCCTGAGCAATGGCGTACACCGAGCCATCCACGCCACGCAGTCGGGTCATGATGAGTTGGCCCCCACGCAGGCTGGTTGCCTTGCCGATGGTGGATACGGTGACATCAATGGATTGCCCGGGCTTGGCAAAAGCCGGCAGTTCGGCGGTGACCATCACAGCGGCCACGTTCTTGACATCCAGGGTCGCCTTGGTCGTGACACCCGCGTCAAAATCCGACAAGGTGCCATCAATGCTCACCCCGAGTTGGTTCAACATGGATCTCAGGCTTTGGCCTGCAAAAGGGACGTCTGCGCCATCGCCGCTGCCCTGCAGTCCAATGACCAACCCGTAGCCGAGCAACTGGTTGGCGCGCACCGTCGCCACCGAAGTGAGGTCCTTGATGCGGTCAGCCCAGGCGGCTTGGGTGCAGACCAGGCCCAACAGCGCTGCGAGCAGGCATAAATGATTCATGGATGAACTATTCACTGTTAGACGATTCATGGCGGCCCTTAGAATGGCCAGAGGCGGTAAAGCGCGCGCGTTCCCCAGCCCTGCTGGGTCGCGCTGGCAAGGTCGCCGCTGCCGCGATAGGAGATCTGGGCATTCGCCAGGCGCTTGGACTGCACAGTGCCGTTGGGGGCGATGTCGCCGGTACGAACAATCCCCGAAACCTGTATGACTTCAGTGCCTTCGCTCATGGCCAACTGCTTCTCGCCGCGTAACACCAGGTTGCCGTTTGACATCACATCGATGACGCTGACTGAAATCGATCCCTTCAGGGTTGCTGTCTGCCCATGGTTGCCGGTGCCACTGCTGCTGGTCGTGGCGCCAGTGGATTTGATCTGCGTGATGGCGGAGGACAGGCCAGCGCCAAGTGGCAGTCCGCTCTTGCCCAGCGCGTTGGCCAAGCCTGCCTGCACGCTCGGGAAGGCGTCGTTCGCTGCCTTGCGTTCCGTGGTGGTCTCCTGCACTCGGGTGGCCTGGGTTGCTTCGTCGAGCAGCACCGTGATGATGTCGCCCACGTGATAATCCTTCTGCCGACCGAACAGGCTCTCCCCACGTCCGTCCACGAACAACGATCCGGTGGCGGCGCGCGGCTGCGCCGTAGCTACCGGGAAAACCGGCGCATATTGCGGGGTGGGCAACAGGTCCGGTGCGCTGGCGCAAGCCGAAAGTAGGCCCGATGCCACTGCAACACCGACGAACGTGATAAGAATTTTCATGATCTGTCTTAGAGGTTGTTATTGACGAACTTGAGCATCTCGTTGGATGCCGCGATGGCCTTAGAGTTAATTTCGTAGGCACGTTGCGTTTCGATCATGTTGACCATCTCTTCCACGACATTGACGTTGGATGCCTCGAGCGCTCCCTGCATCAGTACGCCGGCCCCTGCCGTGCCGGGTTTCAACTGCTGCACCGCACCGCTGGCCGTGGTGGCGCTCAGCAGGTTCTGGCCCATGGACGCCAGTCCTGCGGGGTTGGGGAATCGGGCCACCGTGATGTTGCCCAAGACCTGCTGGGCGCCACCGACCAAGGCGGAGGTGACCGTACCATCCACGCCGACCGTAATGCTGAGCGCGTTGTTGGGGACGGTCATCGCAGGTTGCAGCAGGGATCCGCTAGCGGTGACGATCTGCCCGGTAGGGGAGAGCTTGAAACTGCCGTCGCGGGTATAGGCCAAGGTCCCATCGGGTTGCAGCACCTGGAAGAAACCGTCCCCACTGATGGCGATATCCAGAGCGTTCTGGGTGGTGATCATGTTTCCCTGCGTGTGGTTTCTTTCCGTCGCGATCACTCGTACCCCGGTGCCCAGCATCAGCCCGGTAGGCGACACCGTATTGGCCGAGGTCTGACCACCCACCTGACGCACGTTCTGGTAGAGCAGGTCTTCGAAAACCGCCCGCTCGCGCTTGAATCCCGTGGTATTGACGTTCGCCAGGTTGTTCGAAATCACGGTCATGCGCGTGTTCTGCGCGTCCAGACCTGTCTTAGCTACCCACATTGATGCGTCCATGACCTTCTTCCTTGTAGTTATGTACTGCGCAATTCGTTGCGTTCTCGACCGCGTCGCTTATCTAAAACCTGGCTCACGAAGCCTTAATCATCGACGTTCCGGACTGGTCAATGGAGCTGCCTTCCTTGATGAATTTCATCTGCGTTTCGAAAGTGCGAGTGAAATCGAGGAGCTTCACCATCGCATCGAAAGGCGTGACGTTGCTGCCTTCCAGTGTTCCGTTGATGATCGACGGAGCCTTATCGCCAGGCTTGATATCGCCGCCGCCGGGTGTCTGGTCACCGAAGGGCTTGAACAAGCCGTCTGTGCGGCGCTCCAGGTTGGTCCCGCTCGACTCGCGCAGCATCAACTGTCCAACCAGAACCAAGGCAGCCGCATTCGTCTGGCCCGGAGCTTTGGCGTAGACCGAGCCATCACCGGCGATTTCAAGTGCATAGCCGGGTGGCACGGAGAATGCGCCGTTCTTGCCGCGTACAGATTGGCCGGTTCCGATTTCCAGTTGACCGGCACTGTTAATACGCAGGTCGCCTCGACGGGTAAAGGCTAAATCCCCGTTGGAGGCAGTCACGCCCAGCATGGTATTGCCGTTCATGGCGATATCCAGTGGATTGCCGGTGACCATCATGGGCCCCGCCTGCAGTGAAACACGGTCCACCGTGGAGTTCTTCGAGGTGAAGCGAGTATCAAAGCCAGGCCCTGTGACCTTTAGCGTTTCCGTGGCATTAGCCAAACTGCGCTTGAATCCTATCGTTGACAGATTGGCCAGTTCACTGGTCACTTGTTGACGCGGCAGGCTCGCC
>CAIOZF010000238.1 GCA_903862645.1 uncultured Gammaproteobacteria bacterium
CCAAAGCTCCTGATCTGCTCAAATCCGGGAAAAAAGTGTTCAAAGGAAGTGAGGGAGCTTGTGAGAAATGGGTAGAGGAGCAGCAATGAGAGGCGGGAATGGAGGTTCCAATGCCGATTGAGTACAGACTGTTTATGAACGTGCCGCTGTCAGACATCAAGTGTTCCCGGTGCGGAGTGTCCAGCAACGGCTTCATGCGCGGCCAGGTGCAGCGCAGCAAGCGGTTTCTTGGCTTCCTGTGGCGCAGACCGTACTGCGCGATCATCTGCCATGTGTGCAAGGGCATCATCGGCCACGAGAGTGGTAGGCGTTGATCTTTCACACAGTTCTTGAGATCATCTGCGTATGACCCTCTACCACTCCCCGCGCCGACCCCCTGGCGTTGGTGCCTGCTGGAGCTGCCGGCATTACACCATCGATGGCTGCGCCGTTGGGCGTCACGGCTGGCCGGAAATAGGCCGTCGGTGCATGCCTTCGGGCATGCGCCAGGGGTACGAGTACGAGCCGGGGAGTGATGAGATCGTGGCCAGGGAGCGCCTGTTGGGGCGCGAGGACGATGATTGAGGCGGTGTGGTTTGGGGCGCTGGTACTGATTGCCGCATCGGGTGCGAAGCGGTTTTCGCGGATTGAGCAGAGGATGATGGAGGCGGTGTGGATTTTCTTGGTCGTATTCATATTGATCGTCGCATCGATCGCGGCGAGAATGTGAGCAAGAGAACCGTGTCACAGTTCAGGGACCAGAAACGATGTATCATCCGGCCGAGGAACATCTACTATAGGTCCATGCGCTGTGACGGTTGATACCCTACCCATTACTGTTGCTCAGCTTTCTGGGGAGAGTAAACTAGATTTCGAAGAGCGGAGGGATCGGACACGTCATGCTGATATCATCGACAGACTGGCCGATCTGGAGGCGTGGCGGCATCGCGTGGAGGTGGAGGCAGTTCGCAAACTCTCGGACCTGGTCGCGCGGCATGACAAGCTTGATGATGCAATCGATCTGCTTGCAAAAACGCAAAATGAGCTGGCAGCAGCGCATCAGGCCCTGACGCACCAGGTTGGCGGCCTACAATCTATGTTCCAGCAGACGCGAACGATTGTTATTACGTTTTTTGTTACCGCGACATCTCTGACGGCCGTTTTCCTCTTGGGACCAGGTGAAGCACTTAGGGCGCTCATAACACGATGAGGATAGACTGGCCCATGTGGATGGTTTTAGGAATAACGCTCGCTGTTCTGGTGGCTGTCCTGACGAATTATTCATCGCTGCAAGCAACCATTTCCGGACAGCAGGCAATCAATAAGGCAGTTCTTGACAATAAGCAGATGCTCCATGCCATAGATCGCCAGATGGCCCAAGGGGCGCGGTTTACCGCCTGCGACGGCAAGGAAATGGCGGACCAACTGCGAGCACAGGGCCTCGCCTTGACGCCTGCAAACTTTGAGACGTTGTGCAAAAAGTAACTACTACAGAGGTCGCCATGATGCCAGTTTTTCTGCTCCTCTCCCTCCTGCTGATGATTGTCGGCACCTCGGAAAGCTGGGCCGTATCGGGGACATTCATTGCCCCCGATGGGTCGGTGACCTGCACCCTAGGCAGTGTGCAGGTCAGTAGTGCCGGGAATGCGACGATGACCGTAACAGGTTGTCAAGCGTTTGGTGGCGGTACGCCGCCGCAGCCTCCTCCTCCTCCTCCTCCTCCGCCTCCGGTAACTGGTGATCCAGGGTCTGGCGTCTGGAACCTGAATGCATCGACTACTATTTTCGATCTATCGAAGACCAGCAATCGCACGTTTGTGCCTGGATGTATTGATGGACGTGCTTGGAATGCGACGAACTGTGAATATGAAAGCGGGATGGCATTTGGGCAGGTATTCGGAGCCAGAGTACGAGTTTCGCCAAACTCTAGCAAACTCCTGAAGATCGAACGTGCTGAGACAGGAGAAGAGTCAGCGGCTGTTCGTGGAGTGGTGTCTGAAACGCCGGGCGCTCTGATATCGTCCAAGCCCCGCTGCGTATTTACGCCAATAAACCAGTCAGTTGAGATCCAAGATCCCGTCTACGCGGAAGCGTCGAAGTTTGAGATGGGAGGAATTATATACGATTTTGCAGAGTGCGTGATGCCGGCGAATACACCGCTGTATCTGAATTTCACCCCAGATGACG
>CAIOZF010000239.1 GCA_903862645.1 uncultured Gammaproteobacteria bacterium
CTACTTGATCGGCTGACAGATCAAACAACAAACATTCATGCTCAAAGTCACAACTACTGTCTTTAACTCAATAAATTAACGCAGTTGCTTACTTTGATAATCTTGCAAATTTGCACAAGACCATCTCGACAAGCACCCACCTCTATTACTTAATCTCTACTTTTTAAAGAACTTTTTCCTCAGCCTTCGTGGCTGGGAGGCCGCGTATTATACGCACCTGCTCATTCTTGGCAAGAGAAGATTTTAAAATCTTTCATCTGCCCAAAAAACATAAACTCTGCTCTTCTATCCCTTGTACATCTCGTCACAAGGGCGCGCATTATGCCACAACTTTGATCCAGGGCAATGTCAAAACTCGGATTTCGAGCAACTTTTTTTAGTTACCAAAGCAGCCTAGATGAAATAGCTTCTTACCGCGCCGCAGAACAACATACTTGCCGTACAATGAACCCGCAGAATCCAAGTTAAAATCATCAGATGATATTCTCAGCCCATTTACGCTTACAGCACCATTTGCAATGAACTCTCTTGCCATCTTATTTGATGTGGCCAATCCGGTCGCCACTAGAGTTTCTACAATGTTCTGTCCCTCCGGCCTCAGGAGAGTACTGGGCAATCCATCTAATCGGAGCTGCTCGAAGTCCTCACTGCTCAGCGAATTAATCTCTCCGCTAAATAGCGCCTCACTAATTCGTTCAGATGCAGCCAGCCCAACAGAGCCATGCACGAGTTGCGTAACCTCCTTCGCAAGAATACCTTGGGCCTGAGGTCGACGTTGCGCAGCCTTGTCTGCCATCTTTATAGCCTCTATTGTCTCAACACTGAGAAAAGTAAAGTACCTGAGATACGTATATACATCTGCGTCAGCGGCGCTCAACCAGAACTGATAGAAGGAATAAGGAGAAGTCTTTTTAGCATCTAGCCAGATTGTACCGGTTTCAGTCTTCCCAAACTTCTGCCCGTCGGCCTTTGTAACCAGAGGAATTGTCAGACCGTAAACCTGCCCTCGGTACATTCGCCGAGCAAGATCTATCCCCCCGGTAATATTGCCCCATTGATCACTCCCGCCGATCTGAAGAATGCAGCCATGCCTGTGGAAGAGCTCGGCAAAGTCAAAAGACTGTAAAATCATATAACTAAATTCAGTATAGGAGATTCCCGCCCCCTCTCGCTCTAGACGCTGCTTGACTGAATCCTTCTGAATCATGGCATTAACGGAGAAGTGCTTACCTACGTCCCGCAAAAAATCCAAAACTCCAACCCCTTTTACCCAGTCTAGGTTATTAACGACGATAGCCGAATTTGAACCACAGTCGAAATCAAGGAATTGGGAAACCTGCCCCTTAAGCCGCCCAACCCAGCGCTCAACAACGTCGCCAGAATTCAATTGCCTTTCCGTAACCTTGAAACTTGGATCACCAATTAAACCAGTTGCACCACCTACCAATGCAATTGGCTTATGGCCAGCAAGTTGAAATCTCCTTAATGCAAGCAAAGGTACGAGATTGCCGATATGCAAACTTTCAGCCGTGGGATCGAATCCGCTATAAAGTGTTCTGCTTTGAGCAAGAACGGTTCTCAGCTCGTCCCCAGAGGTCATCTGCGAAACGAGGCCTCGACTCTCTAATTCTTTAATAATATCGAATGATGCAGCAGCCATAGATCCATCCTGAAGGTATGAATAGCCCCAAAATCCTCCTGTTACGCACATGGGCGACAGCTCAGCTGTGCGCTTATGGCAACGACTTATGGGGCGCCAGAAAAGGCCGGAGATTTTACACTACTAAACGGAATAAGACTTGACCTGCCATGGAAAAGTCATAAGAATTGCCGGTCTTGCGCAACCATACAAGCCCGACCCGGCAATAAAAAAGAAGAGAAGAACCATCAGCATTTTCACAACCTTTTTGGGTACAGCTAAACTACTGTTTAGCAAATACTACCCCCGCGATCATCTGCTCATCGCCAGCGGCTTAAGCATGGTGCTGGCGGTCACCCTCGTATTTCCCCCCAATGAATCTGTGCGCAGTGATCATTTCAATGCAACTACACCTGTGGATGCCGACATAGCGAACTTGAGTTCGTCCGCAAAGACTGAGAAAAACTCTGGGACAATAGCTCCAGCAATAACCGACCAAGTCCTCTGGACCGAACACGAGGTACAGGCTGGAGACAACCTTTCTGCGATCTTTACAAAGGTTGGTCTGGACGCACAGGACATGTACAAGGTCCTAAACAGCAACGACGAAGCACAGGTACTAAACACGCTGTACCCAGGGTACCAGCTTAGTTTCAAGATCTCTAAACCTGGCGAACTTGCTCAACTCAAAGTATTGAAGTCTCCACTGGATGGTTACTTGTTTACCCTGAACAACGACGGCTACGGAGTTGAGTCAATTCAAAGAACTCCGGAAATCATTGAGACCTTTAAGGAAGGCATCATCAACGACAGCCTTTTTATAGCCGGCCATAAAGCCGATATCCCGGCCGAGTCGATCATGGAAATGGCTGACATCTTCGGTGGCGTCATTGATTTTATTCTCGACCCCAGAGAAGGCGACCGATTCAGCATCCTTTATGAAGAACAGTATCTGGATGGGCGATTCGTCGATAACGGGGAGATCATTGCCGCTCAGTTCACCAATCAGGGTTCACAATACACTGCCTTTCGCTACGAGAACGATAATGGCGAAGTTGGCTACTACAACCCTGAAGGCGAGAGCATGCGCAAGGCGTTTTTGCGGACTCCGCTGGATGTATTTCGCATAAGCTCCAACTTCAATCTTAGTCGCAAACACCCCATTCTGAATACTATTCGTGCACATCGCGGCACTGATTATGCCGCACCAAGAGGAACTCCTGTGCGAGCGACCAGCGACGGCGTAGTCACTTGGGCCGCCAGAAATGGCTCGTTCGGAAAATTGATTGTTATCCAGCACAATGGCCAGTTTGAAACCAAATATGCTCACTTAAATGACTATGCTGCTGGACTCAAGAAAGGTTCGCGGGTCCACCAAGGCCAGGTAATCGGCTACGTGGGAACAACCGGAGGTTCAACAGGCCCTCACCTGCACTACGAGTTTCTCGTCAATGGTGAGCACAAGGACCCTGCCAAGATTGTCGATCAAATGCCCAAGGCAAACTCAATTGATCCTTCCGAACTGCCACGCTTCCGGGCGCAGATCAGAGATCAACTGGCAAAGCTTCATTTGCGCAACAGCGAAACACGAATTCTCAGTTACAGCACCACTGCCCAACCAAACTCTCTGACGCAATAGCCATACCGCCAAACGTAAGTCATACGCCCCTTTGCGCGGCACAGAGGATGATTGCCGATATGCTCGCTCCCGAATACTTCATCGGACTGCTCTCAGGTACGAGTATTGATGGCATTGATTGCGTCCTCGTCGATTTTTCCCTAACCCCCCCCAAACTCGTCAACACTCTATCTCATCCAATCCCTGCAGCCTTGCGGCAAGACTTGCTGTTCCTGTGCCAGGACCAGTCAGTTTCCCTCCGATTGCTCGGAGAAACAGATGTCGGGCTCGGGCGCGTATTTGCGGAGGCCGTTAACTTACTGTTGGTAAAAACCGGACTCAAGCCAAGCGACATCATTGCAGTCGGAAGTCATGGACAGACCATCAAGCATCATCCGCACGGGGCATATCAGTTCACCATGCAGATTGGCGACCCAAGCACGATCAGTGAATTGACCGGGATCACGACAATCGCCGACTTCCGCAGCAAGGACATGGCAGCCGGAGGTCAGGGGGCGCCACTTACTCCGCTGTTTCATCAAGGTTATTTTGGCAGCGAAATCGTTCGCCGCGCGGTACTGAATATTGGAGGCATCGCAAATATCTCGCTATTGAGTTTAGATTCGGAAACCCCGTTGACCGGGTTCGACACTGGCCCGGGAAATGTACTGATGGATTCGTGGATCAGTCTGAAAAAGGGTTTGCCGTTTGATCGCAGCGGAGAATGGGCCGCAACAGGCTTACCTCATGCGGGGTTGCTGGAGCGCCTGATGAAGGAGAGCTTTTTGGCGCTGCCGCCCCCCAAGAGCACAGGCCGCGAACTCTTCAATCTGTCTTGGCTGATGACGAAACTGGAGGGATTGGGGCCAATTACAGACGCGGGCATCCAATCAACACTGCTGGAGTTTACGGCACGTACAATTGCGCAAAGTACCGACTGGAGCTCGCGCAAGATTGAGGAAATTATCGTTTGTGGCGGTGGGGCCTACAACACGGCACTCCTGCAACGCCTCCAAATGCTGATAGCTCCCGTGAAAGTGATATCCAGTGAACAGGCCGGCCTTGCCCCGGACTGGGTCGAAGGCGTCGCTTTTGCCTGGATGGCCAGAAAGACCTGGCTGGGGGAAGCGATCGATTGCGGGGGCGTTACTGGCGCAAGACATCCATGCTTACTCGGAGGTATCTACAGGTCCGAGTCTGACACACGCAAAGGAATCTGAACGGCGGACTACACCGAGAACGACGAACCGCACCCACAGGTAGCAGATGCCATGGGATTATTGACAACGAAGCGAGCCCCCTGCAACCCCTCAACATAGTCGACCTTCGCTCCCTGCAGGTACTGAAAGCTCAAGGGGTCCACCATCAGGTCAGCCCCCAAGTTGCTGACAACCGTATCATCTTCGTTGACGGTTTCATCAAAACTGAAACCGTATTGAAATCCTGAACATCCTCCTCCCGTGACAAACACCCGCAGTTTCAAGCGAGGATTACCCTCTTCCGAGATCAAAGTCTTGATTTTGTCGGCCGCATTCGAGGAAAGGGAGATGTTGGTTGGATCGTGAGATTGAACAACGGACATCGAAATACCATGAATTAATTGCAGCAGGGAGCGCCAGACGGGCGTGACGCCCATAACGCGATGCAACGATTATGGCGAAAACCCAGTAAATCAGTCAACTATTGTTTCGTGAGCTGTATCGTAGGCAAGAACATTACCCTGCGACCCTGCAAGCTGTTTGGACTCTTGCTGTGCCCTGCCGATGTGCATGAGGCTTCCATTCACCTCAGAACCCATGACCATCTCGATCAGAGAATAGTAAACACTGCCATTTACCACGGCCTTGGCCGCCAGCTCCAGATGCGTGGCGCAGTGCACATCGCCTCTCACCAGACCATTAATGACAGCCGAAGGAACCCAGATTTCTCCCTCGACTACTCCGGTTTCAGCAATCCGTACCAAGGCAGCAGATTCATCGTCCGCAAAGATATTGCCCTTTACCGTACCCTCAATGATCAATTCGCCATTGAATCGCAAATCACCCAAAATCTCAGTTTGTCGCGAAATCAGTGTATGCGCCGGCCCCTGCTGTCTTGGTTTGTTCTTTCCCGCCGCTCCAAACATGCTCATACCTCCTCGATTGCCCAGTTAAAAAGCTTTTCCAGTGAACGTTCTTGCGGCTCAGTCGACTGTGCTCTGATTTCCACTTGAGTTGGCGTAAACCCCGCAGGCAACACCAGCTCACCCTCAACGTTCTGGAAATAACGGAAATTCAATATGGTGGTGACTGCCTCTGCGGCGCCGACCAGTTCCTGCAATGGCAGCAGCACCTTTTCTCCTTCACGAATCCCGACGACATCGATCTGGACTTTGCCTTTCAGCTCCCTGTCACCGGCACCAGCCTGGCGAAATACAGCCCGGTATCGATATCTTTCCGGCAGCTCTGTGGGTTGCACCCTGAACTCGGCGATGATCAATCCCGGTTCTGCAAGCTCAGGAGTCATGACCTGCCGGTAAAACATGACGTCCTGCTCAAGCTGCAGTACTCGTTGTCGCAGGCTGTTGATCGTATTCTGCACCTCTTCGTTGGCGTGCTGATCCATGATGCTGGTGCGTCCGGAGATCACCACTTGAGAACGCAGACGCATAAGTTCATCACGGGCATCCGCAACCTCAACCACCAATAGCTCATTGTCAGCAGATGTCCTGGCAAATTCCCGAGAGGCATTAAAATATCCAAACATGAAGCCTAGCGCAGCCACCAACAAGACACCTGCAAGCAAGCCAAAACGCAGCGATGGCCGATACGGGACCACCACCATGCGCTGCTGTTTACTACCTTTCACAACTCTTGGCATGTGATCCCGGTCCGCTGTCAGTTCATGGCAAGAGGGCGACTATCTGCAGTCCTTCCGTTTCGTCGAGACCAAACATAATGTTCATGTTTTGAATCGCCTGCCCGGAAGCCCCTTTCACCAGATTGTCGATGACAGAAAGCACGACAACCATGTTGTTGTGCTCTAGGTGGCAGACTGCGATCTGGCAACGGTTGGAGCCTCGTACATTTCGCGTCGCCGGAAACTGCCCCTTAGGCAGTACATCCACGAATGGCTCGTCCTTGTACCGTTCCTCGAACACGGCCTGCAGATCCACCGCTGCTCGAGGGTTACGCAGCGGCGCATAAAGAGTAGCGTGGATGCCCCGAATCATTGGGGTCAGATGCGGAATGAAAGTCAGCTTGACCTCTTCACCGGCATAGGTATTAAGCCCCTGCGAAATTTCGGGCAGGTGGCGATGTCCCCAGACGCCATAGGCGTGCAAAGACTCGGAAGCCTCGGCAAGCAGACTGCCTACGCTGGCCTTGCGACCTGCGCCACTCACACCCGACTTGGCATCGGCAACCAGACTGCTGGTTTCGATCAGACCTTTCTCAAGCAGTGGCAGGAAACCCAACTGAATGGCAGTCGGATAGCAACCCGGCACGGCCAACAATTGCGCATCTACTATCTGCACCCTATTGACCTCAGGCAAACCGTAGACGGCCTGTCCAAGCAAATCGGGGCTTTCATGGCGGACGTTGTACCACTTCTCCCAAAGCGCTTGATCACGCAACCGATAATCCGCCGACAGATCGATAACACGCACGCCTCTGGCCAGCAACCCCGGCACAGTCTTCATGGCGACCGCGTGGGGAGTCGCATAGAACACGACGTCACAGCTAAACAGCTCCTCAGTATCTGGACCGGAAAACGTCAGGTCGATATGGCCGCGCAGATTGGGAAACAGATCGGCTACGGAAGTGCCCTGCATCTCCCGGGAAGTGATGACCTTGATGCTGACATCCTTGCGCGGGGCGAGCAGACGCAATAATTCCACTCCGGTATAACCTGTTGCTCCGACGATTCCGACCTTGATCACTGGCTCCTCCTGTCTGCGTTTCGAGTTTGCGGGCCCGGGATGATACCCGTGTTTTCTGGCTCGATCCATTTTATCAGCTGTGCTAGTGTAGCCACTCCCTCCGCAGAACCACCAGTCAGCGCCGCCCGCTACGGCACTTGCGGCGATAGATTTCAACCACGAGGACCGCCATGGCCTGGGTCAAAGCCTTACACATTGTCGCCGTCGTCTGTTGGTTCGCGGCAATCTTCTATCTGCCCCGCCTGTTCGTCTACCACGCCATGAGCGAGGACAAAATCAGCAAGGACCGCTTCGTCATCATGGAGCGTAAACTGTTCCGTGGTATCGCCACACCTTCGGCGATCGCGACTGTCATACTGGGCGCCTGGCTGATCTCCTTCAATCCCTCTTATTACCTAAGTTCGGGCTGGATGCATGCCAAGCTGGCACTGGTGGTGCTGCTGAGCATTTATCATTATCTTTGTTGGCAAATCATGCTTGAGTTCCGCGACGACACCAACAAACGCAGCCATGTCTATTTCCGGTACTTCAATGAGCTGCCGGTGTTCCTGTTGATTGGCATCGTCATACTCGTCGTCGTCAGGCCATTCTGATCAAACAATTGGAGGCACTTCGCCACCGTGCAGAATATTTCTGACAAGAAACCCAATGTCATGTGCTTCTCAGGGCTCGACCCTACGGGAGGCGCGGGCATACAGGCCGACATCGAGGCGCTGTTCAGTGTCGGATGTCACTGCCTGCCGGTGGTCACCGCTCTGACAGTGCAGGACACCAGCAACGTCATGGCCTCACATCCAACCGACCCTGCACTATTGATAGAGCAGGCGCGCGCAGTCCTCGAAGACATTCCTGTTCACGCCTTCAAGATCGGCCTGCTGGGTAGCATCAAGACAGTCGAGGTGATCCACACACTCCTGACCGACTATCCGGATATTCCCGTGATCCTCGATCCCATTCTCCGCGCAGGTGGTGGCTATGAGTTCACCCGCGAGAGCATTGCCGATGCCATCAATTCCCTGCTTCTGCCGCTGACCACAGTCGTTACCCCCAATACCAACGAATTGCGAGCTCTGGCCCCGAATGGAGACAGTTTCGATGCCAGCGCGAACGAATTGCTCGATCGCGGCTGTCAGCATGTTCTGCTGACCGGCACCCACGCCAATAGCCCTCAGGTTATTAATCGCCTATATACCCGGCATCAACCGACCCGGTTCTACAAATGGACGCGGCTGAAACATGAGTATCATGGTTCCGGCTGCACGCTGGCAGCCTGTCTGGCCGGCTATCTGGCACAAGGACTGGAAATCCACGAAGCTGCCCAGCAGGCCCAGCTCTATACCTGGGAGTCCTTGAGTCACGGATTGCGCGCCGGATTCGGGCAATTCCTGCCGAATCGCAGCCACTGGAACCGCTGAATGCTGAATGCTCCCGAACTCGCTCGCGGCGTGTATGCCATCACCGACTCCACGCTGCTGCCAGCCGAACTGCTGATCAAGCGCGTGCAGGCGGCGCTGGAAGGCGGGCTGAGCCTTCTGCAGTACCGCAACAAGCACGCGTCCTGGGCCGAGCGTGTCGCACAGTGCCAGGCTCTCAACACACTGTGTGGGCAGTTTCAAACGCCGCTGCTGATCAACGATGATGTCGACTTGTGTCTCGAGGTCGGTGCGCAGGGCGTGCATCTGGGACAGGGTGATGCCCGTCTGCGCGAGGCCCGGCTGCGTCTCGGAGACCAAGCCATCATCGGCATCACCTGCCACAACAGTGTGCCGCTGGCTCGGGAGGCCGAGGCACTGGGGGCATCCTACGTCGCTTTCGGCCGTTTCTTCCCCTCCAGCACCAAACCGCTCGCCCCCGCGGCCAAACTAGAAGATCTGCGCCAGGCACACTCCGCATTGCAGGTGCCGATTGTTGCAATCGGCGGCATCAACGCTGAAAATGGTGCTGCATTGATCGGGGCTGGCGCCGACATGCTGGCCGTCATTCATTACCTGTTCGCCTTCCCTGATGTGTCTGCTCGGGTCCGGCAACTGAACTCACTATTTCAACCATCCATTACACCCCCGAACAATCGGTAACATCGAGGAACCCATGTCTGCGAGTAAAAGCAATTCAGAGAAAAAAGTCAGCCGCTCTGCACAACTGTTTGAAGAAGCCAAGCGCTACATTCCCGGCGGCGTGAACTCTCCCGTGCGCGCCTTTAGCGGCGTGGGCGGCAACCCGCTGTTCTTCCAGGGTGGCGAAGGTGCATGGCTGATTGACGAGGACAATAACCGCTACATCGACTACGTCGGTGCCTGGGGCCCGCTGATCCTCGGCCACAAGCACCCGGCGGTCATCAAGGCTTTACAGGAACAACTGACTCACGGTCTGGGCTATGGCGCTTCAACCGAGGCAGAGATCACCATCGCCCGCACCATCTGCGACCTCGTTCCCTCCATCGAGCGCGTTCGTCTGGTGACCTCTGGCACTGAGGCGACCATGAGCGCCATTCGCGTGGCACGTGGTTTCACCCGTCGCGACAAGATCGTCAAATTCGAAGGCTGCTACCACGGGCACGTGGACGGCCTGCTGGTAAAAGCGGGCTCTGGCGCGCTCACGCTCGGCGTGCCGGACTCTCTGGGCGTGCCGAAGGCTTACACCGATCTCACCTACGTCCTACCCTACAACGATGTCGATGCACTCGAAAAATTCTTCGCCGCCAATGGTCACGAGATCGCCTGCATAATCGTCGAACCGGTGGCAGGCAACATGAACTTCGTGCCGCCCGTGCCAGGCTATCTGCAGGCGCTGCGCGATGTGTGCACGCAGTACGGCAGTGTGCTGATATTCGACGAAGTCATGAGCGGATTCCGTGTCGCACTCGGTGGTGCGCAGGCCGTCTATGGCGTGAAACCCGACCTGACCACCCTGGGCAAGGTGATTGGTGGTGGCCTGCCGGTCGGCGCCTTCGGTGGCCGCCGCGAGATCATGGAGATGGTTGCCCCGATGGGTCCGGTCTATCAGGCCGGCACACTGGCGGGCAGCCCGCTGGCCGTCGCTGCCGGCATGGCCATGCTGACCGAGATCCAAAAACCAGACTTTTACAAGCAGTTGTCACAACGTGCCGATGCGCTGATGAGGGGGTTGCAGGACCGCGCCGACGCCGCGAAGATTCCCTTCACCACCAATCACGTCGGCGGCATGTTCGGGTGCTTCTTCACGAATGAAAAACAAGTAACGACCTTCGAGCAGGTCATGGCCTGTGACGTCCCACGTTTCCGTCAATATTTCCACAGCATGCTCAACAATGGCGTCTATCTGGCTCCCTCAGCTTTCGAGGCTGGTTTTGTCTCCGCCGCTCACGGAGACAAAGAAATTCAATTGACGCTGGATGCCGCCGAGAAAGCATTCGCGGCACTCTAAAAATCAATCACTGACCACCACAATAGGACTGAGACATTCATGCAACAGTACGACGTATACGGCATCGGCAATGCGCTGGTAGACAAAGAGTTCGAAGTCGAAGACCAGTTCTTCATTGACGCAGACATCGAGAAGGGTTTCATGACACTGATCGAGCCAGAGAAGCAGAAAGAGCTGGTGGAATTGTTGACTCAACGCTACGGCCTGAAGACACGTGCCGGTGGCGGCTCGGCGGCCAACTCCATGTACGCGCTCAGCCAGTTCGGTGGCAAGGCATTCTTCTCCTGCAAGGTGGCCAATGACGAGACCGGACATTTTTACGTGAAAGAACTCGGCCACCAAAACATCAGCACTAACCTGTCGAGCACTCTCGCAGAGGGTGTAACCGGCCGCTGCGTGGTCATGGTCACGCCCGATGCAGAGCGCACCATGCTGACAGCACTAGGCATTTCGCAACTCGTATCGGTGGAGGAACTGGACTATGACGCGATTCGTTTATCCGAATATGCCTATGTCGAAGGTTACCTGGTCACCTCGTCCAGCGCACGCGCAGCGGTGCTGGAACTGAAGGATCATGCCAAGGAACAAGGGGTGAAGTTCGCTCTGACCTTCTCTGATCCGGCGATGGTGGAATACTTCCGCGACGGCATTAATGAATTCATCGGCGACGGCGTCGATCTGCTGTTCTGCAACGAGAAAGAAGCAATGCTCTGGTCCGGCAAGGACACGCTGGAAGAAGCCTGCAAGGCGCTCGAGCAAAAGGCAGCGCAATTTGCTGTGACCCGTGGTGCTCGCGGCGCCCTGTTGTTCGATGGTGCCAATTACATCGACGTGGCACCACACGCAGTCAAGGCTGTCGACACCAACGGCGCTGGCGACATGTTCTCGGGCGCCTTTCTCTACGCCATCACGCAGGGCATGGATTTCACCACGGCTGGTCGGTTGGCGAGCCTGGCGTCGGCAAAAGTGGTGTCGCAGTTCGGACCTCGACTAAAACCAGAACAGCATCGCGAGATACTGGAGCAAATCGGTTAAGTCAGGCAACAAATGGGGAGGAAGGCATCACCCTCCTCCCCCAGACAAACTACCTCCAGCGTCAAACTTTATTGCCAGCCAGGAATCACTGCGGCATGCGTGCCGCACGTATTTCCACTTCCACCAGCCAACCTTCCCTGACCAGCGCCGCAACTTGCACAAAGGAGCGCACTGGTTTCATGGGGTTGATGTCCGAGCCAAAGAAGCGGCGATAACCTGTGTTGAAGCCCGCGAAATCCAGCGTGCCATCCGGGTTCGCCACAGCGAACACGCGCACCTGCACGATGTCCGCAAGGGACCAGCCCATGCCCTCCAGCGTGGCCTGGTAGGTCTCGAAAATCTGCACGGCCTGCTCCTCCATCGTACCCCAGCTGCCATCCTCCCTCGGGCTGACTCCTGCGCCAGGGAGACAGACCCCGAACCAGTTTGATCGGCGCCACAAGCGGACAGAAATACGAGCATGCTCAGGATCAGTGGGCGCGCTGCTAGGCTGAGGTTTAACTGTAAAACTGACTTCATGCTGAACTCCTCGCCTTAACGACCCAGTGTGTTGATGTAAGTGACGACATTCTCGATAGCGACCTGGTCAGCCAGCGCCCCCGCCTTGGGAATCATCTAGGCGCCAAACTTGTCATCCGCATGAGAGCCACCATAGCCGCCTTTGAAGCTCTTCAGTTGAGTGACGAGGTCCCAGTCGTTCTGGCAAGCGAGTGTGATTGCGGCAGGCTTGTATTCCCAACCCCCGATCCACTCCAACAGATCGGTAATGCCAGGGTCGGTCAGTGGCATGGCCATCGGTCGCATCTCGCGCCCCTGCAGATACATTTCATGGGTACCACGGACGCCAGCAGGGGAATTCTCGATAAAGCTGCAGAGGTTGGTCCCTTCGAGATATCACCCGACGAGATCTGGAGCTATCGCGTCTCGTTGCTGCCGCACACTGCTGCGATTGGGCAGCGAAGCCTTCGGGACCACAAGCATTACGGGGCAGGATGCAGCATTTACCAATGGTCTAGTGACTTTCATCAATGGGGACATTGCGCTCAGCGAAACTGCCTATCAAAATTACCCGCAGAAGCGCTTCATGAGGCACAACAACCCGCGGCCCTCAGAATAACAATGGGGTCAGAGTAAAAATACAGTACTGTATTTTTACTCTGACCCCATTCTGGCCTGGAAAAAAATCAGGCGCGCAGTTCGTCTACAAATTTCTTCACGCCATCAAACCATGAAGATTTTTTAGGGGACTGTTTGCCCTCTGTCTCTGCAATGTCGTGAAATTCGGCAAGGATTTCCTTCTGGCGTTTGGTGAGATTCACCGGGGTTTCCACAACCACCCGGCACAATAGGTCCCCGGTCACACCACCACGTACTGGAACTACCCCTTTGTTGCGCAGACGGAAGAGCTTGCCTGTCTGGGTCTCCGGCGGAATCTTCAGCTTCACGCGGCCATCGAGGGTCGGCACTTCGAGTTCACCGCCCAGAGCGGCATCCACGAAGCTGATCGGAATCTCGCAATGCAGATCGATACCATCGCGCTGAAACAGTTTGTGCTCACGAACGGAGACCTGCACGTACAGGTCACCTGCCGGGCCGCCGTGACTGCCCGCCTGCCCCTCACCCGAAAGGCGAATACGGTCGCCGTTGTCGACGCCGGGCGGCACCTTGACGGAGAGCGTCTTCTGCTCTTCCACCGCACCGCGCCCATGACAGGTGCCGCACGGGTCTTTGATCTGTTTGCCGGAACCCTGACAACGCGGACAAGTCTGTTGCACAGAGAAGAAGCCCTGCTGCATGCGTACTTGACCCACGCCGTTACAGGTACCGCAGTCGACGGGGCTGGAGCCTTTTTTGGCGCCACTGCCCTCGCAAATTTTGCAGGCCACTGCTGTGGGGATACGAATCTTGGAGGTAGTGCCGCGCACGGCCTCCTCCAGATCCAGCTCCAGGGTGTAGCGCAGATCGGCGCCCTTGCGCACGTTGCTGCGTCCACCACCGCCACGCTGTCCTCCGAAGATGTCACCAAAAATGTCGCCGAAGATGTCACCAAAGTCGCCCGCTCCAGCGCCGCCTCCACCCTGCTGATTCACGCCAGCATGGCCGTACTGATCATAGCGGGCGCGTTTCTGTGCGTCAGAGAGGACTTCGAAGGCTTCGTTTGCCTCCTTGAATTTATCCTCGGACTCTTTGTTGTCGGGGTTACGATCCGGGTGATGCTTCATCGCCACGCGACGATAGGCCTTCTTGAGATCCGCCTCTGCGGCATCACGGGGCACACCTAGTACTTCGTAGTAATCTCGTTTGGACATAATCTGCTTCTGTGTCTGTGTTGCGTAAATGTCAGTAGGAAAGTCTTGCCGATCCTGCTGTCGGTCCTACAACGCAAAAAACCAGACAGGGGATCCCATCCGGTTTTTTGCATTGCCAGTCCAGCCTGTCACCGCCCTCGTCTGGCGGTGGCCGCCTATCACTTGTCGTCTTTGACTTCTTCGAACTCCGCATCCACCGCGTCTTCATTGCCAGCTGATCCGCCTTGTTCGGCTCCGCCAGCAGTAGACTGAGCACCAGCCTGCTGCTTCTCGGCATACATCTTCTCCGCCAGCCCGGAAGAGACGTCGGTCAACTCCTTGGTCTTCGCTTCAATGTCAGCGACATCGCCTGCCTTGATGGCTGCTTCTGTGGCTAGAATTGCCGCTTCGATCTTCTCTTTCTCAGCCGCACCAACCTTGTCGCCAGCTTCTTCCAGCGTCTTGCGGGTGGCGTGTACCAGACCATCAGCGGTGTTGCGAGCCGTGATCAACTGCTCGAACTTCTTGTCTTCTGCGGCATTCGCTTCGGCGTCCTTGATCATGTTTTGAATCTCTTCCTCGGACAGACCGCTGGAAGCCTTGATGATGATCGACTGCTGCTTGCCGGTCGCCTTGTCCTTCGCGGACACGTTCAGAATGCCGTTGGCATCCAGGTCGAAGGCCACCTCAATCTGCGGCATGCCGCGCGGCGAGGAAGGAATGTCAGACAGGTCGAACCGACCGAGCGACTTGTTCTGGGCAGCTTGCTTGCGCTCGCCTTGCACGACGTGAATCGTCACTGCAGTCTGGTTGTCGTCCGCGGTTGAAAACACCTGCGTTTTCTTGGTCGGAATCGTCGTATTCTTCTCGATCAGGAAGCTGGCCACACCGCCCAGCGTCTCGATACCCAAAGACAACGGAGTCACGTCCAGCAGCAACACGTCATTCACTTCGCCTGACAGCACGGCGCCTTGTATGGCAGCACCGAGGGCCACGGCTTCATCAGGGTTCACGTCACGACGCGCTTCCTTGCCGAAAAAGTCAGCGACTTTCTTCTGCACCATCGGCATACGGGTCTGACCACCGACCAGAATCACGTCATTGATCTTGGAGATGTCCAGACCGGCGTCCTGCAGACAAGTCTTCACCGGACCCATCGTGCGATCAACCAGTTCTTCCACCAGAGATTCGAACTTGGCACGGGTCAGCTTCTGTACCAGGTGCTTCGGTCCACTGGCATCAGCCGTGATGTAGGGCAGATTGATCTCCGTCTGCTGGGCAGAAGAAAGCTCAATCTTGGCCTTCTCGGCAGCCTCTTTCAGACGCTGCAGGGCCAGAGGATCGTTGTACAGATCCATGCCGGTTTCTTTCTTGAACTCTGCTGCGAGATACTCGATCAGACGCAGGTCGAAGTCTTCACCACCGAGGAAGGTATCGCCATTGGTGGCGAGTACTTCGAAGGTGTGCTCGCCATCAGTTTCGGCAATCTCGATGATAGATATGTCGAAAGTACCGCCGCCGAGGTCA
>CAIOZF010000240.1 GCA_903862645.1 uncultured Gammaproteobacteria bacterium
CAACGGCAGCGATACAATCGTTCACGTCAGTTCTACCGGCGGCTTTGGTGCCGGTTACAACGTGTCTAGAGAAGACCAGACCATCACGTTGAGTGGTGTCAACCTGGTTAATGGTTTGGCGAATGACCAATTGGTCATTCAACAACTGCTGACCGATCAGAAGCTCATTGTCGATTAACCATGCTTGGAATCGATAAGTATTGCTAGGTATTTTTTAAAGAAAAATGATAAAGAGTGGAATTTTGCAGGTAGTCCTGTTACTGGCATTCTCGATGCTGGCTTCGACATCGGGGTGGTGCCTCGCGCAGGATATTCGGAGTTATGCGCAGAAAGCGCTGCTCAATAATCCCGAAGTCACTGCCCGTTACAACGCGCTGCGCTCCGCGATTGATGAAGTTGACGTGGCGCGGGGCGCTTATTACCCGCGACTTGATCTGCTCGCCAATACAGGCAGGGAGCGCTCGCAATCCGATCTGGCGGCAGTCGGGACGCAGAGTTTCAGCCGGGATCGCGTCGGTCTGGAGTTGAATCAGATCCTGTGGGACGGCCTTGCCACATACAACGAAGTGCGCAGGCTGGGTCATGGTTCCCTGGTGCGTTTTTTTGAATTTATGGAAGCCTCGGAGGGGATGGCTCTCGAGGCGGCGCGTGCCTATTACGACGTGCAGCGTTTTCGCGAACTGGTCGCGATTGCCGAAATCAATTACATCCAGCACAAACAGACGTTTGACCAGATCGAGCAGCGTTACAAGTCAGGGGTCGGTCGAGGCGTGGATCTGGAGCAGGCCGCCGCCCGTCTCGCGCTCGCTGACAGCAACCTTATCAATGAGACATCCAATCTTCACGATGTGACGGCACGTTTTCAGCGCATTGTCGGTGAGGTGCCTAATGCAAACCTGCCGGCCGCGCCATTTCCTGTAGCCGGTTTTCCGGGGACGCGAGAGGAGGCGGTACGGCTTGCACTGTTGCAGCAACCGGGCATTACTGCGGCCATTGAAAACGTGCGTGCGGTTCAGGCGCAGCTTGACGTGCGGCGAAGCGCATTCCAGCCGAAACTCGAAGCCCGGCTGCGGGACGCCAATGGCCGCAATCTTGATGGCACCATCGGCCGGAATTCGAATAATGTGGCCGAGCTGGTGCTGAGCTGGAATCTGTTCAACGGCGGATCGGATCTGGCGCGCAGCCGGCAGTTCGCCAATGCCGTAAACAACTCGCGAGACCTCCGCGACAAGGCCTGCCGTGATGTCCGCCAGACGCTGAGCATCGCGTACAACGATGCTGGAAAACTTGTTGAACAGATCAGGTATCTGACTCTGCAGGCGCAAGCCACAGAAAAGGCGCGCGATGCCTACCGCAAGCAGTTCGACATCGGCCAGCGCTCATTGCTGGATCTGTTGAACTCCGAGAACGAGCTTTATCAGGCGAAGCGCGCGCTGATCAATGCGATGTATGACAAGGAAATCGCATACGCCCGAGTGCATAACGCCACCGGCGGACTACTGCCGCAATTGGGGCTGTCACGGAAGGAAACCGGTGATGTTGCTGGCGTGGCCGGATGGTCTGCTGGCGAGGATGCTGCGGAGCGCTGCCCCCCGGAACCAGTGGCGCAGCCCGCAATCAATAAGGCGGCCCTTGATGATCGCGCACGGAGTTCGATGCCCGCTTCGACCAAGGCTGAACCGGCGGCACCGCTGACCCAGGGAATTCAAGTGGTGTCGGCCGTAAAGGCGGAGGATCTCGTCATTGCGCGCCTGCTGGCATGGGCCTCGGCATGGTCTTCAAAATCCGCCGAACGTTATTTCGAGTTCTATGGTGAAGCGTTCAAGCCGACAAAAATATCCCGTGAGGTCTGGCGCACGCAAAGAACCCAGCGTTTGGGAGTCAAGGAGTCCATCAAGGTAACCCTGACGGACATCCAGATTAAGGCGGTGAGTGCCGACCAGATGGAAGCGCGATTCCAGCAACGATACGAATCCGGCTCGCGTGTGGAGCAGGGTGAGAAAATCCTGCTGTGGCAGCAAGTTGGCGATGACTGGTTTATTGTCAGTGAGTCGGGGCGTTGAGGATTCCGGCATTCCATATCGCCTGGTACGCCTTACACCGCCGAAAGACTGACAACACCATCTGCACCGGTATTCGCCACTGCCGCATCAGCTTCTGATCGGACCGTATGGCACAAAAAGGCTTTGATGCCCA
>CAIOZF010000241.1 GCA_903862645.1 uncultured Gammaproteobacteria bacterium
GGAAGGCCTCGAGTGGCTCAAAGAAAAAAACCTCACCGATGCCCGCATCCAATCTGTACTTGCGCTCACTGAACTCGCCAAAGAACTTGGCCTGAGCTTACCGGTCATGAGCTTGGCTTGGTGCTTGAAAAATCCAAATGTATCTACTGTTATTCTCGGCGCAAGCAAACTCTACCAATTGGAAGAAAACATGCAAGCATTGAGTGCACAAGAACTGCTCACGCCTGAAATATTGCTGCGCATTGAAGAAATTTTACAAAACAAACCCGTATTTCCTCCCTATTAATCGTTTACCCACATGATCCAGACAGATATTATCATTATTGGTGCAGGCCCTGTTGGCTTATTTACAGTTTTTGAAGCCGGCTTACTCAAATTGCGCTGCCACTTGATCGATTCATTGCCGCAACCCGGTGGGCAGTGTTCAGAAATCTACCCTAAAAAACCAATCTACGATATCCCCGGTTTTCCGTCCATATTAGCTGGCGAACTCATCGACAACCTCATGAAGCAAGCTGCGCCTTTTAAGCCAGGTTTTACGCTGGGTGAAGCCGCTATGAGCATAGACAAAGACGAAGAAGGCCAATTTATCGTCACTACGGTTAGAGGCACCGCACACCGCGCACCAATTGTCATGATTGCCGGCGGACTCGGTGTTTTTGAACCCCGCAAACCTCCTATTCACAACCTCACCGATTTCGAAGACAAAGGCGTTGAATATATTATTCGCAATCCTGAAATCTACCAAGATAAAGTGTGTGTAATTGCCGGCGGCGGAGATTCTGCGCTCGATTGGTCCATTTACCTCGCTGAAAGAAATATTGCCAAGCGTGTTGTTTTGGTACACCGCAGCAGTTCTTTCCGCGGTCATTTAGATTCTGTACAACGCGTCATCGACATGGCTGAAAGCGGAGCCATTGACCTGGTCACTGAAGCAGAAGTAACGGGCCTCCAAGGCTCAGACTACCTTGAGCATGTTATTGTTAGCCATCAAAAAGACGGCGAACGCAGTATTCCCGCCGATCATTTCATTCCCTTGTTTGGTCTCAAGCCAAGTCTTGGGCCTATCGGAGATTGGGGCTTAGAAATCGAGAAAAGCGCCATTAAAGTCAATACCTTAGACTACTCTACGAATATCCCCGGCATATATGCGATTGGCGATGTGAATACCTACGCAAACAAACTCAAACTGATTTTGTGTGGCTTCCACGAAGGTACACTAGCAGTCCAATCTGCTTTTGCGCGCATTCATCCAGAGAAGAAAAATGTATTGAAATACACAACCGTCAACGGAGTGAACGGCTTTTAATTGATGAAAAATAAAACGGTTAATGCGGTCGCCATCCTCGGCATCATCTCCATTCTGAGCATTCTATCTGTTCAGTTTGTCTGGATCCACAATACCCGTCAGTTGCAACAAGAGTACATCAATATACAGCAGCGCGAAGACAGCCTCAACTTGCGTGAATTTGCACAACAAGCAAGGGCAGCTCTGCGCAACGTACTCACTTCTATCAATCAAAACGAAGATCCGAGTGCGGTGTACGGCGCCATCAAACAAGTAAGCTACCAGCATTACACCGTAGAGGTCAATGACGAAATACAGCCATTTTATCTCGAGACACTCCTTAAAAAGGAATTCTATTTACAAGATATCCAGCAAGATTTCTTGTTTGGAATTTACGATTGTTTTACAGATTCAATTACGCTATCTGGGTTGTATGTATTCGATAGCGACTCCATTTACGCAAAAAA
>CAIOZF010000242.1 GCA_903862645.1 uncultured Gammaproteobacteria bacterium
ACTCCTGACGCAACCGCAGCAGCCAGGATCACTCTCCGAAGAGATCCTGGCTGCGATGGCCAGGCCCAAACACCTCCCAATCCGATGAGTAAATCAATGCTCTCCCTCTACACGTCAATCATGGACTCTCGCGTCAACCCCCTTCGTCATCTTCCACCCTCACAAGCATTCCAGTTGATGGTTGTCCTCAGCATGATGTGGACAGCCATCTTTTGTGCAAGCGCCAGCGCGTGGCTTTGGTATGGAGAACTCCTGATTGGTCACGTCCTGTTTGCCGCCGGCATCATCGTGACGAGCCTCGTCTTCCGTGCCCACCAGCCGCGCATGGCTGAGGGCTACCGGGCCCATCCGAAGTCAGACGGCACCGCGCGCTATGACGACGTATGGGGAGGCTAGAGCAGAGGCCTTGAGGCTTACGACCGCCAGGTTGTCCAAGGCTCCCGCCATCTGTGGCACGCGAGATGGTCAGGAAAATTCCGGAACAACGGTCATATTCTTTGACGGATCGTGCCCGTTATGCCGGACTGAGATTAATGCATACGGACGCCGAAACGGCGGTGGCCAGCTGCGCCTGGTCGATGTCTCAGCAGAGAATGTCGTGCTTCCCCAAGGACTTTCACGCGATCAGGCGAATGCACGCTTTCACGTCCTCTCGCGGGAGGGGCGACTGATTTCCGGCGCCGCGGCCTTTGTTGAGGTCTGGAATCAGTTGCCTTCGTTGCGCTGGGCAGCATGGCTTTCAAGTCATCGTGGCACTTTCTTTATGCTGGAGTCGGCCTATCGCCTGTTCCTGCTGATACGTCCCAGGCTAGTCAGATTGTTCGTTTTCGCGCAGGGAAGATTCGGAAGGCCCCCGCAACGCGATTCCCTGCAGGGACCGCTGGATCAATAATGCTGCGCAGTCTGCACAGCATCCCTCTCGCCGTCCGCATCCTTGGATTTGGCGGACTGGTGCCGTTTTTCGCCACGTCAATTGCTGCGATCGCAACGGGTCCTTCGCTGCGGCATTTCTTTCTGCAGGCTCTGCTTTCCTATGGTGCAATCATACTGTCCTTCCTTGGTGGAATCCGCTGGGGGCTGGCAAGCGCACGCCATGACGTTCGGGGTTTGTTGATGCCCCTTTTCATCAGTGTCCTGCCCGCCATTCTTGCTTGGCTTTCATTGCTGCTGCCGGTCTTCGCCGGCTTGATGGTCTTATCCATTTCCCTCTCTGCCATGTTGTGGGCGGATTTAAAGCTCGCAACCGCGCCAGCCTGGTATCCAGTTCTCCGGCTGTACCTGTCCATCGGTGCGATCGTCGCTTTGCTGCTCGGACTTGCCACCTCATGACACACCGAGTTGCCGTTGTGGTTGGCCACACAGGGGGCATCGGGCGCGCGCTCTACGCAGAACTGCGCCGCAGTCAGGCTTTTGATGAGGTCGTCGGGTTGAGCCGACCGAACATCGATCTGGTCGACCAGTCCAGCATCGAGCGTGCTGCTGCGACCCTGAAAAACAACACAATTCACCTGCTGATCAATGCTGCAGGCTTGCTGCATGATGCCGTGCAGCAACCGGAAAAGAGCCTTCGCAGTCTTGATCCCATTGCCCTTGCCCGGTCATTTGCTGTCAATGCAACGGGCCCGGCACTGCTCATGAAACACTTCTTCCCCCTCTTGGCGCGCCAGGAGCGGTCCATCTTCGCAAGCCTGTCTGCGCGCGTCGGCAGCATCGGTGACAATCAACTTGGCGGCTGGTACGCCTACCGGGCTTCCAAGGCTGCGCTCAACCAACTCGTGCGAACCGCCGCCATCGAGCTGGCGCGAACGCATCCCCAGGCCATCTGCGTGGCCCTGCATCCAGGCACCGTGGCAACAAATCTGTCTCAGCCCTTTGTGCGCGAGGGGCGCCTCGCTCTGGATGCGGCAGATGCTGCGCGTCACCTCTTGGCGGTCATCGCGGATCTTCGTCCTGAGGACACCGGTGGGTTCCTCGACTGGCGCGGTGCGCCGGTCCCGTGGTGAAGTGTTAGAAAGGGTGCTGGCGGGCCAATGCTAACTTGTCTTTTGTGGACGGCGCCCGATTGGCAAGGGCTTTGTCAGTGCGATCGGACGGACACGGTCTTGTGTTCTGCCTGTTGATGCAGCGCAGGATTGCTGCTGGCCCCGATTTCGTCCGTTGATCCAGATCTCCTAACTCCGCTGAGGGTGCGGGCAGGCGTACTTGTCCCCGCTTCGGGGCTTATGATTGTCCGCGATTCAGCGGATGGCGATGCGGTGGATCTAGTCAAGCGACACAGGTCCCAGCCGAACACGATGCGGCACGCCGTGTGGTTGTACTTCCGTTTACTCTCAGCATCTGCGATCGAGGAGATGATAGTGCAGAGGGCTACCCCGGTTAGACGCTTGGCCGCTCGCTGCTGGCAATTTCGGCTCGCTGAGCGCATTCAATCTCCGTCGATGCCGGTGTCCGCTGAGCGAGCGGTGGCATCTCGACTAGATGGTGGTCAATATCGCCGGTCGCCGCACGTCCTCTGGCGGGCTGTTGAAGACGAGGGCGAGCTGTCAATGTCCTCGCTCAGAAGCGCCGCAACGCAAGCGCATCGATCATAATCTGAAGAACGAAGGCGTAGCGCAGGAGATCGTCTGGCCGTACGGGTTGCCCAATGCAGAGTGGCGATGAAGCGCTGCCTTACAGCGGTTCTGAACTCGCGAACCGTTTGAGCACGTTGCCGGTCAGGCGCGCCACGTTGTTGCGGTAGTTGTTGTGCGACAGCGCCCCGGCCCAGGCAATCGAAGAGAACGAAAACACTCCACCGCCCTTGGGCGTCTCGAAGAACACGATGTCGGCCCGGACACGCGGGTTGGCGCTGCCGACCACATCCGGAAGGGTCACCGGCACCTCCTCCGATACCAACATGTAG
>CAIOZF010000243.1 GCA_903862645.1 uncultured Gammaproteobacteria bacterium
CAAGGCGGAAGTCCATCTGGAACAGTTCACGGACATCATCGGACGCAATTTCAAGCAGCCGAAAGAAGGGCTAGGTTTCGATGGCAGCCCGTCCGCGCACATGTGGCGCAGTATCATCTGGCCGAATAACTATCTTTAGCTCTCACAATGATAAGTAAATATTTAATGTTAGTGCATGGGCTATTATTAATATCTTTGTGGTTGTCAGGAGCTGTCCGCGCGGCAGACAGCATGCTGCTGATTCGCAATGTGACCTTAATTGACGGAACTGGTGCGCAACCCATTGAACACGCCTCGGTCCTGATCGTAGGCGAGCGGATCAGGGAGGTTTCACCAAGTGAGATCAAAGCTCCGCGTGGCGCCGCGGTGATAGACGGTAAGGGTAAGTACCTGATGCCTGGCCTTATCAATTCTCACATTCATCTCGCCGGTGGACGTGCGGGTCCTGGCAATCAGCAAATGGTGATGAATATAGAGCTGGGTACGCGCGTGCTGCACGGAGCGCTCTACGCAGGCGTCACGTCGCTCTATGATTCTGGCAATCACGATGACTACATCTTCAAGATGCGCGACGAGGAAAGGGCAAACCGAATTCTTGGTCCCCGCCTGTTTACAACCGGGCGCCTGTTGACCCCGGCAAAGGGCTACCAATGTTGCTCGGGAGCTTTGCAGGTGCTGGATTACGAAGGCACCGTTAGCAAATTAGACGCGCTCCTTGCGCGGAAGCCCGACATGGTGAAGTTCACCCGAGAGGGGCGTGGAATGGGGGACGAGGCAGGAAATCTAGCTCTTATTCCGCTTGATGTGATGAGTGGCCTAATCAATCACGTTCATGAAGCTGGAATCCGGACTGCCGTGCACATCAGTGATGAGCGGGGAGCGCGCGAAAGTATCGCTGCTGGTATCGACGCTCTCGCGCATACGGTTTATCTTGAGGACGCAAGTCCTGAATTTGCAAAACTTATTGCTGCCAAGCGGATCCCAGTGTCCACCACAATGGGGCGCGCTGATTCCGATCTAAGTGTTTTTGATAGACAAATCTTTGTTGGAACAGATAGCAAGGAGGATCTGGACTCGAACAGAGCCACTTATCGATCGGATACCCCTAACGGGACATTTCGAGCAAGCAGAATGCCTATCGTGAAGAAGAACATTCGAGCGCTTTACGACGCAGGGGCAATACTAGCCGTGGGAACAGACAGATCGATGGGTGCCTATGTCCATCGCGAGATGGAGTTGCTGTCAGAGGCCGGCATTCCGAACCTGGCAGTTACCAGAATTGCTACCTTGAATGCCGCCATCTATATCGGCGTGGATAAGGAATTGGGATCAATTGAGCGCGGCAAGTTGGCCGACCTACTTCTCCTTGCTGCAGATCCGGTTTCAGATATCCGAAATACGGTGAGGATCGAAGCCGTATACAAGGGGGGGAAGATCATAGATCTGACAGCCTTGCTGGTCCCAGCCAACAATAAATAGTCGACCTTGAAGAATCCTACGCTGGCCGCATCTGTGGTGACGCACCCTGGCACGAACGCCGGCGCGTATAAGCGCCAACCCCCAACTGACTAAACCGCCAAAACTCCTTTTTGTCAGTTCTGTCAGTTCCATCTCGGTGCGTTTTGCTGACGTCAGCGGAACTGATCGACAAGCACACTATATATGTCAGACCTGCTCGGCGGTCATGGTGCGTTCAGCAGACATGGCGCAACCGGGCTGGCATCGGCGCCGCTGAATTGCAGGCCTGAGTATCGGCGTTCTTCAACACCCGCCCAGGCACATCGTCCCTGAACCCCCGCCCAGCCTATTCAGGTTCACGCGGTCGCGCCCGAGTGGCGCAAAATTTTCCAAAATCTTGGATTGGCGCAGGCATTGATATCAATGGCGCGGGGATAGGCGTGATTGCCGCGCAGCTAGGGCACGCTGATACCCGCATGACGGAGAAACGCTACGCGCATCTATCCCCGAGCTGCGTCGCCCAAACGATCCGGGCAAATTTCCCAAACCTGGGCATCGTGCGGAGCGTCATCGAGTACTACAACCACCACCGCTATCATGAGAGCTTGGAAAACCTAACCCCGGCGGACGTCTACTTCGGCAGGGGCCAGGCGATTCTGCGCGAACGACACCGCATCAAACAGAAAACTATTGAACATCGCCGCTCGCTTCACCGCATGCTCGTCGCTTAGGATCGACCA
>CAIOZF010000244.1 GCA_903862645.1 uncultured Gammaproteobacteria bacterium
GGTCGGCGGTGCGGCGCCAGCAGGCGGTCCACCAGGGTCTGCAAACGGTCGGCTTCATGTCGTGTGTTACCTCAGGTCAGGATTCAGGGCAGTGGAATCAATATCTTGAAATCGGTTCGGCCGGGTGTGCTGTCGCACTCGATCAGGCCGTGGTGCTGCTGAACAAAGGTTTGCGCCAACGTCAGCCCCAGCCCAGACCCCCCTTCCCTACCCGACACCAGCGGATAGAAAATACGATCCTTGATCGATTCGGGCACGCCAGGCCCGTTGTCAATGACATGCAATTCCAGTGCCAACCGGTAGCGCTGTTTGCCAAAGGTCGTCTGACGCGCGACGCGGGTACAAAATGTCAGGATCGCGTGACCTTGGGCGATCTGATCGCTCAAGGCCTCACAGGCATTGTGCGCAATATTGAGCACGGTCTGAATCAACTGCTCAAAGTCGCCGCGAAACTCCGGGATCGACGTGTCGTAGTCGCGAACCACCTGCAGACCCCGCGGAAATTCAGCCAGAATCAGCGAGCGCACCCGTTCGCAAACCTCGTGGATATTGACGTCTCCCACCATGTGAGGTCGGCGGTGCGGCGCCAGCAGGCGGTCCACCAGGGTCTGCAAACGGTCGGCTTCATGGATGATCACCTGGGTGTACTCAGTGAGTTCGCGTGACTCGATCTCCATCTCCAACAACTGGGCTGCGCCGCGGATACCGCCGAGCGGGTTTTTGATCTCATGCGCCAGGTTACGAATCAACTCTTTGTTGGTCTGGGCCTGCTCCGCCAGGCGCTCCTCCCGGTCCTTACGAGCTTGTTGCTCCAGAGGTAGCAGCTCGACGATGAACTCATCCGTGCCTTCGGACTGGGCCACGATCACATGCACCGGCAGTGGCTCACGGTTCAGGCGCTTGAGCCAGGCGTCATACCGCAGGGCTGCAAACTCGTTGCTGCGTGCGCCTGCCAGCGCCTGGCGCAGCGGCAGGGGTTCAGTGAAACTGTCGGGCAATGAGGCGCCCAGCAGCATGCGCCGGGAGATGCCCAGGGCGTCCTCCAGCACCGCGTTGGCAAACACCACGGCACCGTTGCTGCGCACCACGGCCACCAGCGTAGCCAGAAGGTCAAAAGCATGGAATCTTCCTGCAGCCGCGGCGGCGCTGCTGCTGGTGGCGAGCGCTGGTTTCACGCCAACTATTTCCCGGCGCTGGCGGCAGGTCCGCCCGTTTGACGGGCGAGTTCGCGCCGAATGCTGGCCATGTCGCTGTCGTTACGAGCCAGGCTCGCCTTGATCTCGGCCACACGGTCCAGGTATTTCTGGTAGTTGCGGGTCTCGTCGCCGCGACGCTCCGGCTCACCATTGTTGTACTCGCGCTGCAACTCGATCTGCCGGGCTTCAGCTTTTTTCAACTCGGCGTTCAGGATCTGTCGTGCATCCGAATCGCGGGCACGCTGCTCACCAGCGTCGATCCGTTGCCCAGCAGGCCGTGACGCGGTAACTGGCGTTGCCGCTGGTGCTGCCAAGGGCGTCGGGAGTCGAACAGGCGGCACCACCGTGATCGTCGTGCCTTCGATCTTTTTACAGCCGCGGGCGACAGGGTCGGACACCGTGTTGGTGTATTCATTGCCACAGCGGTAGATGGCGTTCTGCGCCTGGCCAGCGCCAGAAAAAACGGTGGCACAAACGGCCAGCCAGATGGCAATATTCATACGGGAACGAGGCATCGACAGGGCTTGCATCGTGTGAGAGTATGCGACAAATGCTTGGAAAAATCGGGAAAAAGCCGCCAGCGGGAACAAAAAGGGACGGCCAAAGCCGTCCCTTTTCTCAGTTATCCAGTGTGGTCTGGCGGTTCAGCACCGCCGGTCCTCACAGGGAGAAGTACATGTCGTACTCAACCGGATGGGGCGCCATGCGGAAGCGGGTCACCTCAGTCATCTTGAGATCAATGTAGGCGTCCAGCATGGAGTCAGTGAAAAC
>CAIOZF010000245.1 GCA_903862645.1 uncultured Gammaproteobacteria bacterium
GAACGGGCGCCTGCTGCGCCGGCTGCTCACGCTCGTGCAGGCCGACGTGAAGCTCGCCGCCGCCGATCCGCGCACCGCGCCGATGGCACAGCAGATGGGCGACGCGCTGCGCACGGTGCAGGAGAGCGTGATGACGGTGATTCCATGCCCGCGCTCGGCCAGTTCACCACTGATCCGTTGCAGCACGCGTTGACTTCCCCCTGCGCTCAGGTCACCAATGATGAAGGCGACGTCGGTGCGGGAATTGATCGGTGCCTTTTCAAACATCAGCTAGGCTGGTGGTAGACAGAACATTCCGCGTGGACTGCCGCCTCACCTGACCCTGCGCGACCTCGTAGACAGCGTCGGCGACCTGTGTCACGTCCTGCTGGTGGGAAACGGCAACGACTGTGAGTTGGCCGGAAAGACGACGTAGCGTAGTGCAGAAGGCCGCTGCCGAGGCAGCGTCAAGCGCGCTGGTCGGTTCGTCAAGAATGAGCAGGAGCGGTTTGCGTACCAAGGCCCGGGCCAGGGAAATACGCTGTCTTTGGCCGCCGGAAAGCTGCATGCCGCGTTCACCCACACTGGAGTCGATACCAAGCGGCATGTCATCGACAAATGCCAGTGCGTCGGACGCTCGCAGCGCATCGAGGACATCTTGCCGGCGAATGGAAGGATCGCCCAATGTGACGTTCGCCATGATCGAGTCATTCAGCAGGACGGTTTCCTGCGGTACGTATCCTATGCGCGACCGCCACGCGTGAAGGTCGGTCTGTTGAAGATCGATTCCATCGATCTCAACGAAGCCCTCAATTGGTTTATACAGTCCCAGGATGAGGTCGAGGATTGATGTTTTGCCGCTGCCCGATGGTCCAACAAGTGTTGTTATCTGCGCAGCTCTGATATCAAGCGAGATACTGCGCAAGACGGACTGGGCGCCATAATTGAACGTGACGTTGCGAAATGTGATGCCGCTCTCCAGCGTCGGAGCTTTCGTGCCACTTCTGATCTCGGCGGCTTCATCCGTCTTCTTTACGAGAGCGAGCATGGCGATCAGGAAATCCTGCGTGGCCACGAGGCTCTGGTGAGCAGACTGCAGAGACGAAAGACGCCCGGCTGAACGATAAAATATCATTGTAAGCACGAGAAGGTCTGCCATTGCTATGTTCAGGGTTGTCAGGGCAACCCAGGCGCCTAGGCAGAGTAAACCGATGATGATCGGTTCGTTCAACGTGGTCAGACTTGCCTTGCTATGAACAACGCGGCGATGCGCCATCTCGAGTTGCAGGATGTCGTCGTTAAGGTAGTACAGCAGTCGCTGTTCCACTCCCATCGCCTTGATGGGCTTCACCATGCCGAAATGATCCACGAGGCGCGACAGCAAGCGCTGAAACAGGCCCTGTTGTTGCTTGCCGGCTCTTCCCGCAAGCGTGATGAAGCGGTGCATAGCAATGAAAACAGCAAAGCCGCCCACCAGTGCGGCCAAGGTTCCCTGCCACGAGAAGAAAAATGATATGACGAAATATACCAGTACCTGAATGCCGAAGGCTGTGACCTGGAAGGCCGAGGTAATCGTGCCGCCGGCCTGGGCAGCTTCAGTGGAAATGCTGTTCGCCAGCGCACCCATGGATTGACTGGTGAAGATCGCCCAACGTGCGCGCAGAAGACTGCGGACGAATTCCAGGCGCAGCCGTGTCGTGAACCTGACGCCGGCATACCCGATAGCAAGATTCGCCCAGAGCTGCAGACCACCCTTGGCGACAAAGATCACTGTCATGAGAAGAAGAATCGTGCCGGTTCCCGGTTCGATTC
>CAIOZF010000246.1 GCA_903862645.1 uncultured Gammaproteobacteria bacterium
GACCCTGCCGAACGTCGCCAACAGTATGCAGGCCTTCGACAGCATGCTGGAAGTTGCTCAACAAGTGCGAATCGCGTTGGACGGCGACCTCAAGGATGACAATCGCAGCGTGATGACAGCGCAGACAATTGAACACTATCGGCAGCGCGTCCGTGACTTTGATCTCTGGCAATTGCGTCAGCAAAAATGACCGACAGTGCACACAGCGAACAGGAACTGCTGCAGGAACTCAAACTCCTGCGGACGCAGATCGCCCGTCACGACTATTTTTATCACTCCCTCGATGCTCCCGTGATTCCCGACGCGGAATACGACCGCCTGTTCGCCCGCCTGGAGCAGCTCGAGAAGCAGTTTCCTCATCTGATTACCCCTGATTCTCCCAGCCAGCGCGTTGGTTCGGCGCCTCTGACGGGCTTCGTCCAGGTAACCCATGAAGTGCCGATGATGTCACTGGCCAAGGTGTTCAATGGCTCGGACCTGGAAGACTTCGAGGCCCGCATCCGCAAACGCCTCGATACCGATGCCGACATTATCTATAGCTGTGAACCCAAGATCGACGGCGTGGCGGTCAGCCTGCTGTACGAGGATGGTGTGCTGAGCCGGGCGGCGACCCGTGGCGACGGTATGACCGGCGAGGACATCACCCACAACGTGCGTACGCTGCGTGACATTCCCTTGCGTCTGGATGGCGCCGCCGAGAATGCTGCGGCCATCCCACGGCGTCTGGAGGTCAGGGGCGAGATCTACATGACCCGCTCCGGTTTCGAGGTCATGAATCGCGAGGCCGAGAGCAGTGGCGGCAAGAGCTTCGTCAATCCACGTAATGCGGCGGCGGGCACGCTGCGACAGCTCGATCCGCGCATCACCGCCCAGCGTCCGCTGCGGCTGTTTTGTTATAGCGCCCACGTGCTGGATGGTGAGGGCGCGGTGCTGTCATCCACGCTCAGCGCGACATTCAATTTGCTCGAGCAATGGAGCCTGCCAGTGAATCCCGAACGCCGCACGGTGACGGGTGCCTCCGAGTGTCTGGCCTACGCCCAATCATTGCTGGAGAAGCGACCGCTGCTCGATTACGAGATCGATGGCGCGGTGATCAAGCTCGACCGCTTGCAGTTGCAGGCTGAGCTGGGCTTCAACGCCCGCACGCCGCGTTGGGCCATGGCCTACAAGTTTCCAGCCGAGGAAGTGTCGACCCTGGTGCAGGATGTGGAGTTTCAGGTGGGCCGGACGGGCACCATCACACCGGTGGCACGTCTGCAGCCGGTCTTCGTTGGTGGTGTCACCGTCAGCAATGCGACGTTACACAACATGGCCGAGATCGCCCGACTGGGGCTGCACATCGGCGACACCGTGATCATCCGGCGGGCCGGTGATGTGATTCCAAAAGTGGTGAAAGTCATCACTGAAGAAGGCGTGCAGGCAAACCTGCGCAACGTGGTGATGCTGCACAATTGCCCCGCCTGTGGCTCCGAGGTGGAGCCCGATGGCGACATTCTGTTTCGCTGCAGCGGCGGCCTGATCTGTCCGGCCCAGCGCAAAGAGGCCGTGCGGCACTTCTGCGCTCGCGGTGCTTTGGATATCGAAGGGCTTGGCGAGAAGCTGGTCGAGCAATTAGTGGACAGCGCACTGGTGCGCGACGTCGCCGATGTGTTCCATCTGCGCCGCGAGGATATTGAGGGTCTGGAGCGCATGGCAGAGAAGTCGGCGGGCAATTTGCTGGCCGCCATCGACAAAGCTCGCAGCACGACTCTGCCGCGTTTCCTGTTCGGCCTGGGCATTCCAGAGGTCGGCGAGGCGACCGCCTTGGCACTGGTGAATCATTTCGGTCTGCTTGAGAAGATCATGACTGCCGACGCGACTGCGTTGGAAGAGGTTGCGGATGTCGGGCCGATTGTGGCAACGCATGTGCAGCACTTCTTTGCCAACGAGGAGAATCGTGCCGTGGTCGCCAGACTACAGGAGAGCGGCGTGCATTGGAGCGAGTCCGACGTTGCCGCCCAGTCGGATATTCTCAGCGGCCAGATCTTCGTGCTAACCGGAACACTGGAGGGCATGACCAGGGACGAGGCCAAGGCACGCCTGCAGGCGCTGGGCGCAAAGGTAGCGGGCAGCGTCTCCAAGAAGACGACTTATGTGGTCGCCGGCCTCGGTGCCGGCTCGAAACTTGACAAAGCGCAGGAGCTGGAAATTCCGGTGCTGGACGAGCCACAGTTCCTCGCCTTTCTGGCCCAGTACTCTTGATTTTGATTTAAGGAGTACGACTATGCCTCAACGACTCCCATTCCTGGCCCTGCTGGTGACGCTCACCAGCTGCCTGAGCAGCCAGCCGCGCAACGTGATGAATGTGTGCGACATGTTCGAGGATCGCCGCTCATGGTATGAGGCTGCCGCGGGTGCTGAGCAACGCTGGAACGTGCCAATCCCCGTGTCCATGGCGTTCATCTATCAGGAGTCCGCCTTCGAGTCCCGAGCCCGACCAGCCCGCACCCGCCTGTTATGGGTAGTTCCGTGGGTCCGACCCTCGGATGCCTTTGGTTATCCTCAGGCTTTGGACAGTACCTGGGATGATTATCGCGAGGCGACCGGCAACTTCATTGCGCGGCGTGCGGATTTTGGCGATGCCGTGGACTTCATCGGTTGGTACAACGCCAACAGCTATCGGCGCAACAACATTGACCTGCATGATGCCCGCAACCTGTATCTCGCCTATCACGAAGGCAATACCGGTTTCGAAAGACGGACCTACGACGGCAAACAATGGTTGCTCGATGCGGCAGACCGTGTACAGGGCAATGCCGACCGTTATGAGTCACAACTGACACAGTGCCGTGATGCGCTGGAGATGACTTGGTTCGGCAGGCTACTTGACTAATCGATACGAGCGAAATTGAAATGAAGGGAGAAAGAACATGAGCTGGTGGGGCAAAGTCATAGGCGGTACGTTTGGCTTCGTGATGGGCGGGCCGCTTGGCGCCGTGCTGGGCGCATCATTGGGGAACTACTTCGACGGTGGCATGGACCGTATCACAGCAGACGATGCCCTATCGGGAAGAGGACGCGGAGCGGGCGGGGGCGACCCCCAGGCGACGGAGCGGGTGCAGACCGCGTTCTTTACCGCCGTATTCTCCCTGATGGGCTATATCGCCAAGGCCGATGGTACGGTCAGCAAAAACGAGATTTCCCTAGCCCAGCAGGTGATGGGTCAGATGCAGTTGCAGCCCCCGCAGAAGAAGCTCGCCATCAGTCTGTTCGAACAAGGCAAGCAGCCTGCGTTCCCCTACGAACAGGTGTTGGAGCAGTTTAAGCGTGAGTGTCATCGGCGCCAGAACCTGATCCAGATGTTCCTGGAAATTCTCACCGCCACCTCGCTGTCCGATGGTGAGATAGACTCTGCCGAGCGGCGAGTCCTGGAATCGATCGCTACCAGCCTCGGCTATGGCCGTGGCGATTACGATCGGTTGGTGATGCGCATGAGCGCGCAGTATCGTTTCAATACCGACGAGACTCCGGCCCAGAAGCTTAGCGATGCCTACAAGGTGCTGGGCGTGAGTGCGAGTGCCGACGCTGCGGAGGTCAAGAAGGCTTATCGGAGACTGATGAGTCAGCACCATCCGGACAAGCTGGTATCGAAGGGACTGCCTGAGGAGATGATGGAAATGGCCACGAAAAAGACGCAGGAAATCAAGACGGCTTACGAGTCTGTAATGGAACATCTCACAGCGAGTCGATGAGGATAACTCACGATACATGGTGTTCAGGGGCGGCCATTCAAAAAACAGACAAAAAAAAGCCCAACCAGAGGTTGGGCTCAAGTTACTACTATCAAGGGAGAGATAAAATGAAACAAAACCCACAATTTTGTCTGCAATCTACCTACATACAGTCTGACTGTGCTTCTGCGTCGAAGTTCCAAGATTAATTAAAAAAGCTGAAAATATTTCAATCGTATTCTGGTGCAGGTGCTGCCTTCTCTCTCGGAATATATCTATCTTGTTGATATTTATGCACTATATTCTATATTGAGAATTCCTCTAAACCAAGCCCTTGCACAGATTTCAACTGCTGCGCATTGCTGATGATGCCAATGCTGGCATTCTGTGGCAGCAGATAAGTGCGGGCAACACGCTGCAAATCCTCCACCTGCGTGGCCAGAACCTGACGCCGATATGCCAGACGCTGCTCGCGGGTGCGACCGAAAAGTTCGTTGTAGAACGCCTGTTTTGCTTCGCCGGCAGGCGAGGATGACTTGTCCATCGCACTGATGACGCCAAGGATTGCTTCTTCTACCTGACGCCACTCGTGCGTCTCCTGCTGCACCCATTCTATGGCGCGATCGAAGTCCTGCAGCGTTTCCGTGAGGCGTGGATCACGGTAGGAGTAGAAGCGGAAGGATGCGGAATTGGCGTCCTGATCTGCACCACCACCATAGGCCCCACCCTGTTCGCGGATGCTGCGATGCAGGAATCCGTTGCGCAGGAAGCCACCCAGTACCGTCAGTGTGGCATGGTCCGGATGGCCGGCAGGCACAGTCGGATACGCTTTGGCGCAGAAGTTGACCTGGGTGTTGGTCGTCCAGATCTGCCTTACCTGATTGCGAATCGGCGCCAGATGCAGGGAGGATGCGGCGATCCCGTTCGGGTCTTCGATCTGTGACCAGCGTCGATTCAGCGACTCCGTCAACGCCTCCTGGCTCGCGGCCTCGCCCACCAACAGGAAGCGGCGAGGAGCGCGCAGTACCTGTTCGTGAATAGCCTGGAAACGCTCCAGCAATGCTTTAGCCTCTTTGCTCGCCTTGAGTGACTTGCTGAGGCCGCGCAAAGTGCTGATACCTGCCAGACCCGTAAACTGATCGCTCAGACGAGCGCTAGGGCTCATGCCGCTGCTGGCCAGCGACATCGCCAGCGCGTGACCTTGGCCTGTAATGCTGCTGTCACGGCGTGCGGTAATCTGATCCATGATCTCACGCAGGCGTTGTGCCTCATCGAAGCGGATATTCGTGAAGGTCTCTGCCAACAGCTCGGAAAGAGCCTCTTGATTGCGCTGTAGCGCCTTGCTGGACAGCACGAGGATAGACTTGCTCTGCTGTTCGTCGGCGATCTGACTGCGGATGTTGGCATAATAGTTCACGCCACCGCTGATTCTTGATTGCCAAGTCTGCACGTCGGCATAACTGCGCTTGCCGACGCCGAAGTCTGGCAGGCAACTGCTGTAATACGGCAGCATAGCCAGCAGCTCATCCTCCAGTTGTGGCAGATCCACAACGACCTGCTGATAGCACAGGCCATTGGTTCCTTGTGCGTAGAAGTCCACGGGCATGATACGACTGGCGGACGTGATGACAGTTTTGCTCGGCGTCAGTTGCGGCAAATCGGCAGGGACATCCTCCAGCCCGACCTTGGGCAGGATGGACGGATCGTCCTGTGCCTCCTGGCGCTCTGCCAGTTTCTTGCTGCGCTCAATGATTGCCTGTGCCTCTGCCGGTGCGAGGCTGTCCTTGATGGCCTGCAGTCGTTGTGTCTCGGCGGCAATCTGCCGAGCGGCCAGCTGGGTGTCGGGCCGCAATGTCAGAACCACGCTGTGCGGGTTGTCGATCAACAGACGTCGGATCAAACCGGGGATGAAATCCTTGTCCTTGATGTCTTCGCGCAATCTGGCCAGTACCGGATCGATGTCGAGCAGATTGATCGGATCACCCCCATGCACCGCACTTGACAGGCTGGCGATGATCAGCTGCAGACCATAGGGATGACTGTCACCGGTGATCTCGCGCTGATTCAGTTCCAGTTGATGTAGCGCCGCCTCGACCTGTTCTTCTGGAATGCCCTGTTCGGCAATGCCCACCAGCGTATTACGCACGAGCTTTTCGACTGCTGCGGTAGCGTCGCTGGCACAGCCTTCGAGACCGCACATCAGGCTCATCTCGCGGTTGCTGTCTTCAAGTCCGCACAGGGGGGAGGGCGCAGAACCCAGGCCACAGGTTTCCAGAACCTGCATGAGAGGACTGGCACTGTTGTCCATCAGGACACTGGAGAGCAGTTGAGCTTGAAACATATCGTTCAGATCGATACTTTTGCCGAGCAGCCAACTGAGCACGACGTGAGTTTTGTTGTTGCTGTTCTGCTCGTCAAGTTCTTGCTCGTCGAACTCTTGGACTCCCTCCTCCTGCAACGGATAACTCTCTTCGACACGGATCGGTGCGTAGTACCGCTTCTCGTCACGCACGTGTATCTGAATGTCGAGCTTTTCGAAACGTGACAGCGCGAGTTCTTCAAAACGGCGCTGGTGCTCAATGGCATGGATATCACCATAGGTCATGAACACGGCGTTACTGGGATGGTAGTGAGTCTCGTAGAAGACTTTTAGATCTGCGTAGCTCAGGTCAGGGATATGTTCGGGTTCGCCGCCGCTGTTGTAATGGTAGGTGGTGGTGGGGTACAGATATTTGCTCAGTGTGTGCCATAGGATCGAGTTGGTGGAGCTCATGGCACCTTTCATCTCGTTGAACACGACGCCCTTGAATTGTAATTCGCTTGCGGCATTTTCCGGTTCGCTGAACTCCAGACGATGGCCTTCCTGGGCGAAATCCAGCTCGTGCAGACGCGAGAAAAACACGGCATCCAGATACACCTCAAGGAGGTTATTGAAGTCCTTGCGGTTCTTGCTGGCAAAAGGATAGGCGGTCCAGTCGCTGCTGGTAAAAGCGTTCATGAAGGTATTGAGCGAGCGGCGTATCATCATGAAGAACGGATCGCGCACCGGATACTTTTGGCTGCCGCATAACACCGTGTGTTCGAGTATGTGGGCGACACCAGTGGAATCCATTGGCACTGTGCGCAGACCGACCAGGAATACGTTCTCAACATCGTCAGCAGCCAGATGATAGTGCAGGGCACCGGTGACGCGGTGTCGATACTCTTCCATCTCGACGTTCAACGTCGGAATACGCTGGCTGCGTATCCACTCGAAGGCCGGGTGGCAGGTACCGGCAGCTGGATTTTGCGGTGTCGCCTGGGCAGTGTGTTCGGTTCTCATCATCGTGGTTTCTCGCTGCTTTCTATTGGGCGAATATGACATGCACGGCCACTAGTTCGACGCTGGCCTGTTTCATACATTGATGCAATTGCAGTGTTTGTTCTTTCAAATATTCAAGTTCCGATTCGCGTACATTCGGGTTGACCTGTTTCAGGGCGACCAGGCGCTTGATCTCGCCAGTTTGTACCTGCAGCATGCTCGCAGCTGCCGCGTTGACCGCCTGGCTCATCTGCTGCTGGGCGAGCTTCTCGCCTTGTTGCAGCAGCTGGGCGATGTGTGACTGCTGTTCGCTGACCAGTGCTGCGGCTTCGTGCTTGTCGATGAAACGCAACTTCTGACGCGCCTTGCCAAGCGTCACTGATCTGCTGCGCTCGCCCACGATCTCCGGTACCAGCGTGAAGTGGAAGCTGGTGGTCGGCAAAAAGCGCGACATCTGCAGATGCTTCGGTGCGGGCGCCAGCGTGCGGAAAATTGCCTCTACGATGAATTCATGGTCGGCCAGTTGGGCCTCCTCACCTTCCATATCGCGCAGGTCGCGGGCCCGCAGCAGACTGACTGCTGCGCCGCCCTGGGGCGAATCAAGCACCATGTCGATCGCCCCGCGCACCATCGGATGTTGCCAAGTGAGGAATTGAATGTCTTCGCGGTGCAGACTGAGCTGACGGTTGAAGGTCGCATCCATGCCGTCGTCGGGCAGTGCCGGAAAGGACGACACGATCATCTCTTCTGTTGGTTGTACCGCATAGCTGTCGTCCGAGTTGTGTTCGTAATGAATACCGAATGTGTCGAAGACTTCCTTCATGTAGTCCTCTGGTGTGCAGACGGATTCGAACTCGCGAATCTGTTGCACGATGTGCTCCGCGCCCTCCTTGTTGAAAGAGTTGATCTCCAGCAGGCGGTCGCGGCCCTGTTCCAATTCGGCATTGAGTTCCAGGTTGAGGGCGCGCGCTTCTGCCAAGAAGCTCGAGAATGCGGGGGCCTTCGCATCGCCCGCCAGCATGAAGCCATGGAGCTGATCACTGTGTTGTCGGTAGATACGATAGGCAGCCGGCGCCACCTGTTCGAACGCGTTCAACGCCTCCTGATACCAGTGGTAGAGGACTTCCTGAGCGCTGCCTGCAAACACCGGCAGATGAATTTGGATGGTGTGTTTCTGACCGATCCGGTCGAGGCGACCGATGCGCTGCTCTAACAGATCCGGGTTCAACGGCAGATCGAACAGTACCAGATGACGACAGAACTGGAAGTTGCGTCCCTCGCTGCCAATCTCCGAGCACACCAGTATCTGGGCACTGCTCTCGGTGCCGGCGAAATACGCGGCCGCACGGTCACGGTCGAGCAGATCCATGTGGCGATGGAAAACACTGCTGCGGATGCCGGCATTGACGCGGAGGTATTTCTCGAGGCTGATGGCTGTAACGTCATGAGCGCAGATCAATAGCACTTTCTCCCCTCGCTTGCTCTGCAGGAATTCCACCAGCCATTTCACGCGTTCATCGAGCGAGGTCCAGGGCAGGGTGCGGGCTTCCTCGTCATCGTCCAGGCCGGCGATGGCGCTGATGAAAGCGCTCTCGGGTTTGAGGTGTGCTTCGATCTTGTCTGGATGTTGTTGCAGCAATTCGGCGTAGGCTTCAGGCAATTCCAATCGATGGACATGCACTTTGCGCTTGGGAAAACCGGTGAGCGACTTGCGGGTGTTGCGGAACAGGATGCGGCCAGTGCCATGCTGATCCAGCAGCAGACGAATCAACCGCTGACGGGTAGTGTCCTGCTCGCTGGCCGGTACTTTGGCGGAGGGAAGCAGTGGGCCAAGGAGAGTCACAATCGCCTCCTTTTTGTGGTTCTTGCCCAACACGGCTTTCAGTTGTCGCAAATGTTCTGGTGAGAGCGCCTGTCGGCTGACCAGTGCGTTGATGGTTGTCGCCAGGCCGTGATAGTGCTCGTGTTCCTCTTTATAGGAAGGGTAATCGCGAAAGCGGTTGGGGTCGAGCAACTGCAGCAAGGCAAAGTGGTTTTCAGGCCCCATCTGTTCCGGGGTGGCGGTGAGCAGTAGTATGCCCTTGCTGGATTCGGCTATCTGCTTGATGCGGGCGTAGTCGTTGAGTTTCTTCGCGCTTTTCTCGTCCGTGCTGTTACCGGCAATGCGGGCATCATCCCGAAGGTGGTGAGCTTCGTCGATGATGCACAAATCCCATTCGCCCTTCAGGGCAAAGTCGTACCAAGCGGGCTGACGATGGAATAGATCGATACTGGTCAGGACCAGTTGCTCCTCCAGAAACGGATTGCGTTGCTTGGAGAGCGGCGTGTTCTCGTCTTCAGACATGACTTCGAGAATCTCGGAGCAGCGTTCTTCATCATAAATGCTGAAATGCAGACTGAAGCGGCGCAACATCTCCACCAGCCACTGGTTCAGGAGCGCTTCTGGCACAATAATCAGAACTCGGCTGGCCAGACCGTTCACCAGCTGTTGCTGCAGGATCAACCCCGCTTCGATGGTCTTGCCCAGACCGACCTCGTCAGCCAGCATGACGCGGGGAGCAAAACGGCTGGCGACCTCCGAGGCAATATAGAGTTGATGCGGAATCAGATCGGTGCGGCCACTGCACAACCCCAGCACGGAAGACTTCTCGATATCGGCCAGTTTTTCCAGAGTGTGTTTGCGCAGGTAGAACCACTGTGCCGCATCAGTCTGGCCTGAGAATAAACGCTCCACTGGCTTGTTCAGGGCCAACGTGTCACTGAGTAACGACTCTGGCAGGTTGATAGTCTCGGAGGCGTCGTCCTTCTGATGGGCGTGATAAATCACGGTGTCCTCGTAGGGCAGCACCTCCAGAACAATGAGTTCGTCGCCGGTAATCGTAGTAATCGTATCGCCCACGGCAAAAATGATGCGGCTTAAAGGCGCCTGATGGCGCGCATAACGACGGGTCTGTTCGCAGGAACGAAACTCCACGGACACTGTGCGGTGATCCTGTTCGACGACAATACCAAGGCCCAGTTCGGGCTCGCTTTCGCTTAGCCAGCGCTGACCTTCGACGAAGATGGGGTGTTTCTGCATAGAGTTTCGGGGTCGACCTCAAGGGTGTGAATCAAGCGCGGTATCTTAGCCGATTGGCCCGGGCTGTGGCAGGCATTAAATTTGGGGTCAGAGGAAATTTGGGGTCAGAGTAAAAATACAGGCTGTATTTTTACTCTGACCCCAAATTTAACCCCGAATTAAATATCTGTCGTGGGCAGGCCCGCTCCGGCGGAAGCAGGGCGTTCCAGACTCATCGGGCCCAGTCGGCCGGTGCGGTAGTCATTGACAAGCACTTCGGCAACCTTATGCCAGTCGACATCCTGATCCTTGCGCATGCAGCCTCGGGCGCGGGCGAGTTCGCCGAGGAAATCCTCGCCTGTTGAAGGCAGCGTTATCATCTTGTAGCGCTCCCGCAGCCGTTGCGGAAACTGGTCCAGCAGCATCTGCGCCGCGAACAGAGCGACTTCGACAAACTCGATTGCGGTGTTGCGAATGGCACCGGACAGCGCAAGGCGGTATGCCGCCGCCTGATCTTCAAGTTTGGGCCACAGCACACCTGGGGTGTCGACAAGGAACCAGTGGTCGTTCAGCCTGACTCGCTGCTGGCCCTTGGTTATAGCCGGTTCGTTCCCGGTCTTGGCGATCTTCTTGCCTATGAGCTTGTTCATGATCGACGACTTGCCGACGTTGGGAATCCCGACAATCATCACTTGATTCTTTTGTTGCTGTTTTTTCCAATCCTTGAGGCTCTGAAGATCCGCGTTCGGTGAGGCGGTCTGCTGTACCACCGGTTTGTCGGCATTGGCCTGACGCATCAGCTTCTGACACAGGTGGACAACGTCGGAAGTCTCGATGGGCTTGCCCTTTGAGCTGGTGACGGCGAAGGAGAGTGGTTCACTGTTAAAGTGCGCCAGCCAGGCCTTGGTCACATGGGGGTCCGCCAGATCGGCTTTGTTGAGTACGCGCAGACAGGGCTTGCCTTTGCGCATACTGCGCAGCAGAGGATTGGAGCTGGCCTGCGGCATACGGGCGTCCAGCACCTCAATAACCACGTCAATTTCCTTGATGAGGGCCGCCATTTCCTTGTTGGCCTTGTACATGTGCCCGGGATACCAGGAGATCGTCATGGGTCTGTGAAGCCTTGCCTGTGGGGCGAGTGAGAAGTAGTCGATGTGAGCCGGGCGAATTCTAACTGGATTGCCGGGGCATTACACCCGCAAGGATTGGAGACGATGATGCTCGGACTTGCAATGCGCCGCAGGGCATATGACACTTCGTCCATACTTATATTCACTATGGGCCGCAAATGCAGATCTGTGGCCGCAGAAAAGCACTCAATGAGGGACATATGAAAGTTCAAGCCGCCATCGAGGAACGACTGCGTAAATCGATCATCCTTGAGCATCTGGAGATCGTCAACGAAAGTCACAAACACAGCGGTCCGGCAACGGAATCGCATTTTAAGATAACGGCTGTGGCAGAGGAATTCGAGGGTATAGGCCCCGTTAAACGGCATCAGCGCCTCTATGCGCTCCTGTCAGAACACCTGAAAAATGGTGTACATGCCTTGGCACTCCACACTTATACTCCCGAGGAGTGGGACTTCAAGAACGCAATTTCGCCACGCTCACCGGATTGCGTCGGTGGCAGCCACTAACACCCAGGAAAATTGCTTTATGCTTTTTTTTCGGTTACTTTCCAGCAGCCTTTGCGTTTAAAGCGGTTTTCAAGCTTTCGCTGCGGAGGCGAGTGTACGCGTAAATCGAGTTAACCCGGCAATTTAACAAATAAAAATCAATAAGTTAGTCTTTTACTTTTGGGTCTCCGTTCGCTTAATCCAGTGTGACAACAAAACAGGCTATTGGTTTTAATGTTCAAATTTCTTGCTTACCCAAAACTGCCGACACTCCTGCGCTTCTATGCAGTACTGATCGTCCTCTCCGTGATTTTGGCGTTGATTCTCAAATACCGGCAAGCCACTGAGGTTGAGCCTCAGGAATCCGAGCCGGTGGTAGAAGAGGCTTTCGTCAGCGAACTGCCTGACTTCCAATCCATCACCAATATCGATCAGAAAAAACAGAGCTTCTTCGCCTTTCTACATAAATTCATCGACTCCGAGAATCAGCGAATACTCAAGAGCCGTCAGATTCTGGTGGAACTGTCGGATATTCTGAGCGTCGATGGCGACATCAGCGACAACAAACTCTCCTCGCGTGAGCAGCGCGCACTTGACGTTATCGCTACCGAATTCCGTTTGCAGGACAGCGACTTGAGCGATGCCGAGTTGGTGGAAGAGTTGCTGGTGCGCGTGGATGTTATTCCGGTATCACTGGCTCTGGCGCAGGCTGCAAATGAATCGGCCTGGGGAACGTCCCGTTTTGCCAGAGAAGGTAACAATATTTTCGGACAATGGTGCTTCGATGAGGGTTGTGGCCTGATTCCAGGGCGCCGTGCGGATACAAAAAGCCATGAAGTACGTGCATTCCCCTCGATTGAGGCTTCTGTCACTGCCTATTTCCGCAACCTCAATACCAACCCGACCTATGAGTATCTGCGTGAACTGCGTGCCCAGATGCGCATGCAAGAGAAGGCACTCGATCCACTGATGCTGGCGGCCGGGCTGGCGCGTTACTCTGAGCGCGGCCATGTCTATGTGGCCGAACTGCAGGACATCATCCGCTACAACGACCTGCGTTCACGGGACCAGCAGAGTTAACTGTTCCCTCACAATGCCTTGATTAGTCTTGATTACCCGGTAGCGTTCGCGTCCAATCCTTGGAATACCAGTAAAAGCGACCCGGTGCCTCACGGACCGGTGCCGTGCACAGGTAGCGAAAACGCCGAGTCGTAAAATTCTGCCCCGTGCTCAAACGCACCAGTCCATTCTCCTGATCCAGCCACTCCATCTGCAGTGGCTGCCCGCCAGCGTAGCAACCAATCTGGCGAAAATTGAAATTACCCGGGGCAAACTGCAGGGTGACTGATGGATTGGTGACCGTGGTCATTGGCGTCTCAGGATCGACGCTGCTGAGATGGAAGGACTGTGTCTGTACCTTCTGTTTGAAATCATTCAGATCGGTGAAGCTGCCTCCGAACGGGAAGCGGGGCAGGGCCAGAAAATCGGAGTCAAAACCCACCGCACCCGACTGCTGGCCAAAAGCGACCAGCCCCAGCGCCTCCACCATGCGCTTGACCGGCACGTCATACTCTCCGTAGGGGTAGGCCATGAACTGATGGTTCTGCCCAGTCATTTCGGTGATGCGTCCCTGGGACCGCAGCAACTCCGCTTGGAGCCGCGCGATGCGGGCACTCTCATCTTCGCCGATCACGGTGTCGACCATGTGAGGATGATTCTCCATGTGATTGGCAATGGTGACGCCCGCATCTGACATCTCCCGAATCTGCTCCCAACTCATGTAGCCACGCATGCGATCATTGTGGGGCTGAGTGTTGATGAAAACCGTGAAGGGAAAGCCAAACTCCTGCAGCATCGGGAACGCCGTGTCATAGATCGAGATATAGCCATCGTCGAAGGTGATAGCGAGGGTCTTGTCGGGAAGCTCGCGACGTTCATGCAGGGCATCCAGCAAATCAGGCAGTGGAATGACGTTGAATCCGTCCGTGCGCAGATGCTCGAGCTGTTCCCGGAACTTGGCTGGCGCCACACTGGTCGACGCCGGGGTTGTCTCGGAAATGTGGTGATACAGGGTAATGGTCGCATGTTCTGCTGCATGCAAAGTCTGTGGCATGGCTACTGCTGACAAGATCGAAACGGCCACGACTGTGCTGCAAAGGGTAGTAATCGCGACGGGCTTGCGGGGCAACTGCTGCATGGAAGAGGGATCTCAACGAGTCTCAGGCGTGGATGTTGGCGACTATTCTGCAGGATCGCTCTCCGAGCGACAAGGCACGCAACTGTCTATCACAGCGGAGTTTCACTATAATGCCCGCCTTCAACAGGCACGGGGGCGCTATGCACATGGCGGATAACACGAATAACGGCGGGTATAAAGGCCAGGCGCTCAGTCTGACACGCTTGAAACCCGGCATCGGGCATTTGTGTTTTGACCTGCAGGGTTCTTCAGTCAACAAGTTCAATCAGGCGACTCTCGACGAACTGCGTCAAGTGATTGCTCTGCTCGCCGACAGCGGGCTGCAAGGGCTGGTGTGCAGCAGCGCCAAGACTACCTTCATCGTCGGCGCGGACATCACGGAGTTCGCCACTGCCTTCAAACTGCCAGAGTCAGAATTGTTGCGCTGGTGCGCTGACTGCAACTCCATCTTCAACGCGCTGGAAGATCTGCCTTTCCCCACCGTGAGTGCAGTCGCCGGTGTTGCCCTCGGCGGCGGATTTGAATTCTGTCTGGCCACCGATTACCGCGTTGCGACCCCGGCTGCCGCCTTTGGATTCCCGGAAGTGGGGCTGGGAATCTGCCCAGGGTTTGGTGGCACTGTAAGAGCCCCGCGTGTACTGGCACCGCAAAAAGCGATCGAGTGGATCAGCGGTGGCAGGCAGTACACCGCCACCGAGGCATTGAACGACGGAGCCGTGGATTCCATCACCGCGCCCGAGATGTTGTTGGATGCCGCCGAGGAGCTGATTCAGGAAGCGCTCCGTGAAAAGGCACAGTGGCAGGAACTACGTGCCCGCAAACACACCGCAGTGCCAACCGATCTCGCCGATATTTTCGCCGGCGTGAAAGGGAGGCTGCTCGCCGACCGGCGTAATCACAACCCGGCGCCACTGCGCGCTGTAGAAGCCATGTCCCGCAGTGTCTCAGCGGATCGTGAGACCGCGCTCCAGATCGAGCATCAGGTCTTCACGACACTGGCGCGCAGCGAGATAGCAGCCAATCTGGTGCAGATATTCCTGAATCAGCAGTGGCTGCGGCAGCGAACCGCACAACTGCAGGGGTCAGCCCCTGCGGTGCGGAAGGCGGCCGTCCTCGGCGCCGGTATCATGGGCGGAGGTATCGCTTACCAGTCGGCGCTCAAGGGCGTGCCGGTGCTCATGAAAGACATCGCGCAACAGGGGCTGGATACTGGAATCAACGAGGCGTCACGCTTACTGCAGAAGCAGGTCACCAAGGGGCGCCTCACCGAGGACAAGGCGCGCGCGATGCTAACCAGCATCCATCCGAAATTGGATTATCAGGGCGTTGAAGATGTCGATATCGTCGTCGAGGCCGTCGTCGAAAACCCGAGGGTCAAGAAGCTTGTACTTGCCGAGGTTGAGGGAAAACTCTCCGGAACGGCCGTACTGGCCTCCAACACCTCGACAATCTCCATTACGTCGCTGGCCGGCAGCCTCCAGCATCCCGAACGCTTCTGTGGCATGCACTTCTTCAATCCGGTGCCCCTGATGCCATTGGTGGAAGTGATTCGTGGCGCGGCGACCTCGGAACAAACGATTGCCACTACTGTGGCCTTCGCGCAGCGTCTGGGCAAGACGCCGATTGTCGTCAACGACTGTCCGGGCTTTCTGGTCAACCGCATCCTGTTTCCTTATTTCGGCGCGTTCTCGCAACTGGTGCGCGATGGCGCGGACTACCGGCAGATCGACGCCGCGATGGAAGCCTTTGGCTGGCCGATGGGCCCTGCCTGGCTACTCGATGTTGTCGGCATCGACACGGCCGTGCACGCACAAGCTGTGATGGCAGAGGGGTTCCCCGAACGCATGGCCTATGACTTCCAAAGTGCGATAGATATGTTGTTTGCGGCGGGCCACTACGGGCAGAAGACCGGGGCCGGTTTCTATCGCTATGAGATGGATGCCGGTGGCCGCCAGAACAAGGCCGTGGACGAAACGATTTTCAGTTCACTAAGGCCTGCACAGCATCAGCAGCGCGAATTCACGGCGGCAGAAATTGTCGAGCGCATGATGCTGACCCTTTGCCTGGAGACAGTTCGTTGCCTGGAAGACCACATCGTTTCCAACCCGATTGAGGCGGACATGGGGCTAGTACTGGGATTGGGTTTTCCGACCTTTCGTGGCGGTGCGCTGCGTTATATCGAAGCGCTCGGATTGCCGCAGTTTTGTGCTCTGGCAGATCGCTATGCGGCCTTGGGACCATTGTACAGGCCGACCAAACGCTTGCGGGCCATGGCCGCGGTTGGTCAGAAATTTTATGAGTAAGAGCGTGCGCTCCGGATGCTGTAGCGCCAAGCGAGATTAGCGATGGGTTTTAATATGATCGGTATGGAAAAACAGATTGTAAAAGAGATAATGGTTGATGCGATGACCGTCGTGGACTCGGTCCTCGATGATCAGCGGAGCGCTCCTGAGCCCGGTAATGAATCTCGTACAGAGACTGCTGAACACCGCCGTCAGCGTCATCTGAATCGTAGCCACAAGAATCTACGCAGGGACGTGGGCCGCGCCGTTGCCGATTACAACATGATTGAGGAAGGCGATCTGATCATGGTATGCATGTCAGGCGGCAAGGATTCCTACGCAATGCTGGATATCCTACTCAGTCTGCAAAAACATGCCCCTATCGATTTCACGATCAAGGCCGTGAACCTGGACCAGAAGCAGCCCGGATTTCCCGAGCATGTGCTGCCAGAGTACCTGACAAAGCTGGGCGTGGATTTCCACATAATCGAGGCCGACACCTATTCAATCGTCAAGGAGAAAACCCAGGAAGGGAAGACCTACTGTGGCCTGTGTTCGCGACTGCGGCGCGGCAACCTTTACGGTTATGCACGGGAGATCGGTGCCACCAAAATCGCACTGGGGCATCACCGCGAAGACATCGTCGAAACACTGTTCCTGAATATGTTCTTCGGTGGCACGCTCAAAGCCATGCCGCCCAAGTTGCTCAGTGACGATAAGCAGAATGTGTTGATCCGGCCGCTGGCCTACTGCAGTGAGCAGGAGATCGCGCGCTATGCACAACTGCGCGAATTTCCGATCATCCCGTGCAACCTGTGCGGCACACAGGAGAATATGCAAAGGCGTAACATCAAGGAAATGCTAAAGCAATGGGACCAGCAATATCCCGGCCGCGTGGAGAGCATATTCCGCAGCATTGCCAACGTAGCGCCGTCGCAACTCGCCGATACGAAGCTCTTTCCCTTCAGCGCATTGAAGGCGATCATGCAGGAATCGCCCGCGATCGAATGCGTCAGTTTGCCCTGGAAGTGAGGGAACGGCGATGCTGGATATCCCATATGCACAGCTGGCCCCGGAGACGCTGACCGCGATATTGGAGGAATATGCCTGCCGCGAAGGCACCGACTACGGTGATGTCGTCTACACGCTGGAGCAAAAGGTAGAGGCCTTGCGCCGCCAGTTGCAACGCGGTGATATCGGCATCACCTACGATGCCCAGACACAGACCTGCTCACTGCTGAACCTGCGCCGCTGAACCCCGAAACGAGAGTTTTTCATGGTTGATCAGTACGATGAAATGAAGCAATCGATGGCGCCGGCTAGTCAATTGGATGCCTGCGGCCTGTTCTGTCCCGAGCCGGTAATGATGCTGCACAACAAAATAAGGGATATGGACTCCGGCGAGGTGGTCGAAGTGCTCGCCACGGACCCATCGACCACCCGCGATATCCCCAAATTCTGTTTGTTCCTTGGGCACGAACTGCTTGGGAAGTGTCAGCAGGGCGATCATTACCAGTACCTGATCAAGAAGAAATGAATTGCGTGTTGCGGCCGCTGCGTCGCCGTTGAGAGCTTGCATGTCCAGACCCGTATATCTGGTGGATGCGTCCATCTACATCTTTCAGGCTTATTTCTCGCCGCACCTGCAGGTGCTCACGCCGGATGGCAGAGATCTTAGCGCCTTCTTCGGTTACGCCCAGTTCCTGCTGCGATTTCTGCGACAAACGCGGCCCCAATTGGTGGCGACAGCCTTCGATGAAAGTCTCTTTTGCGGTTTCCGACACACCCTGTACCCAGGCTACAAGTCCAATCGCGAGCTGCCTGATAAGGCTCTCGCCCGCCAACTGCAGGCCTGCGCGGAGCTGACCGGGCTGCTCGGAGTAGCCGCATTCGGCAGCCGGGTCTACGAGGCCGACGACATCATTGGTACCCTGGCCACACGGCTGCGGAATGCGCATCTCACGATGGGAGAAAAGAGTGCTCCCGAAATCAGCATCGTCAGCCGTGACAAGGATCTCGCACAATTGCTGCATGGGGATCGTGATCATCTCTGGGACTTCAGTGCCGGCTCGCGGCGCTTCCGCAAGGACATTATTCAGCAGTACGGCATTCGCCCAGAACAGTTTCCAGACTATCTCGGGCTGGTGGGGGATGCGGTGGACAGCATTCCCGGGGTGCCTGGGATTGGCCCTGTGGCAGCGACCTGCCTGTTGCACCACTTCGACTCCATTTCACAGTTGTACGAGAATCTCGACGATGTTGCCATGCTCTCCTATCGCGGGGCTTCCAGAGGTCCGGCGCTTCTGCGTCGCTATGAGGAGGAAGCGCGACTGAGCCTGGCACTGGCGACGATCGTGCGTGATGTCGACTCCCCCGAGGAAACATTCTCTTGCGTCGATGTGGCTTCTTTGCAGTGGCAGGAACCACAACTCGGTGCCGTGCGGGAATTGCTGCGTAAGGAAGGGCTTGAGACGCAGGCACTGGAGCGCTACATGGCGTTGCTTGTGGGGTTGCAAACTGCATCTACCGCAGAAGTGGGGGCGAGATGAAGATTGTCGCGGATGAAAATATCGTTGCTGTGGAGGAGCTGTTTCTTCAGCACGGCGAGTTGCATCTGCTGCCTGGCCGTAGCATCAGCGCCGCCGATGTGCGTGATGCCGACGTGCTGCTGGTGCGCTCCATCACCCGGGTAGATCGCGCCCTGCTGGAAGGCTCGCGGGTGCGTTTTGTGGCGACGGCCACCAGTGGCACGGATCACCTGGATCTGCCGTACTTGAACGCGGCGGGAATCTGCGTGGCGGAGGCGGCTGGCAGCAATGCAAATGCAGTGGTGGAATACTGCCTGGGTGGCATCGCCGAGCTGGTTTGTCGAAGGGTATTCTCGTTGCGCGGAAAATGCGTGGCGATCATCGGCTTCGGGCA
>CAIOZF010000247.1 GCA_903862645.1 uncultured Gammaproteobacteria bacterium
GTGCACCCGGAGAGATTCGAACTCCCGACCAAGTGGTTCGAAGCCACCTACTCTATCCAGCTGAGCTACGGATGCGTGCGGCCGGGATTATATAGAACTCTTTCCGGGTGGTCACTCCATAAATCCGGTCACTCCACCCGCGCCCCGCGCACATCCGCACTGAACTGCCCAGCCGCTGGCAATGCTCCCGCCTGAAAACTGAGGGTCGAATCAAGGTCACCGCCCTGCCCGGCCGCCATCTGCGGCACCACGACACTGCGGCTCACCACCTGGCCTCCGATAATGGCGCGGAACTCCACGGTGACATCGCTGACGGGGAGAGGCGAGACATTCTGCACGCGAGCCACCAGACGCCCGGCCTGATTGATATAGGCTTGAGCACTGACGTATTGCGCCGGGTTGTCGGCAATATCCAGGCGCATGAAGGCGGCGCGGGACTGTTCACCAACAAGGCCTTGAGCACTGGCGGCCATGCCGAAATACTCCTTGGCGGCGACCCGGTCGTTGCTCTCCAACGCGAGCGTACCGAGTTCGTTCATGGCCAGCGCCGTGGGCAGCAGTTTGATGCTGGCCTGCAGGTCCTCGTTGGCGCGGAACCTTTCGCCCTGTCTGGCGTAGGCGACACCACGTCCAAGGTAATAGTCGTAATAGTTCGGGTCGCGACTGATGGCCGCATCATAGGTGGTGACCGCAGCCTGATAGCGGCGCTGATAGATAAGGATGTCAGCCTGCAGGCCGTGAAAGCGGGCTTCATTGGGGACCATGCTTAATGCCGTTTCGAGCTTGCGGGAGGCGTCTTCCAGTTTGTCTTCGCCGACCAGTTTCTCGGCCTCGTCGAAAGCGTCGTAAGCAGGTTTGGTCTCGCGCAGGAAGGCGGTGGCTTCCTGATACCGTGCTTCACCCAGCTCGCCGCCGGCACGTCCCTCCGCGCGCAGTTGTGCGACCAGCGCCCGGTTGTTGTCGACTCGCTCCTGTGACGGCGGGTGGCTCGCGAACAGGCCATTGAGCCAATTGCTTTGCTGTCCTTCGGAGAGCCGCACAAAGGTTTCCTGGAGGCTGATGGCGGCTGCGGGGTCATAACCAGCGTCGACCATGTACTGAATGCCATAGGCGTCGGACTCCCGCTCCGCCTCGCGACCATAGCGTTGCGTCATCAGTTGCGCACCGAGCTGGGCGCCGCCGACGATGTAATCTGCATAGTCGGAGCCCTGGGCGGCGACGGCGCCGATCACCATGGCGCCCTGCAGCAGCATGCCACGCTCCATGGCCTGGGCGCCGTGGCGGGCGGCCGCATGGACGATTTCATGGCCAATCACTGCGGCCAGTTCGGCCTCGTTGTTCAACTCCGCCAGCAGGCCCCGGTTGACGGCAATCTTGCCACCGGGCAGCGCCCAGGCATTGGGAACCGAGTTGTTGAGGACGACGAATTCGTAGGGCAACTGTCTGTCACTGACTGCGACCAGGCGATTGCCGACCTGCTGCACGTAGGCGGTCAGCCCGCGATCGACACTGAATTGCCCCCCCTGACTCTGCTGCGAAGGAGTGTACTGCTCCTGACCGATGGCGACCTCGCGCTGCTCAGAGATAAATCCCAACTCACGCTGGCCGGTAACGGGGTTGACGGCGCAACCTGACATAGTCAAAAACCCCAGCAGCATTGCTGGTAAAAGAGCGCTGGATTTGACTCGTCGTGTGACTGGAAAATGTTTCATGATGACCTCGTCGGCAAAGAAGCAGTGTCGTGCCCATAGGATGAGCTGGCGGCCATTTTACAGCTTCTCCGTTGTTTTGACTGTATCGCAGAGCACATTGCAGATCGGCCAAAATGGCAAACTGCGCTATCCTGAAAGACAGGATACCGACACAAGGAAACCCATATGACCGCGCGCTGCAAGTGGCCAGGCAATGACCCTCTGTATATTGAATATCACGACAAGGAATGGGGCGTCCCCCTGCATGATGAACGCGCCCTGTTCGAGTTTCTCTCTCTCGAATGCCAACAGGCTGGGCTGAGCTGGATCACCGTGCTGCGTAAACGGGAAAATTATCGCCAGGCATTCCTGAACTTCGAACCCGAAGCCATTGCCAGAATGACCGACGAGACCATAGAAACCCTGTTGCTGGACCCGGGCCTGATTCGCAATCGCCTCAAACTTTATTCCGTGCGCAGCAATGCGATTGCCTTCCTCGAAATTCAGAAAGAGTTCGGGACTTTTGATAAGTACATGTGGTCATTCGTGAACGGCAAGACCATTGATGGCCGTCGTAAAGGAGGTGGCGACCTCCCCGCCACCTCGCCCGAAAGCGATGCCATGTCCAAGGATCTGAAGAAGCGTGGTTTCAAGTTTGTGGGGTCGACGATCTGCTATGCGCACATGCAGGCGACCGGCATGGTGAACGACCATGTGCACGCGTGCTTTCGCTATCGCGAGCTGAAGTCGTAGGAGCGACGTCGAGAGTCAACGCCTCATTGATCTTCGAGGGGCGTGCTCTCGAATTGCTCAATGGCCAGCCGATTCAATTCGACGGCGTTGTCTTGAAAGATGATCTGCTGCAACAAGGGTAGCAACGAATCGCGAAAAGTGTCGCGGTGCAGATAAGCACAGACGGCACCGTCCTTGCTGTCAAGCGCGCGCCTCTTGAGATCTTCCCGGTGATCCTCTGTCACGATGACCACAGGCGTGGGGGAGCGCAAGGGACTCTTTCCCTCCAATTCCCGCAGGTGGTAGAGGAACTGGTCGCGAGGCTTCTTGTGATAGTTCCAACCGGTTATGACACAGGATAGCTTATTGGTCAGCATGCCAAAGCCGCGATCATACTGGTTGATCGCGTCCATGGCGTTGGACTCGTTGTAGGTGTTGATACTGCTATAAAGGCCAGTGTTGCCGATCTCTGCAGCGACCTCGTCGACCAACTTGTGATCAAGGTCGTATATCAAGATTACCGGTTTGAATCTCATTTATTGTTCTCTCTGCGGTCACAGAAAAACAGTCAAAGACGACTGCTGTCGCCTGCAGGGCAGGCTCATACAAAATTTGTGGATCAGCGCAACAGTTGACCACCATCCACATCTACCGTCGTGCCTGTAGCATAGCCATTCTGCATCAGGTAAATCAAAGCACTGGCCACCTCCTCGGGACGCCCGACACGTTCGACAAGCTGACCTTTCACCATGGCTGCGACGCGTTCGGCACGTTGATCTCCCATCCAGTCAAACAGGGCTGTATCGATAGTTCCGGGGGAGACGACATTGACCCGAATCGGAGCCATTTCGCTGGCCAGACAGCGCACCAGATTCTCGACCGCTGCGCCAACACAACTGAGGGCAGAGCTATTCGCCTTGATCTTGCGTGCGGGGGCACCACTGACGAGAGTGACAGAACCATCTTTCGCAACGAAGGGAGCTCCAGTGCGCACAACCTTGGCGTATCCCCACAGCTTGCCGAATGCATCCTTGAACTGATCTTCGGTCTGCTCCAAAAAAGGCTTCAGGGTACGGGTGCCGCCCGTGGCGGCAGAGACGAGATGATCAATAGTGCCTGCAGCACGAAACACGGCGAGCAGACTCTCCTGGTCGTGAGTGTCGGCTTTCATGACGACAATGCGGCCACCCGCAATCCTCTTCGCGCTCTCTACGTGTTCATCGGAACGGCCCGCGGCCCAAACGTTCGCGCCCAACTCACTGGCCGCCAATGCTGTCGCCAGACCGATGCCGGAGGTACCGCCGATCACCACTACGTTTTTTCCTGCCAGTTTGTTCATGCTCATTGAATCGTTCTCGCCCCTTTTTATGATGGGTATCGTCCTTGTGCCCAGCGTATTTTCCAAGCGCTATTGCAGCGCAACCAAAGGGCGAGGATGGTAGCATAATTTCCAAGCCAGTCTCACCGCTCGGCGTTTTTCACGACGCGGGCTTTACCGTGAGCAGCAGAACTGGCATGGTAGGCTGCAATGAATTCATCAGGATCGGGTTTCAAAAGCCAGGTTTCAACAGCAGGAGAGTAATATGTACAAAAGTTTGATAGTTATCGGTATCTGCACGACGCTGGGCGCCTGTGGCTCGTGGGTACAAGTGACGGCGGCAGGGCGACAGGTCACTGTTGCCACGCCATCTGAGGCTGCCATCTGTACTCGCGTCGGGTCCACCACAGCCAACGCGATCAGCGAGATCGTTTTCGTCGAACGCGGCAGCTCCAAGCTACAGACCGAACTCATCGATCTAGCGCGGAACGAAGCCGCCGACATGGGGGGCAACACGATTGTTCCAGAAACCCCTATCGCCGAGGGTCGTCAGACCTTTGGGGTCTATCGCTGCGGCCTCTAAATTTCTCCATAGCACAGGGACGACAAGAATCGTCCCTGTCGCTTCAGCCCTTTTTTGATTGCGCCAGCACACTCAGATCCAACTCCCCTTCCCATTTCCCAACCACTATTGTCACTGACGGCCCAGAGCGGGTGCGTAGAAGTCTTCGAGGCTATAAAAAGGCCGCAGGTGCCAATATTCAGGGCGCGAAGCAAAGGCAAAACCAGAGCAAATATGCGACAATGCGCGCCCACTTCAACCCGCTCGACCGACAGTAAAGACAGGCTAAGCGTATGACAGACCGCGATACGGCATGGATCAAAGGTGTCGTCACCGACAATCAGCACCTGACATCCAACCATTTTTCTCTGCGTATCCAGGCCGGAATTGCCCCCTTTGTCGCAGGCCAATATACCTCTCTGGCACTGGATCTGGAGGACAACCGAGTGGTACAGCCATACTCAATCCTCAGCGCACCAGGCGACGAGCCGGTGGAGTTTTTCTGCTACGCAACCCCAGACGGCTCCCTCTCAGGGGAACTTCGCAAGCTTCAGCCGGGGGATCCGGTGTGGATTCAAAAACAGGCAAAAGGCAGTTTGACACTTGAGCAGGTCGATTCGGCAAAACAACTCTGGCTGCTTGGAACAGGAACAGGTGTCGCACCATTCCTGTCGATGCTCAGAACCCCCGAACCCTGGCAACGCTTCGAGCACATCATCTTCGTCTATGCGATGCGGCTTTGGGAGGATCTGGGGTACGGTGAGTTGATCGAGCAAGTGCGGCGAGAACATCAAGAACAGTTCCGTTTCGTCCCCCTCGTCAGTCGTGAAACCGTGGCCGGCACCATTCACGGCCACATTCCGGCCTGTATCATCAACGGGACTTTGGAAAGGGTGGCAGGTCACACCATGTCGCCACGGAACTCTCAATTCATGTTGTGCGGAAACCCCGGCATGCTTCAGGATGCTACCGCAGCACTGGAACAGAAGGGCTTCAATCGGCACAGTGTGGAAGGTCGAGGGCAGATCACTCTGGAAAGCTATGGGTAACTTCCTATTGGCTTACCATCTGTCGGATAAATAAAAAAGGCCAGAACAGCTCGCTGCTCTGGCCTTTTTATTAGTAAGAATCGTCAGGCATTCACATACCCAACGATCCCACCATCAAGCTTATGCCCCTGGTGTCCACTCCAGCGACACCCAGAACTGACGGCCCCACGGAGTGGAGAGACGTGTCTCTGCACCACCGATGATACCCAGACGCTGCGGACGCTTGTCGAACAGGTTATTGATACCTGTGCTGACAGTGAACTCGCTGTCGAAGTACTGATCCAGCACGATGGCATAACGAGCATCAAAGATGTACTCGCCACGGATAGTGCTGGGGATATTCGCGGGAAGTGCGTTGTTGCCATCTTCCGGATAGAAATCCACCACTTGGTCATCGAACTTGATCGTGCTCCAGTAGTTAGCGGAAATCGACGCACTCTGATTACCCATGAACCAGTTCACCCGCGCGTTGGCTTTCATATCGGGTAACGGAGGCACAATGCCCGTTCTGCCGTTCTGCTTGCCAAGTGCCTCGGTGCGGACGCCATCCAAGCCCATGTAATCATAGGTGTTATAGATGGTGGTCTGCACGGTGGTCGTGAAGCTGCCCCAGTTATCTGTCTCCATCTGGTACTGCGCCTTGACGTCGAAGAGATCGATCCACACAGAGCTGATGTTGGCAGCCTGTGCGAACAACCTTTCTACAGTTCCGTTTGAAGCGCGACGGATCTTGTTACCGGGCTGGGCGGCCTGAATGGCCAGCCATGCATCGGCCGCTTGGCGGGTGGCTGAGCCTGGCACTGCGCTGTAAGCGGACTTGGCGATGCCGGATGCAGCCAGGAAGCGACTGAATTCGAATCCCACTGTATCCTGCTGGCTCAGAGTGCGGATACGGTCGATGTATTCGATCTGCTGGTAGTCCACAGACAAATTCAAGCCTTCAAGGAAGTTGCCGGTCGGCTCCCAAGTCAAGCCAAGGTTCGTGATGGTGGACGTTTCCGGCGCCAGGTTCGGGTTGCCCGACTGACACCAGACACCGCCGATCAGCGGCGTGTTGGTGAATTCGTCGATACCACTGTACATGTCGGCACAGCGGTCATCCGCCACGAAAGGTCGCGCCTGCACAGGTGACGGCGCCAGGAAGCTCTCGCCCCACGATGCACGTACAGCCAACTCAGGCAATGCTTCCCAGCGCAGAGACACCTTGGGAGTGGTCGCTTCCAGACCGAAGTCCGTGAACTGCTCGTGACGCACAGCAAACTGAGCGTCCAGCCCTTCGATGATGGGCACTTCCAGCTCAGCAAACACCGAGCGGGTTTGCGACATATACACGGCATCTTGCAGACGCGCACCCAGCACCTGGCTGTTGGCGTAGTCTTCACCCAGAATATCATACGGATCTTCGTAGACTTCGTTCACCAGATCACGCCACTGATAGCCGAAGGCCATCTGCGCCGCGCCGGCTGGCAGGTCCATTACTTCCCCTGTCAGTACAGTCTCGAACACGTCCAGGAAGTCACGAGCGCCAAGACGGTTTGGATTGGAGAGCATCAGCCAGTCGATCATTTCCTGGGGGTTGTCAGTCTTGCCTTTCACGTAGCGAGAGGACAAGGGCGACTGCGACCCGAAGGGGTTGAACCACTGCTTGCCGCTGGGGCCACCCATGCCGGACATCGCCAGTTGCAGGCGGCTGGAACTGACCACCACTTCGTCATTGGTGCGCTTGGCTTCCTGCGCAGCGTAGTAGGTGTAGCCTGTCCAAGTGCCGCTGAGGTCGTACTCAGCGCTCAACTTCAGGCGGTTAAGGGCATAGTCGCCATCCACTTTCTTGGACGTATCCGTGTAATAGGAAGAGGGGATGTTGCCACCGGTGTTGCCGAAGACGCGCCAGTTCCAGGGAGTCAGGTCCTTCCTGTAGATGTTCGCGGGATGGTTAGCCGGAATCTTCATGACCGCACGGTCGTTACCACCGTTGGGTGAGGTCCCGGTAGTGCGCTCGTGGTTGTAACGATAATGGTTGTTCAATGTCGCATTCAGGCGCAACCAGTCAGTAGCTTCATAGCTGACGGTGTTATAGAGGTTGTAGTTGACCTCGTGGCGTGAGTAGGCGTGCTGGATACTGTACTCATAGGTACAGTTTCCGCTGAAGATCGTGCCGGAAGGGTTGGTGTTCATACCCTGCCCGTGCGTTGGGAAGCCGGTATTGAACGTGCCGCAATCCGGGTCCAGCAGCACAGGCCCGACATTCGTCCCGCCATGGGGTTTCAACAGCTGCACACCGGGCAGGGCGCCCTTCAGTTCTTTGAACGATCCGATCGGGCCTGAGTTGGAAGCGTTGTTGGAGTGTTGCCACTCGCGGGTGCGCTCATACATCATCAGCGGCGTCTGCTTCTTGGCTTCGAAAGCGCCGACATAGTTGATGCCATTGTTGAATGATTTGCCCCACATGAAGGAGCCAGTCATGTCCTCCATCGCGCCGTCTTCGGTGCGCTGGTAATAGCTGCGGGCACGGAAGCCTTCGAATTCCTTGATCGGAATGATGTTGACCACACCGGCCACGGCGTCGGAGCCGTACAGTGCAGAACCACCGTCCAGAACCATTTCCATGCGTTCGATGGCGATCTCCGGCAAGCTTGCCGACATCAGGGGGCTAAGGGTTCGGGCACCATCGATCAGAGTGAGTGTGGAGTTCTCGCCAAGACCACGCAGGTTGAAGCTACTGTTGCCGGTCTGCGCGCCGTCAGCAGAGCCCAGCACGATGTTCACCACGTTGGTGTTCTGGGTATAACTCAGATCCCGGATGTAGGCGCCCATGCTGGGGGCTCCGGATTCGAACAGGTCCGTCTGGGAAACGGTGTCGACCGGGGAGTTCTGCGCGAACGCACTGTTGCGGATGTAGGAACCAGTGACCACCACCTCTTCTACCGCGGGGTCAGCCGCAGGTTGTTGAGCCTGAACGATCATGGGAAGTGCGAAAGAAGTAGCGAGACAGGTGTGGATCAAATAGCGCAGTTTCCCGCGCCGGGAGATGTGTAACATAGTAAGCTCCATGTGGCAGCTATGCCCGTGGGCATAAAGGCTTTTATTTTTTTGATTATCAATCACTTATAAGCTTATTGCATGCGGGCAGACATCACTGGAGACACTGTTTATGGGAAAAGCACAGGTCTACATACATCGACGAACTGCAACTACCGCGCGCTGACCATACCAGTTCAATTCCTAATCAGCAAAATATACAGACGAAAATATGGCAAAAAATAATTTCTATCGAATGAGCTTTTCACTTCTTAATTGGGGCAGAGCCCTTGCCACCACTCCCCTGCAAGAGTGGCACCGGCGTGAAATTCCCTGACCATGGCGCTGGTCTCAGGGGTTGGTGCTCGCAAGGCCGCAGGCTAGAATCGCTGCAAGCACACTCCCGTGACGAGACACTCCCCTGACAAGGCAAGGACGGTTATATGAAAGCTACAACAATTGGCGCCTGGGCGCTGGCCGTAACAGGACTCGCCGTGGCCGCGTTCGAATACAACAGTGTTCGCGCCCTGCGTCAGCAGTTGCAGCACAGCGATGCGCAGGTTGGAGCGCTGCGCGTCCAACTCCAACAGCGTAGCGCCGAGCTGGAAATACAGAGCGCCGCCAACGCGCAATTGCAGAGCACTTTCGAGGGGCAGATCGCCAACTTGCAGAGCAGCCTGCAAAGCTCCTCATTACAACTGAGCATCCTCTCCGAATCACTGCAGCAAACCCGCGAATTACTGCCCGCCAATACCGCTGTCAAATCTGCCTCGGACGACGCCGTACCCTCGACATCTCCTTGATCCACTGGAGACACCGGACAGAGGTAGACTTCTTTGTGGTATTCTTTACATTAGCCCCAACTTTACAGCGCAACGAATGCACTTGCCGCTAATCCCCCGGAGGAACCTATGAATCACTCCCAGTCAACCAGACTTCGCGGGCAGGCCCGCTCCCACAGAGGGCTCTGGCGGCCCGGGCTGAGCGGGCTCCTTGCCGCTCTGTTGTTGACGTTGGGGCTGACGGCCTGCAGTCCGCAGAGCAGCAGCACTGCGCCGGCAGAGGCTACGTCAGACGCGGCACAGGTTGTCGCGGGCAGTCCCGCTGCCGCAGAGGGCTATCGCCAGATCAATACGCCCAACGCCGCCGACGCGCTCAATACGCACATCTTCGAGCTCGACAATGGCCTGCAGGTCTATCTGACTGAGAACCACGAGGAGCCGCGCTTCTACGCCGAGATCGCGGTGAAGGCCGGCAGCAAGAATGATCCGGCCGATGCCACCGGGCTGGCCCACTATCTTGAACACCTGCTGTTCAAGGGTAATCAGACGCTGGGCACCCTCGACTATGCCGCCGAGAAGCCCTATCTGGATCAGATTACCGCGCTCTACGAGCGACATTTCAACGAGACAGATCCGGCGGCTCGCGCCGCGATCTACGCCGAGATCAATCAAGTCTCCCAACAGGCGGCGCAGTACGCCATACCCAACGAGATCGACAAACTCTACAACGGCATGGGCGCCTCCAACCTCAACGCGCACACCTGGCACGAGGAAACCGTCTACAAGGTCGGGCTTCCTTCCAATCGTCTCCAGCAATGGGCCACCATTGAGTCCAGTCGTTTCATCGACCCGGTGTTCCGGCTCTTTCACACCGAGTTGGAAACGGTCTACGAAGAAAAGAACCAGAGCGACGACAACCGCGACCGCGTCTCCTATTACGCGCTCGGTGAACTGCTTTACAAGAAGCACCCGTACGGCCAGCAGTCCACCATCGGCGATGCCGAACACCTGAAGAATCCATCCCTCATTTACATCCAGAATTACTTCAACACCTATTACGTGCCCAACAATATGGGCATCTTCATCAGTGGCGACATCGATATCGATGAGACCATCGCCGTGATCAGCGCACAGTTCGGAAAATGGGAGCGTCGCGATGTCCCGCAAGTCGGCCCATGGGTTGAAGACCCAATTCAGGGCGCTGAGCGCGTGACCGTCAGCTATCGCGGCGAAGAGGAGGTGCAGATCGCCTTTCGCACCGTCTCCAACACGCATCCAGACAAGGAGTCGTTGATGCTGGTGGACATGATTCTGGACAACAGCACCGCCGGGCTGATCAACCTCAACCTGAATCAGGCGCAGGCCGTGCAAATGGCTGGATCGTCTCCGGAGTTCCTCAACGACTACGGCTCACAGCGCCTGTGGGGTATTCCCAAACCGGGTCAGACCCTCGCCGAAGTAGAACAGCTGCTGCTCGATCAGATCGAACACGTCAAAGCGGGTGAGTTCGAGGACTGGATCATTCCTGCCATCGTCAACGACTTCAAGAAAAGCCAGAAGGGCGCGCTGGAATCCAATACTGCGCGCGTAACCACCATGCGCGGCGCCTTCCAGGCCGGTGACGATTGGGATCATTACGTCGCTGAGATGGCACGTCTGGAACAGATCACCAAGCAGGACATCATCGACGTGGCCAATCGCTACTTCGGCGCCAACTACGTGGCCGTGCACCGCATCGACGAGCAGCACGACATTCCGCTGGTCGAAAAGCCCCAGATCGATCCGGTATCCATCGATCCGAGCCGGCAGTCCCAGTTTGCCGCCAGCATCATGGCAATGCCATACGTAGAGATCGAGCCGACCTATGTGGATCCGAATGAGGACTACGAAGTGGTCGACTTCGCCCCCGACGTACAGCTGTATTATTCACCCAATCCGCTGAACGACCTGTTCTCTTTCTCCATCAATGTCGAGGTCGGAACCGAGGAGAATGATCGTCTCGGCCTGGCTACTGCGCTGCTGGAGAAGTCCGGTGCGGGCGCGGTTTCGGCTACCGATCTGCAGAAGGAATGGTACCGACTGGGCAGCGAGTTCGGTGTAGGCGCAGGTGCCAATGAGTCCTCGATCGGCATCTCCGGTCTCGACGAACAGTTCGAACCCACTCTGGACCTCATGCTGCAACTGGTGCGCAATCCAACCGCCGATGAGGCGACGTTGGAAGAACTCAAAGCGATCATCCTCAAATCCCGTGAAGACCAAAAGCAGGACCCGGCTGCGATCAGCCAGGCGCTGTATATGTACAACCGCTATGGCGAGGACTCACCGATGCTGCAGTCCCTGACCACCGCAGAAGTGCAGGCCGCGACGATACCCGAACTGCAGACCCTGATCGGCGACCTGCTGCACTATAAACACACGCTCAGCTACACCGGCTCTCTGCCGCTGGACTCTTTGATGGCCAGCCTGAGTGAACGCTATGTGGTCCCTGCCGATCTGAAGGACACACCACCCTACCGTTTTCGCACCACACGCGTGGTGAACGAGAATGAAGTCTACGTCGTGGATCAGGAAACCGCGCAAGCCCAGGTACGCATTGAGTTCCCGGATGGCACCTATGATGAATCACTGGTCGTGCCCTCCTCGCTCTACAACACTTATTTCGGCACCAGCATGTCCAGCGTGGTGTTCCAGGAGCTGCGGGAGGCACGCGCTCTGGCGTACTCCGCGCAAGCGCAATACTCCCAGGGCGGACGCCTGGACGCTGAGAACGTCGCGGTCGGCGCCATCGGCTCCCAGAATGACAAGACAGTAGAAGCGCTCGCCGCCTTCCTCGATCTGTTCGACAACATGCCAGTCTCGGCGGATCGCTTCAACGAGGCCAAGAGCTCACTGGAAAACCGCTACCGCACTTCAACCGTCGGTTTTCGTCAGGTAATCGGCAGCGTGCGTTCCTGGGAGCGTCTGGGCCTGCAGGGCAGCGACCCGCGAGCGGCACGATTCGCGCAGCTGCAGTCTGCGGAACTGGACGATATGCTGAACTTCCAGCGTCAGAACATCGCCGGCAAGCCGAAGCTGATCTCGGTGGTGGGTGATCTGGATCGCATTGGCGCCGACGCGCTGAACCAGTTCGGCAAGGTCACCCAGCTGCAAGTCGACGACATTTTCGTCGAGTAGTCGGCAAAACCGTAGCGAGCCGAACACTAGCCACAAATGAGGCAAGGACACGAACGACCGCCATGACAATGAACTACACAGCACCTTTGCTGGTCACCGCACTGAGCAAAAAATACGGTGATTTCGAGGTGCTCAGGCAACTGGACCTTGAAGTGACCGCCGGGGCCGTGCACGGTCTGGTCGGACTCAATGGCTCCGGCAAAACCACCACGCTGGAATGCCTGCTGGGCATGCAGTCCTTCGATAGCGGCACCGTCCGGGTGCTGGGGCTGCCTCCCAATCAGCTGCATCGCAGTCGTGGTGGAGTCGTCAGCATCTTCGACCAGCCCAGCCTGCAGCCACAGCTGACCGTCCGGCAGGTTCTGGAACACGCCAGTCTGCTGTGCGAGGAGCGCGTGCGTACTCCCGCCCAGGTCGAGGCACTGCTCGGCATCAGCAAGTACAGTCACTTCAAGATCCGCCATCTATCCCTCGGCAACCGTCGCCGCGCCTCCATTGCGCAGGCACTGCTCGGCAGTCCTTCTCTGGTGCTGCTCGATGAGCCTTTCAACGGGTTGGATGCCGGTGGGGTCGATGACATGCTCGCACTGATCGGCGCCCTGAATCGCGACGAAGGCACGGCGTTTCTCCTGTCCAGTCATCAACTGCCTTATCTGGAAAGAATCTGTACCCACCTGTCGATCCTGCACAAGGGCCGCATCGTCGTCAGCGACCACGTCAGCCGCCTGTTCAACACCCGCATCAGCCGCCTGCTGGTTTCCTGTGACGACGTGGTGCGCGCTTGTGCCATCGTGCAGGACATCCCCGGCGTACAGATCGAAGATAACAGCGTGGCGGGCCTGCTGACCCTGCGGCTGGACGAGGTCAGCCCCGCCCTGATCAATCAGCGGCTGGTGCAGAAAGGCATCGCCGTGCACGAACTGCAGCGCGAACGCGCGTCACTGACGACATTGTTCCACGAGATCACTGCGCGCGACCCCGCGCACACCCCTCCGGAGGCCGACCTGTGAACGGCTTCGTGGCGGCCCTGAAAGCCGAGATTTTTGTTGCCCTGCGCAGCAACAGCACCCGCCTTCTGGTGCTCCTGCCCTCCTTGATCGTCGTCGCACGCGCCATCATCGTGCGGCTGACCGAGACCGGCCAGCAGGCCCGTGAGGCGCTGCTCGGGCAGGAAGCCGAGGCCGTCACCGGCAGCAACGCCTGGGGGCATTTTGTCGACAGCTTCTCGACCGGCCTGACGTTGCTCAGCCTCATCCTCGTCGCCTACGCCGCCTGGACCTTTGCCAGTGACCGGGATAGCGGCGCACTGCGCCACGTGCTGATTCGCCGCGCCAGCCGCCCGGCGCTGGTGCTGGCGAAGCTGAGCATGGTGTACCTGCTGGCTGTCGCTGCCCTGCTGCTGATGGCGGTCTGCATCACTTCAGTCAGCGCCTTGCTGTGGGACTTCGGCGCTGTAGTGGAGGATGGCTACGAACTGATAGGCAGTGCTGAGATCCGCACCGAGGTCGCACTCGGTCTTGGCCTGGCACTACTGCCCTTGCCGACCGCGCTGGCCTTCGGCCTGCTGGTATCGGTGGCTGCCCAGTCGGCGACCCAGGCGGTCACCAGTGCGCTCGGGATCACCGTGGCGTTAGACATCTTCAAGGGTGTGCTTGGCGAGCGGGCTTATTATTTATATGCGTCCTTTCAGCCCTCACTCATCGACCAGTCTTATCTCAAGGACGTCAGCCGCCTGGTGCGGGGCTACTCCGACGTCATGATCGACACACAGGTGCTGCAATTGAACCAGTGGGTGCCGCTGCCGCAGCTGCTGCTGTTTGTGGTACTGGCGCTGCTGCTGGTGCAGAGGAAAAAACTATGACTTACCAAGCTGTAATCTCTGTCGGAGCGGGCCACTCCCACAGGGGCAGAGTGCTGTTCATGCTCCTCGCTGTCAGTCTGCTCAGCGCGTGCATCAACAGCGCGCCGCGCCAGCTGGTACCGAGCATCACGCTGTCACCAGCAATCGTCAGCCTCAGTGAAGGCGAAGCCGTGGGCGCCGCGCTGGACTTCGGCATCACCGCTGCCGTCAACGAGAGCGACTCGCTGAGCAACATCACCGTACTGCCCGGCATAAGAGTGCGCGCGGTGACTGCCAACGGCGCAGCAGACTCGGCAGGCATCCGGGCCGGCGATGTGATCCTCAGCATCGATGGCCGCGAGATCAATCATCCCGACCTGCTCGATGCCCTGGCACAACAATTCGGCAGTGCCGCTGCCTTCGTGTTTCAGGTACGGCGCAATACCACCGTGTTCGAGACACCCGTCAACGCCCGTCCGAACAATGACGCTCGCAGCGCGCCCGTTGAACTCTATCGCGCCGATCCAGTCTTGATCCGGGCAGGCCTCATCACCGAAGTGTTCGAGGATGCCGGTGCGCAAACCGTTTCCGGTGCGCGCATCGTCGAGATTTTCCCGGACAGCCCTCTGCCAGATGCCGACCTGCGTGAAGGTGACACCATCATGGCTTTGAGCGGCCTCGCCGTGCAGTCGGCACAAGACCTCATCACGAGACTGCACAACGAGTTTCAGCCTGGCGACAGCGTAAGCCTGAGTGTGCTGCGCAACGCCAATGGTGAGAATCAGCTGCTGGAGAAGAGTCTGACGTTGTGGGACCCGGGGCAGCGCATCAGCCGGGTGGCACTGGGGCCTTTGCTGCAGTACGAATCCAGCCTGGACCCGCAGCAGACGCGCCTGTCCATCGGCGACCTCTGGCTGTTTTCCCTGTTCGATTATCAGTACAGCGAAGGCGAACAGGAAGTCCGCCTGCTGAGTATCTTCCGGTTCGCGACCGGTTATGGCGAACTGATCGAGGAGACTGCGCCATGACGTGGCCGCTGCGGTCTGCAAGGCTGGTGACGTTGTTCGGCTCCGCTGTGCTGGGGCTCAGCACTCTGCTCACGAGCACCGGCATACAGGCCCAGCTCAACTTCGCCGCTTCCGAGATCACGCTGAGCGAATGGCCCGACGACATTCTCTATGCCGACATGGACGGCGACAGTCGCAGTGACCTGCTGGTGCCGCAGTGGAGTTTAGAGGCCGGGCGTGAGGTGCTGGTCTATCTCCAGCAAACCAATGGCAGCTATCTCCCTGAGCCGTCCCGCCGCGTCGAGATCAAGGCAGAAATCATCGCCGTCGCCGTTGCCGACCTGCGCGCGGATCCGGGCTACGAGCTGTTGTTGTTCTCGGGCACGGGAGTGTTCAGTCTCTCCTCCGCCATCGCCAGCTACAGTGGCAATCTCAAACCACTGTTCGACTTTGATCTGGCCGCCTCGGTGCCGGACCGGCGCCGTGTATTGTTCTTCGAGAACCTGCGCGACATGAATGGCGATGGCCATGTGGACCTTCTGCTGCCCGGACGCGAAACTTATGGCGTCTTCTTCGGTGGCCCGAATGAGACCTTTACGCAGCAGCAACGCTTCAACACCGTCAACGAGGAGCTTGATCCCTCTGAGGTGCCACTCGGTGGACCGCGCATCGACACCAGTTTCGCGTTGAATGCGCAGGAAGGCATCGTGCTGAGCGTGCGTGCGCGCACTACCACAACCTTTGAGAACTTCCTCGCCGAATGGAACGAGGAAGAGCAGACCAGCCTGCTCGACACCAGCCACTTTGTCCCGTCGGCCATCGCTGCACGCATGAACGACGACGCCGCGGATGACATCGTTTTCATGAACATCGGCAACGATCTGTACGGGCAGGTCAATATCCTGCGGCAGAACGCCGATGGCGGCTTTGCGGACAGACCGGATTGGCAGGGATCCATCGATACTCGCGGCGACATCCGTCTGCTCGACGTCAACGGCGATGGCATCAGCGACCTGATGCGCAGCATCAACAACGGCAACGAGTGGGACGTGCACTTCTTTGTGAACCGGGGTGGCGAGTTCAATCTGCAGCAGCCCGATCAGGTAATGAAATTTTCGGGCTACGACTTGAACCTCTCGGTAACGGACCTGCGCAATGATGGCAAGCCGCAACTGAGCGTGAGTTACTACACGATTCCGGTAGTCAATGCCGTGCGTAATGCCAGTATCGTGCGTACCCAGCTGCTCTTTGCGAGCGGCACCGGGGGGCAGCTCTTCAGTCCGCGCCCGGACTTCAGTCTGGAGGAAAATTTTTCTGCCGATGCGGTGCGCGGTCTCTCCTCGCAGATTTATCTGCAGGCTGATCTTGATCGGGATGGGCGCCGCGACGCGCTTTATCTGACCAATGAAGGCACGCTGGCGGCCAAGGCGATTGATGCCGATCTGCGCTTCGCCGATGCACCGTTCTGGCAGTACGTGCCAACCCGCAGCGCGCTGCTCTTTGCTGTTGAAGACCTCAATGGCGATGAGCGTCCTGATGTGCTGCTCTATCACTCTAGGGCAGTGACGATTCTGGTGTCTGCGCCATGATGCGACGAAGTGATCAAGGTCGCCTGCAGGGCAGGCTCATACAGGGACTGTGCCTCGTGTTGGCATGGTCGGTGCCGCTGACCGGCGCCTTCGGTCAGGACAGCGGTGCCGCGCTACCCGGTTATCGGAGCCAGTCGTTCACACTGCCGCCGAACACCGAGCGCCTGTTGCTGGTGGATGCGGATCAGGATGGATTGAAGGACTTGCTTACGGTCGCAGAGCAGCGCCTCAGCCTGTACTTTCAGAATGCCGATCAAGGCTTCAACTTCGGCCAGCCCGATACCTTTATCGAGCTGCCTGGGCGCAGCGCGGGCTGGGAACTGAGCGAAAACTATCCGGACGCCCAGGGCCAGCCGACCTTCTCGCTGCTGGCACTGATCGACGGCCAGCGCGTGACGCAGTGGTCATTGACTGACCGCGCCTTCGGCCAACCGAGCGATCTGCTGAGCGGTCTGAGCGGCTTCCCCGGCAGCGGCGTCAACCGCCTGAACTTCTCCCGCGACATCAACAACGATGGCCTGGACGACCTGATCATTCCCGGCGCAGGCACGCTGCTGTTGCACATCCGCAACGCCGATGGCAGTTACCAGCAACCCTTGAGCGTGCTCTCGGACATGCAGATCAACACCAGCCTGTTCGTGCGCCAGTCTCTGGAACGGGACGTCGGTCAGTCGCTGCGTATTCCATTGATAGAACTGCGTGACGTCAACAACGATGGCAGCCCCGATCTGCTCTCGGAGACGGAGGAACGATTCGACGTATTCCTCGCCAGTGCCGATGGCAGCGAGTATTTCCCGCAGACGCCCACCTACTCGGTCGATCGTCTGGAAATCCGCGAACGCCTGGGCACCTTCGACATCGATCAGCTGGATTTCTCCAACCTCACCGGCATCCTCGCGTTGACCCATGAGGAAACCCTCGAAGATGTGGACGGCGATGGTGTTGCCGACTTCCTGTTGCGTGAGGGTGGCAAGGTGTCGTTGTTTGGCGGCAGCGCCGTCGGCATGGACTTCACTCAGCCGCGCCAGGTACTGCGCTCCGGTGGTAACGTCATCACCACCTTCCTGCAGGACGAGAATGAAGACGGCCTCAAAGATCTGTGGCTGTGGCGGGTCGAAGAAGTCTCGGTCGGAGATCTGTTTCTGTGGCTGGCCATCTCCGGCAGTATTAACGTGGAGGCCTTCGTTTATCACAATGAAGGCCAGAGTTTCGCGCGGCGCCCGGCACGCCAGCTCACTGTCGCTCTGAAGTTTCCGTCTGCGGTAGGCATGCTCAGCTCCGCCATGGAATTCCGTGAACAGGCAGAGGCGCTCGAGAACACCCGTACCATTCCCACGGCTATCGCCAAGGTCAGCGGCGTCGGCAGCAATCGCGATCTGCTGGTGCTGCTGGATGAGCAAGTGCAGGTATTCCTGAACAGCATGGCACCGGAAGCCACACCGCCAGAGGATCAGTTCCTCGCTTCGCTGGACTACAGCCGTACGCGCAATGAATATGAGATCGACATTCGCCGCATCATCGACGAATTCGAAATCGAGCAGAACAGCGAACTGCGCGCAGTGGAAGGCCGCAGCCCGGATCATACCCTGCCGCTGAGCGAGGCCATGCGCAACGGCGCAGTCATGACCAGCAGCCTCAACGGCGATGAGTTAGAAGACGTTTTCATTTTCCTGACCAAAGGTCGGGAAGCCATCACGGGGATACTTCTGCTTTCTGAATAAACGACAATGGATTGTCAGGATGACCCATCAAGATGCTATGTCTGTCGTCTTGCAAGGCGTACACTCGGGAAGATGTAGTCCATCCTTAGAGAAGAAATCACGATGTCCCATCGCCGTCATCTGTTCTCTTTGCGCTTCGCACACGCCCTGCGCGAGAGTTGCGTCACCGAAACATACAACATTCAGCGTTTCTACAAGGATGCCCTGGCCGGCATAAGCGTCGGCATCATCGCTATCCCCCTGGCCATGGCACTGGCGATTGCCAGTGGCGTGGCGCCGCAGTACGGCCTTTACACCGCCATCATCGCGGGCTTTCTGATCGCGCTGAGCGGCGGTTCGCGCTACAGCGTGTCGGGGCCGACTGCGGCCTTCGTGGTGATCCTCTACCCCATCGCCCAGAATTTCGGACTCAGCGGCTTGCTCGTGGCGACGATGCTCTCCGGCGTCATATTGGTGGCTATGGCCCTGCTGCGCCTCGGCAGACTGATTCAGTACATTCCCGAATCAGTGGTGCTTGGATTCACCGGTGGTATTGCCGTCGTCATCGTCACCCTGCAGATCAAGGATCTCTTCGGCCTTCCCATCGCCGAGATGCCCGAACACTTCCTGGACAAAATCAGCCTGCTCGCCGCGCATGCCAGCGATGTGCACTGGCCGAGTGTGACCGTCGCAGCCCTGACGCTGGCGGTCATGATTCTATGGCCGAAGCTGAAGACTCCGATTCCCGCACATCTGCCAGCCATCGCCTTGGCGAGCATCGCCGCCCTGCTGTTCGCTCAAGCGGACTTGCCGGTAGACACCATTGGCTCGCGGTTCTCTTATCTGTTGCCCGATGGCAGCAGCGGCCACGGCATCCCTGCGGTGCTGCCGCATTTCGAATGGCCTTGGTTGCGCGAGGGTGCAGGCGGCGCAGCGCCGCTATGGAATTGGCAGGCCATTCAGGAACTGCTGCCAGCCGCACTGGCCATCGCGATGCTGGGCGCGATTGAATCGCTGCTGTGTGCGGTGGTGCTGGATGGCATGAGCGGACGCAAGCACAGCGCCAACAGCGAATTGCTGGGACAGGGCATTGGCAACATCGTGACACCGTTTTTCGGCGGGATTACGGCCACTGCGGCGCTGGCCAGATCAGCCGCCAACTTCCGCGCGGGGGCAACCTCTCCAGTGGCGGCCATGGTCCATGCGGGGGTTGTATTGTTGGGGCTGGTGGCACTGACCAGGCTGCTCAGCTATCTGCCCATGTCCGGCATGGGCGCCCTTTTGCTGATGGTGGCCTGGAACATGAGCGAGGCCCCCAAGGCGGTGCACCTGATCAAGACCGCTCCGCGCAGTGACATCGCGGTGTTCTTCACCTGCTTCAGCCTGACCGTGTTATTCGACATGGTGATCGCCATTAGCACCGGCATGGTGCTGGCGGCTCTGCTGTTCATGAAGGAAATTGCGGACATGACCCGCGTGGCGGATATCAGTGAAAACCGCCGCCTGGTGACCGAGCCGGTGCCACCGGGCTGGTGTGTGCTGAAGATCAGCGGGCCACTGTTCTTCGCAGCAGCCGACCGTATCTTCAGCGAGATCGCCATGAACTGCGGGCAGCGCCGTGGCATCATTCTGTATCTGGATGGAGTGCCGATACTGGATGCCGGCGGGGTGTCGGCTCTGGACAATCTGGTGCAGCAATGTGCCGTCGACGGTTCGCGGCTGTATCTCACCGACCTGCAGTTTCAACCGTTGAAAACGCTGACACGCGCCGGAGTCCAGCCACAACCGGGGGTGCTGGCTTTCTTTCCGACACTGAGCGACGCACTTGAAGCCGCGAACAAGGAATGGGAGGCCGGTGCAGTCTGAGACCTCTTATGCAGCCCCGCGATGATGGCGCCCGCCTGCTGCCCCGTTATCGCGTCGATGGCTGCCGGCCGCATAGTTGAGCGCGGGCTGGCCACATGGAGCGCTATCTGCTAAAAGCGCACAGTGAAATTCATTTGATCGGCAAGGAGACTGGTGTGCAAAGACTATGGTTAGTACTGCGAAGCCGCGTCGCCGGGCAAGCCCTGCTTGTTCTGCTGCTGAGCTGTGCCGGTGCCTCGCAGGCACTGGCGCATGATGTGTCCGACGTGGCACGCGAACGCATGCAGAACGGTGGCATTCTGGATTACATCTGGACCGGTGCCGAGCACATGCTGACCGGTTACGATCATCTGCTGTTCCTGCTCGGGGTGATGTTCTTCCTGACTAGGTTCATCGATATCCTCAAGTTTGTCACCGCCTTTACGCTCGGCCACACCCTCACACTGGTGTTCGCCACCTACGCCGGGATCAGCGCCGATCACTATCTGATCGACGCGGTGATTGCCGCGACCGTCATGTACAAGGGCTTCGAGAATCTCGATGGCTTTCAGCGCTGGATCGGTATCGCGGCACCGAGTCTGCTGGTCATGGTCTTCAGCTTCGGACTTATCCACGGGTTCGGATTGTCGGCGCGGCTACAGGACCTGACCATGACCGATGAGAGCGGCCTGCTGAGCAAGATCCTGTTTTTCAACCTCGGCGTCGAGCTAGGGCAGATCGCTGCGCTCGTCGTGATGGGAGTCGTGATCCGCGCCTGGCGGCAGACCATGGTGTGGGAGCCACTGACTCGAATTGCCAATGGCACGCTGGTGTTCTGCGGCTTCCTGCTGCTTTTGTTTCAACTGCACGGCTATCTGCATGAGAGCGGCCATGTGCACGGCCCGGCGGCTACTGCCACCACGGAGCTTACCGCCCCAGGTGTCCCACACAGTCACGACGGAGGAGAGCCCCATGTTCATTAAACTGGTACTGGGTCTGCTATTGGCACCCTGCCTGCTGCTCGGCTCGGCTGTAGCCTGCGCGCAGGAGTTGCAATTGCTCGGGGATGGCGCATTGATCATCGGTGTCGTCAGCAACGCCGACGGCTCTCCGGCAGCCGACATTGCGGTGCAGATTGCGGAGGCCTCCCAGCCGCAAACCACTGTCGCCATACTGCAGACGGATGCTGGTGGCACTTTTATCTACACAGGAAACTTCAGTACGAACTATCAGATCACGGCCGGCAACACACGGGGCTCCATCACGCTGCCAGAAGCACCACCCGAACCCTTCACCTGGCCACCGATCTACATCACGCTCGGCGCGCTGATGCTGCTCTCACTGATCCCGGCGCGCATGCTGCGCAGGAAGGAAGTGAGCTGAGCCCGCTCCCACACTATCAGGGTAACCACGCGTAGCTGAACTTCGCGAACACAGTCCGATTGCTGGTCTCGATGGTGTTCAGGCTGTCGTTCTGAAATCCCGCGTCCGAATAGCCAAGATAGAACAGCGTCTGCGGATTCAACTTGTAGCTGTAGAGCAGCTGCGTCGTCATTTCCCGACCCACTGCCTGCACTGGCCGGATATAGAGCGACTTGTCCCGCTCGGTGTCACCGTACTGCACCACGAAGCGCAGAAAACTGCGCACGTTGAACTGATAGGTGATGCGCAGATCGATGAGATCTGCTGTGAACAGACGCCCACCCTTCACATCAAAGGTCTGATGGGTATGCTCCAACTCCAGCTCCACGTGACGCCCGGCCTGATAACTGACCTGCGGACTGTAGCGTTTGGATTTACCCAATCGCGTATTGGCAAAATCCACGATGTCCTCAACTCGAACATACATCTGCAGGCGCAACACACTGTTAGGTCGCACCGACACACTCAGCTGATTGAACTTTTCGTCGAAGTACTGGCCATTCCAGTACGTGCTGCTGCCACCGAACAACCCGTTGATTTCTGACTGATAAGGGCCATTCATTTCCAGAAAAACTTCAGTCTCCTCCTCCAGCTCCAGCCCGCCCTGATCGAAGGTCTGGTCCCAGTCGCCTGCGATGCGGATGCGGTCGAAGAAACTGCCGGCTTCGAAGCGCCAGGTGTGCCCCACACGCAAGGTGCTGCGCGTGTAGTCCACGCGATTGATGAAGCCCATGTCGGCGCGGAAATCCTTGCCGTAATCCACATACTCCGCCCACACATCCCAACGGCGATCGTTGTGACGATAATCCAGCAGATAGGTCTCGTCACCCAGATCGTCCTTCTGACCATAGCGTGTCTGTATCGCCATGGGATATTCGGACTGGGAGCGCAATGCCTGCACGCTGATGACGTCGCTGTCCGTCATACGCAGACGCCCATCCACGCCTGCGACCGTGTTGCTGTAATCGGTGCTGTTGCGATGCGTCAAGATCGTGCCGATGCTGGAGTTATCAAGAATGTCCTGGCGATAACGCAAAACGGACACATCACTGTCGATGTCCCCCAGTGTCGCAACCCGTGAACTGTCGTTGGTGGGAATCAGGAAACTGGTGGAGGTATCGTTGGCCTGCATCAGACCGTAGGAATGCCGCCCACTCTTGCCGGTCAGCTTCATGCCGTAGTCAGGGTCGGCGATGTTGCGAGTGTGCACGAGGTTGAGATTGCTGTTGAAATAGTCGGCGCCGTCGAGGAAGAACGTACGTCGCTCGGGAAAGAACAGCGAGAAGGTGTTGTTGATATCCAGCTGCGCCGCATCCGCTTCGACCTGCGAAAAATCTGGATTCAATGTGGCATTGAGCACCATGTCCTGATTGATTCCCCAGCGCACATCCACTCCGGCTTCGGCATTGGAATCTGTATCGCCCCAGGAATCGATTGCCGGATTGGGGCGCGACTGCACGCCTGTTGATGTCAGCGTCGGAATGATCTCCAAATTCCTGCCCGGCTGGGCACTGGCAAAGCCACTAGCCTTGTCAAACTGGCAGACAGAGCAGGAAATGTTGCGATCCTGCACCACATCAGAAAAACGGTAACTGCGCTCGCGCGGAAAGCTGCGCGAGAATTTCACGCCCCAGATTTTTTCCTGCACACCGCTCTCAAAGCGAAGCTGCTTGAACGGTATTGCCATCTCGACCATATAACCCGTGTCGGAAATGCTGCCGGCGCTCTCCCACAGTGCATTCCATGAATCATCGTGGCTGCCGCTAAGATCATCGAGCGCTGCATCGCGTTGCACGCCCAGCGGGTTGACGGTGAACTCGAAGGCACGGCTCTCGTCGTTGAACGTGTCCAGCAGGACACCCACGCTGTCGGCACCGTTGATCTCGTCGCGATCCCGATAGAACGCCCGTATCTGGGACGGGTCCGGGTCCTGTGCGATGAACGCAATATACAGATTCTCTCCATCCTCCATCATGTAGGCCGTCGTCTGCACCGAAGCCGGAATGTTCTCCGACGGCGAAGTCTCGATATCCAGCGCCACCTGGGTTGCCTGTGCCCACTCTGCCGGCCCCACTTCACCATCAATCATCGGGGCGGCACTGACGCGCGGAATGTTATAACTGGCCGTCTGTGCGAACACGGACTGGCTCAGTGCCAGCGACAGCACCAGTAACGACATCGAGAGTGCAGTGCGGGGCAGGCAGGGGTAACGCTTGGCGGGTGTGTTCATTTATTATTGGTTTTCCATCATTATTGGGGAAGGCGTACAGGGTGTTTTGCCTTTGCGTGCAATCCTAGCCGATTTGCCCCTGTCATGGCCATCCAGCCTGCATCTGAAAAATCAAGTGGGTCTCCGCCTGCTCGCACTGTCACCCCCAAAGGATTAGGATAGGCACGCCTTGCCCGTACCGGACCCAACCAATTCGAACACTGGAGACAACATGAGAACAAGAAGATTTGCTCAAGCATTCGCCCTCACCGCCCTGACCACCGCTACCTCATTCGTACACGCCGGCCCGCCCGCCGAGATCGAAGCACTGAACTGGATGACCGGCAACTGGGCCGGTGCGCTGGGTCAAAATCAACTGGAGGAGAACTGGATTGGCGTGGAAGGCAGCTCCATCGCCGCCATGGTGCGGATGACCGGCAGCGATGCGACCGGCATGTTTGAGATGATCACCATCGAGGAAGATGCTGGCTCGCTCGTGCTGCACATCCAGCAGTTCAACCCAGGTTTTGTGCCACGCACTCCCGCCGCGCAAAAGATGGAACTCTCTGAAATCAGTGAAAATAGTGTGAACTTCGTCGCTGTCGGCGAAGGTGGTATGAAGTCATTGGGCTACAGTCACCCGAACCCCGAGACCTTCATCATTCATATAGTGAACGCCGCCGGTAACAAGACTGATATCAACCTTAGTGCCCGCTCCATCTGGAAAGAGTGAGCGATAGTCAGCAGCGCTGCATCTCCGGCCTGATGAAATAGAACGCATACTCGTGCACGACCCCATAGAGTTCTTTCGCGCTCTCGTGGGACAACCGGGCTCCAATCTTCTCGACCGCTTTTCGCGAGCGCCAGTTGGTTCTGCCAATGTGCAACCAGACGAGGCCAGCGCTGCGAAAGGCGTGTTCGAGCATCAATCGCTTCAACTCCCGATTGCTGCCGTCGCCCCAATGGCAGCGCGCCAGAAAGGTGAAACCAATCGCAATCTCCCGTTTCTGCGGGTCCCAATCGTAGTAGCGAGAAGAGCCGATGATTTTTCCTGCGGACTTGTCGATGACAACGAAAGCACTGCCGGAGGCCAGTGCACCCTGGAAAAACTCACTTTCGAACACAGCGCGCTGATAACGCAGTGGCGATGGATGCTGCTCCCAGATCAAGGGATCAGAAGCTGCTGCATGCAGTGCATCAAGATCATCAGCCCGCAGCGGACGCACCAGGAGTTTCTCTCCCTCCAGCACGGGTTGCAGGTCGATCGATGGTTGAACTTGATTCTCTGACATCATTCAAATCTACCCTTCAGACAGAGGTTTGATAGCACTAACGCACAGATTTTACACCGAACTGCAGTCATAACCTACGGCGCCACCGGCACATTGAACCGCACCTCAAGATAGGTCACGGAGCCTTCCACAGCGGTGTACTGATGCGGCGTGCCTTCGGGCACCAGAATGGCGTCGCCCTTGGTGACGCGCTGGGCGACGCCGCCCTCAATCGTGCCCGGCGCGCCCTCGGAGGGATGCACCACGGTGCCACCGGTGACAAGCGTAGCGGCACCCTCGGTAATGAAGTGCAGCTCGGTGCCAGGCCGATGCACGATGGCACCAGCGGGTTCTGTGCGGGTAATCAGATTGATGCGGTAATGATCGGTGGTAGTGATCGTGGAGACGCCCATGCCCGGGCGCTCCTGCAAAGCCTTTTGCAGCGCCGTCGCGATGTCGGTGCCATTCATGTACAGCGCGGGAACGGCGGGAGTCTGGGCACTGCCTGCAGCACTAAGGGCGAGCATGACGAATCCAGCGAGGGTCGGTTTCACGAGCTGTTTGAACATGATGGTAAGTCTCCGGGCACGATGGCCTTCTTTTTTGTAATCAGCGTTTTAAAGCAATAAGTCTGCCTAGCGCACCGGCTGCAATCCCTCCGGATCGGGCCGGAAGATCAGGTAACGAATATCGGAGTCGAGGCTGCTCCACCAGTGCGGCACATTGGGAGGGATGATTACGACATCGCCCACGCCAAGCTTGCGACTGACGCCTCCCTGAATGGCGCTGCCCCGGTAATTGGGCCGCTGGGTATTGGGACTGTTGCCGGCACTCACCTCGTCGGTGATGGTCCCCCCGGTTACCAGCGTCGCAGAGCCTTCGAGCATGTAGTAAATCTCGGTCACGCTGGTGTCATGACGAATCGCATCGCCGGGCAGCGACTGCGGGCGGAACACTCCGTACACGCCCGCCTTGCCATTGCCGACCGTGACGACGCGGATTGGCAGATCACTGATGGCATCTTTCGGCAGCGCGTCGATGAAAGCCTTGATCTCCGCAGCAGTGACATCGATAGCGGGCAGAGTGGATTGCGCCATTGCCTGAGCGGCAAACAGCAGACCGGCCGAGAATAAAAGCGCCTTGTGCATGGGAATCTCCTGGTGATTTTTTTGTTTCAGGCTGACCGCGAGCATGCCGCACAGCTGTCAGTGTGGCAAGCACGTGTGAGTTCAGAGGGTCTTGCGGGGGGATGGCTTTGCTGGGAGGCTGTGTGGTCAGCCTTTCTTCACGCCAAAAAGCAACATGTCGATGAGGCGCACCAGGAAGTCCTCCGTGACAGGTGTTTGCTCAATGAATATCCGGTGCATGATCGCGCCAGCCACCGTCGTGAGCACAAGTTTGATGTCTGTGTCCTTCGCAAGCTCTCCCCGGGCGATAGCTCTTTCGAATAAAAGGCCAGGGCCATCGGCACCCTGCTGGTGCAGCATCGAAGCGGCAAGTCCTTTGACCTCCGGGTTGGGGCCCTCCGCGAGCAACGTTCGCTGCACAGCCAAACCTAACGGCGACTCAACAAAGGCTACCGCAGTGCGCGCCAGAGAGAGCAAGTCAGCGCGCAAGTCGCCGCTGTCGATCGCCTCGGTGGTGTGCCCCATGGACGCGCTCAGCGCCTCGCGAACCAAGTCGCCCTTGGTGGGCCAGCGGCGGTACACGCTAGTCTTGTTCAGCCCCGCGATGGCGGCGACCTCAGGCACGCTGAGCCGGTCAAAGCCATGCGCCGCCAGCTGTTCCAGAGCAACTTCCAGCACCCTGCGCACGACCGGCTCGCCACGTTGCTTCGTGTTTCGTGGTATTGTCATGCCCGGAGAATAGAGCATCTCACCGGAAACGACAACTCATCGCAACAACTAGTTGCAATAAAATCAAACCCTCCCTACAATGCAACTAATAGTTGCTTTAAGGAGAGGGTCATGCTGGAACAAGCACACCCGCTGGCAATGCTCTTCCAAGCGTTTTTTGCCCAGACGGTCGGCTATTTTGCTGTTGTCGGCCTCGTCTTTCTTGTGATCTGGCGATGGGGCGAGGAACGCTTTCGGGGCTCGCGAATTCAGGCCAGAAAGCGCTTCAATCAGAAGCAGCTCTTCTCGGAGGTGAAGAACACACTGTCGACTCTGGCCATCGGGACGATGAGCGCAGTGATCATCTCACTGTGTTATGCGGCGGGGCTGACAAAGCTCTCTGCCGACGCTTCGGCATTCACGTGGTGGGGCATCATCGCCAGCATAATCGGGTTCCTGTTGTTGAACGATCTGTGGTTCTACGCATGGCACCGATTGCTGCATCAGCCGTGGCTGTATCGACGCGTGCACGCCGTGCACCACAAGAGCGTGGATGTGAACCCATTTTCGGTCTACTCGTTTCATCCGTTCGAGGCCTTCATCCTTGGGGCCGCCATATTCCCGGTGTTGTTTCTTGTGCCGATTTATCTGCCTGCCCTTGGGGTCCTGCAGGTCGTCGGTTTGATGAACAACATCATGTCTCACCTGGGATATGAGTTCCTGCCGCGCTGGTATGCCAGGATCCCGCCGTTCCGCTGGATGAACACCGCTACCTTCCATAGCCTGCACCATACAAAGCTGAGCGGGAACTATGGCCTTTTCTTCCGCTTCTGGGATCGCGCGCTGGGGACCGAAGTGCCAGAGTATGAAGAGACCTTCCTGAAACGTGGCGCGGCGCTTCATCAGCCACAAACCGCGAGCCCGACGAGCTGACCTCCGGACTGGCGAACGCCGGTGATGCTCACAGCCGAACTTGGAATACTCGTTTTCTTATTTCCCACCCACGCACATCAAACCGGAGACCACATGGACTTGCTTGAACAGTTGCAATGGCGTTATGCAGTAAAACTTTTCGATGGATCCAGCCACACCAGCAACGAAGTCATTGAAACCCTCGTTGCGGCCGCACATCTGTCCCCATCAGCCGCTGGCCTGCAGCCCTACAAACTAGTGCTTGTCCAGAACAGGGAATTGCTGGGAAGACTCGCTGAGCATTCCATGATGAACAAGGAGAAGATCAACAGTGCGGACGGCTTGTTCGTGTTTGCGATCTATCGCCAATTGAGTCTGGAAACCTTCAGCACTCATATCAGCCAGATGATTGCGCAGGGACTGATCCCGCCAGTGCCGGAGTCGGAAGTCCCGATACGCTACCAACGCTTCATGACTAGACTGCCCCGGGATGAAGACCTGCAGGCGTGGGCCCACAAGCAGGCCTATCTGGCCTTGGGTGCCTTGCTGACAAGCTGCGCAATTCTGGGCGTCGATGCGTGCCCCATGGAGGGATTCGAGGCCGCAAGTTATGACGAGCTACTGGGGCTTGCCGGACAATCTTTTGCGGGGCAGCCCCTTACCAGCTCCGTCATACTTGCCTTTGGGACGAGAAGCCCGGCAGATCCCGGCCAGCACAAGCAAAAATATCGCCGCAGCCGGGATCAGTTTCTGCTGCACTTTCCGTAGTTCGCTATCCGTAGTTCGCTATCCGTAGCTCACGGCTTACTGCGGATTCACGCAGGCCACTTCGCCGTTCTTCATCACCGTCTGGATATCTCCAATATTCTTGATGTCGTCGAAGGGGTTGGTATTGAGGATCACCAGATCGGCCATGTAGCCGGGGGCGATGCGGCCCAGTTGCGAGCCAGCCCCCAGCGCCTCCGCAGCGTCGCTCTGCGAGGAGCGCAGAGCCTGTGCCACTGTCAAGCCAGCCCCCACATAGATCTCCAGCTCACGGTGCAGCGAATCCGCGTGCGCCACGAAAGGCGAGTCGGTGCCCGCCACGATGCGTCCGCCGCCATCCACGATGCGCTTGAGGATGTCCTGCTGAATGGCAAGATCGCTGCCCCGCTCAGACAACGCCATAGTGGGTGTGACAATGACGCCGGACCTCGTGATCAGCGCAATCACGTCCTGATAAGAGCGATCGAGTCGTGACGCCTTCATGGAGAAACCGCGTCGGCTGGTCGCAGAGAGATGTTCCATCTGATCCGCGCCATTGGCAACCGCTGGGTACAGTTCATGGGATGACACAGGAATGCCTGCGGCATGAGCCAGTTCGATGGCGCGCTTTTGCACCGTGTAATCCTGACGCACGTAGCTCTTGTACATGTTCAATTGCAGCTCGGTAGACAAGCGGGACGAGTCTTCGATGCGCACCAGATCCTCGACCGTTTCCGAAACGCCGTAGGACACGCGAGTGCCTTCGTTCAGCGGCCCGGCAGTAAAGACACGTGGCCCCGGACGACGGCCAGAGGCCTCGGACTCGCGACGCTCGACCGCGTGGTAGGGGTCATCCCCCGTCTCGCGCAAGGTCGTGATGGCATGGCACAAATACATGTTGCCGAGCATAATGCCCTGGGTAGTGGACTGGTGAGTATGGTTCTCGATCAGGCCCGGCATTACGAACTTTTCGGCCGCATCGATCAGCGTGCCGACCGGCTCGCTGAGACCAGCCTGACGTACAGCGGTGATCACGCCGTTCTTTACCACGATATCGACGCCGGACACCCACGTATCGGAGAAGCCGTCATACAGACTGCCAGCGCGAATGGTGTAGGAGGACTCGGGTAGCGCCTGTGTCCATTGTGGCTTGATGTTCAGCGGTTCGGTTACGCCAGAGGCTCTGTCATACAGCAACAAGTCCTGGCCATCGATGTAGATCAGCTTGCTGCCATCGGCTGACCAGCTCGGGTTCTCGCCTGCTGCGGCGATCAGCGTGAAATCTCCCAGTTCACCTTCCGAACTCATCGGTGCCGACCACAGCGCACCGTCGATACGGTAGACGATCTCGCCGGTACTGGACCATGCAGGACGGTTATGCTGACGACGTCCCAGCGATTTGCCTTCCACAGGCGAAATCATCAGCTTCTCACCCTGCCCGTCTGCAGGCAGCACGTACAACACATTCTTGCCTTCGCGGAAGCGGCTGTTCATGGGTTCGCGGTAATACACCACCACCTTGGTGCCATCGGGCGACCAGCTCGGCACGCTCGGCCCGAAGATGGTGTCGGCAATCACGATATCGGTGCCCGTTGCCAGATCCAGCACATTGACTGTTGCCGAGATGAAGATGCTGTTGCCGCTGTCGGCCAGATAGGCCAGCCTGGTGCCATCGGGCGACCACACGGGCGAATTCGCCGGCTTGGGGACATCGGATATGCGGCGCTGTTCGCCAGTGGCCACATCAAGCAACCAGATGTCGGACTTGCCTTCGCGGTCAGACACAAAGGCGATCTGGGCGCCATCGGCGGACCAGCTCGGCGACATGTCGATGTAGACATCGTCGGTAATGTTGCGGGCCGGCGTGCCTGCCTCAAGATCGGCGATCCACAGATCGCCCAGCGCCGTGAAGGCGGCCTTGCTGCCATCGGGCGAGAGCACCGGATCGACGATGCCGAGCGCTGCGCGGGGCGTCTGGTCGGTGAAGTCGTAGGTGCGACGCTCATAAGGCGTGCGATCCAGTGTCACGGTGGCGGAGAAAGCCACAGAAGGCCCGGCCACCCCTGTCGGTGACACTGTCTTCACCGCGCCATCGGCGGTGTAGTAAAGCGTGCCATCCGGCGCCTGCGACGGCCGGAAGGGGAACACGTCGCCGCCATCGACCAGACGAGTGGTGCCGGAGCCATCGACGCGCACACTGGCCAGATAGCTGGTGTCTTCTTCAATGCCCACAAGATAGAGGTCCATGCCATCGGCGGACCACAGCGGCGCACCGAGGATTGGCGCACGGTAAAGCTCACGTGCCTGAGTACCGGGTGTCAGCGAGCGCACCACGAGGATGTTCTCGGGGCCGTCGATAACATATGCCAGCAGAGTGCTATCGGGTGAGAGTGCCGGGTATACCGCATTGCCGACGCCGGAGAAATAGGCAGTATCCGGCATCACATAGCCGGTCTCCTCCGCCGTGGTGAGTTTGGCACGCACACCGCTGTCGAAATTGGTGGACCAGAGGGAATAGCCGCCATTCTCGTCGCTGGCGTAATACAGAGTGCTGCCATTGTAGCTGTAGGAAGGATAGCGGGAGTCGCCGCCGCCATCGGGCAGACGCTCGAGGTCACTGCCATCGGGAGCGACGGTCCACACCGAGAAGGCATCTGCCACGAAACCATAGAACGCGATGCTCTCGCCATCGGGATTCCATACCGGCTCCTGGGCATCCATCTCTGCAGGCGTGATCGCTGTCGCCTTGCCACCAGTGGCCGGCACCGACCACAAGGTGCCCTGAATCGCCAGAATCAGCGTCTCGCCATCCGGAGACAACGCCGCCGCCATATTGGTCCCTTCGGTCAATTCAACGTCTACCAGCACGCGCTCCTGAGCAGTGGCCGAGGCCATAGCCAACAGCGCGGTGATTGCCCACAAGAAGGCGCGGCGCATGGCGGAAAGAAAAGGAATTCCTGCAATCATCGGTGTTCTCCTGAATTCGAATTGAACGGTCTGAATGTTCCACATCCCCCGGGGACAAGCAAGCGCCGGTGACTTTCTCGGGAGGCTGTCGATGCATCCTTCACCGCACCGCCATCAACCGGCTGCGCATGAA
>CAIOZF010000248.1 GCA_903862645.1 uncultured Gammaproteobacteria bacterium
AACTGTTGTTAAATTGCATCAATTTATTACAAAGTAGTAGCTATTTCACGTAACCCATTGTTTTATATGGGCCGTACAGCGAATAAACCTACTTCGGCCCATTGTGAACACTACAACCCTGTTTGGATGACTCACGCCCAACATCAGCCTGGGGCCCAGGCCAACCGAACAAGTGCCCTGACCTAGACCGTGGTGGATAGGTTGAGCACTTGGCGCAGGTGTTTCTGATTTTTTGACCATAGGGGGGCGCTCAGCCCTTCACGGCGCCCGAAGTGATGGCATTGACCAAATGCTTCTCCAGGAACGAGAACAGCAGCATCACAGGCACTGCCGCAATCACCGCAGCAGCCATCAACTCGTTCCATTGCACACGGTACTCACCCACCATGTTGGCCACGCCCACGGAAAGAACATGCATGGATGCGTCGGTCGTCAGCACCAGGGCCCATAGATAGGAGTTCCAGGCAATCAGGAAGGTGAAAAGCGCTACCGCCACCAGGCCCGGCCGGGCGAGAGGCAGGATCACCAGAAAGAAAGTCTGCAGATAGGAGGCCCCGTCGATCTTTGCCGCTTCGTCGATGTCGCGCGGAATCGAGCGGAAGAATCCGATAAGCATCCAGACCGAGAACGGCAGCGCAAACGATGAATAGGCCAGGATCAGTGCGAAATAGGAGTTGAGCAGGCCAAGCGACGACATCAGCTGAAAATACGGAATGATGAGCAGCGTCTCCGGCAGCATCTTGGTGAACAGCAGGAACACGATGAACGGTGTCGCGCCCCGCGGGAAGAAACGCGTGAAGCCATAAGCGGCGAAAGCCGCCAGCGTCACCGACAGTAGGGTAGTTCCCAGCGTGACCACCAGGCTGTTCAGAAAATAACGGGCAAAGGGTCGCTGGGTCAGCACCGTGACATAGGCGTCCAGTGACCAGTTGGAGGAGATGAAAGTGGGTGGAGAGAGGAAGATCTCAGACGCCGGCTTGAGCGACGTGTTAACCATCCAATAAAAGGGAAACACCACTATGACCAGCGCCACCAGCACCAGTGCCCAGCGCGCACCGTCCACATAGGGCGAACGACGGATCATGGTGCGCTCCCCTGCTCGGGCTTGGTCAGGCGGATGTGAAAGATTGCGAACGCAAGCACGATCAGCAAGAGCAGTACCCCGATGGCTGCCGCCTCGCCGAACCGATTGCCGCGAAATGCAGTGTTGTAGAGAAGCACGGGCAATACCTCGGTCGCTCCCGCAGGACCGCCGGCTGTCATCACGCCGATGATGTCGTAGTGCCTAATCGTGTTGATGATGTCCAAGGTAGATGCCACCACGAGCAGATAACGCAGGTTGGGCAATGTGATGTGGCGAAACCGCTGCCAAGCGCTGGCGCCATCCATGGCTGCGGCTTCGTACTGGTCATGGGGTATGGTCTGCAGGCCGGCGAGTATCAGCAACATCACGAACGGCACGCCGCGCCACACGTCGACGGCAACCACCGACATGAAAGCTAATGCCGGTGTACCCAGCCAGGCTAGTGGCGCGTCGATGACGCCTTTGGAGACCAGCAGGTAGTTGACAACGCCGAACTGCGGCTCCAGAAGCCACAACCAAATGGTTGCGCCCACCGCAGGGGCCACCATCCACGGCGTCAGAAACGCGACCCGAAGCGCCGTCTTGGCGAATCGGATCTCATTAAGCAGAAGCGCAAGGCACAGGCCGATCAGCATGTGCAAGATGACGCAGGCGCCCGTGAACTGCACCGAGACACCGAGCGAGTGCCAGAAGGCATCGTCCGTCAGCGCGCGTTGGTAGTTATTGGTGCCGGCGAACGTGGTCGCAAGCCCGCGCGTGCGATGCAAACTGATCCAGAACGCATGGGCCAGGGGGAATACAACCACCGCGCAAAGGAACAGAAATACTGGCCCGACGAATGCATAACCCACAAGACGGCGTCGTTGCCATTGACGCATCAAAGGCCCTCCACGGGTAACCGACTCCCAACAGTGAGTCGGTCACATGTGACTACCAGAGCGGCACACTCAGACATCACGCAGTTTCTTCGTCAGCTTGGCATCCAGCTCGCGAAATATCTCGTCGGTCTTCTCAGGCTGGAGCAATGCCCGTTGAACGGCATCCACGATGTCGCCCGCAGCGATCTCGGCCCAGATGGGAGATGGCAGCGGATAACTGCGCGCATTCGTGCCAATCTGCACGAACTGGGCCAACATCGGGTCTGCCTTGACCTGAGGGTCATTGGCCAGGTCGTTGCGAAGCGGCATCCAGTAGGACACTTTGGCACGCTCGATAGACCACTTTTTGTCGGCATCGAACTTGATGAACTTCCACGCCGCATCCGGGTGCGGACAGCTGGCCGAGATGCTGGACGCGGTCATGGTCGCCATCGTTGGCGCATTGGGTACATTCGCAGGAATTGGCGCGACGAAGACCTTACCCTTCATGGCCGGGTTGTCCTCGTTCACCTTGGCGACTGCCCAGTAGGCATTTCGCATCGTGGCGATCTTGCTCTGGGCGAAAAGGTTGGTCTGTTCCAGGTAGTTGGTCGTCGTTGGCGCAGGCGCCGCAAGCCCCTGCTTGCCCGCCAGCCCCAGGTAGAACTTGATGGCTTCCAGGCTCTTGGCATTTTTGGCAAAAGTCGCTTCGGTCATATCTGCATTGAAGGCTTCGCCACCGTTGGACCAGATCCACGTGAGCAGTACGCGCGTCGTCGTGTCGGTCTTGCCTCCGAGCACTGCGGTGGCCCACACGCCGTTTCCGGTGAGCTTCTTGCTCCATGCTAGGTAATCTGCCCAGGTCTTGGGAGGAGTGGCCGGGTCAAGCCCCGCCTTGATGACCAGATCCCGGTTGTAGATCTCTGCGTAGGTTCCGCCCCAGATCGGCAGACCATAGAGCTGGCCTTTCCACTTTGCCGCGCTGAGAATGTCCGCACTCCATGCGCCCCTGAAAGCTGCCGACTCGGCCTGCATGTACTTGTCGAGTGGCATCAGGTAGCCGTTGTAGGCAGCGGTCGCCACATCGACTCCCACGATGCACGGCGCCTGCTTAGCCAATGCGGCGGCAACGAATTTCGTCCAGTGGTCCTTGCGCGCGACCAGCACCGGCTCAATCTTGATGCCTGGATTGGCGGCCTCAAACTCAGCGATGGTGGCCTTCCAGACGGGCTCATACTGTTTTTCCGTCAGGTTGGCGGTTTGCCACTGCAGCACGATGGGCTGCTGGGCGGTGGCGCTCCCTAAAGTGGCGCAAAGCGTGGCGGCGGCAAGCGCTGCAAAAGTTCTGGTACTCAGCATGTTCGTTTCTCCTTATTGATGTGGTCAGCGGTACAGTGAACCCTGCCGCTCGTTCTTCGGCTGGGGGCGAAATGTCATTTCCTTTAAGACCTCGAGGTTGGGCTCGATACCCAGGCCAGGCCCGTCGGGCAGCAGGAAGCACCCATCCTCATACCGGATGGGCGGCGTGGAAGCCTTATCGCGGAACGCGCGCTGAGGCTCCATCTGCTCAAGAATCAAGAAGTTCGGA
>CAIOZF010000249.1 GCA_903862645.1 uncultured Gammaproteobacteria bacterium
GTAGCTCAGCTGGATAGAGTAGGTGGCTTCGAACCACTTGGTCGGGAGTTCGAATCTCTCCGGGTGCACCAAATAAAACAGCCCACTTTACGTGGGCTTTTTTATTTGGCTTTCCGGAAGATCGAACTCCCCAGTTCGACAAAACGCGCAGCGTTTTGGACAGCCGCAGGCTGCCGGCAGGGTGAGGTATTTGGCTTCGCCAAACCGAATCACCGGCTGCGCAGCAGCCAGGACAGCTGAAGAGCTGCCCCGCAGGGGTGAGGTATTTGGCTCAGCCAAACCGAATCACCGGCTGCGAAGCAGCCAGGACAGCTGAAGAGCTGCCCCGCAGGGGTGAGGTATTTGGCTCAGCCAAATGCCGAATCAATCTCTGCGGAACGAACAATTGAGCCAACCTGGTTTAAGTATGTCGCCTTGTCTGAAAGCCGTTCTGTGCTAGCATCAAAGTGGAGATTCACAGAAAAACTGGGCGCAGAGTGGTTTATGGATAAACCAATGCTGAATATCCTATGGGATCAGCGCAAAGCACAGAGCAATTTCATCAAGCACGGCGTGACTTTCGCTCAAGCTGCTACAGTAATGCTCGATCCGCTGGCCATAACTGTATTCGATGCTGCTCACAGTGAAAAAGAAGATCGCTGGTTTACACTGGGAATGTCCAGTGGCCATCTACTGCTGGCTGTATCTCATACCTACCGAGTCAGAGGAAATGGCGGCACATACATAAGGTTGATTTCTGCGCGGCAAGCAACTCGTAAAGAGCGCGCCCAATACGAAGATGTGAATTGATCAGGTGGCTTACATGAATCCAAAAGATGCGCCAAATAGCAGCGAAATCCCCGTTGAAATTGATTTCAGCTCAGGTACTCGCGGCAAGTTTTTCCAGCAGAATGCTGTTTTGAATTTACGTGTAGGTCTCGATACAAAAACTCAGGATTCTCGTCGTAGCATCGTTAACGAGAAAGGTGTGAAAGTTTCAGCGCCGACAAATGGGGGTTTGAAATAATTCAGCAACTAAATTTTGCCTTTAAGCAGATTTAATTCATATAAAGCATATAGATAACATTTCTCCTGCACGATAACCTCAGCGATGTTAGTGTCTTCATCCCCCCTATTGATATGAGCAAGAGCGATACTGGGATGGGGCCTGCTCACATGTATGTTTACTCCCCCCGAATCCCCTCATCCAACACCCGAATCTGATTGATAATCGCCAGCAGTTTCATCCCCGAGTCAGTCAATGCGTATTCAGTTCTGGGTGGCACCTTCGGAAAAGTCTGTTTGCCGAGCAAGCCATAGGCGGTGAGTTTGCGCAGGCGCTCGGACAACACTTGGGTGGAAATACCACTGATCTCCCGCTCCAGCGCGCCGGGGCGCGTGATGCCTTCGCCCACACATTGCAGCACTGCCACTTTCTACCACGCCGGTTGCCCCGTTTGTATTGCGGCTGAACAGAGTATTGCCGCTGCGCTGGATGCAAGCCGTTATGCCGTCGAGATTGTGCACCTCGGCTGACCGTGCACGTGTGCAAGAGGCCGAGAAAGCAGGAGTGAAATCGGTGCCTGCACTGGTCATTGAGGGCGGGGTGTTTCACATCAATTTCGGCGCGGGGCTGGAGGCGCTGAAATAGTTCGATCTCTTCAGCAGCGCCAGGCTTTGGCGTGGCGCTGCTGAACTGTTCCATCGGCGCTATCCTTGAATTTGCCCGCTCATAGGACGAGCGAAGTCCAGTTTTCCCAACTACACTGCTCACTGTCAGAATAGCTCTTGCCAAGGATGGCACCCATGCCGGAAATCAGCCGATTCTTCGGGATCGTGGTCCGAATGTATTTCGACGATCACGCTCCTCCCCATATCCATGTTGAGTATCAAGGACAGAGTGCCGTGTTCGAATTTGGCGGCGACATCCGCCATGGCGCTCTAGGCTCCAGAACCGCGATCAGGTTGGTGCAAGAGTGGATCGCGTTGCAGGTTGACGAATTGCACGCAGACTGGGAGTTGGCGCAGAATGGGCGCGAACTCATGTCGATCAGTCCCTTGGAGTAAGGCGGATTATGTGGAACTTTAACGAAGTCACCAGCATCGAGTACCGATCCGGGCACACCTTCCTGATCATTTTCGATGACGGCGTTTCGGGGGTGGTGGATTTCTCCGAATATCTGAATCGCGGGCCGGTCTTTGCGCTCTTGCGTGATCTGGATTTCTTCCGCAAGGCGCGTATCGAAGGAGGCACGATTACCTGGCCGAATGGTACGGACATTGCGCCTGAGACCTTGTATGTAAAGTGTCAGCTTGCGACGGCCTGAATGTTCATGGTTTGAAAAAGGCGTTTCCGCGGAAACGCCGGTGGCGGTGAGGGCGGAATAGCAGGCGTTCGTCCCCCGCTGATTAGCGGGGGCATGTTCGCGAGCTCGCTTCTACAACGTCGTCGGCACCACTGGGATGCGCGCCACAATCACTTCCTGCCGCGCACGGCTGATACCGTAGATCACCCGCTCACCTGTCGCACTGCGATCCCACGCCCAGGACTGTCCCTCAAAGGGGACGTCGATGGTGGTGACATATTCCAGCGTCACGCCTTGTTTTGGCAGGCGCAGCACGTGCAGTTGTGCAGCGTCGTGGCCGGTGACATACAGCAATCCGTCGTCGCCCCAGTCGCCGCCCGAGCAGGAGCTGTCGCCCCATGTGGCAATGACCTGTGGCGGGAAGAGCCAGGACTGCAGCTCCTGCCAGTCGTCGTTGAACTTGGCCAGATGGGTCCAGCGCTGATCGAAGCCCGGCGTCGTGCCACCATCGTTGTAGTTGGCGAAGCAGGCCCACCAGAAACCGTCGCGGCGCACGGCCCAGGTCAGTGACCCGAGGCGCATGCCCAATGCGTGACTCTCGATGGGCTGCAGCGTGCGTGCATCGTAGATCTCCAGCGAACTGGCCATGGGCAATTGCGAGAAGTTGGAGTGCGACAGCACCAGCCGGTCGCCATCCAGCCAGCCCGAGTTCAGGTGGATGATGGCGCCACCGCGTGGCCCGAACCACTCGGCCACCCGCTCGCCGGTGTCCTTGCGGTGCTTGACCAGAGCGTGGTTGCCGATGCCGTAGAAGTGCTCGGCGTCCACGGCTACGCCCTGATTCGCTTCCATGATGTGCCAGCGCTTGAGCTCTGTGGCCACCAGACTGTGATGGTTCAGCGCAGGCGCCGGTGCCGCTGGCAGCGACTCCAGCCATTGTCGATAAGCAGTCCGCAGGGCCTCATCGCCGAGGTTCTCGGCGGCGAAGCTTCTGCTGACGAGACCCGTGGCAGCAACCCCGGCCGCACCGGCCATGCCCAACAGCATCCTGCGACGTGACAGCGTATTCAGCATCAGAATTTCCTCGTGACTTGCAGGTTCCAGCTCCGTCCTGTCAGCAGTGACTGACTTACGGAGGGGTCATAACCAAAACTTTCCGAAGCCAGTGGCGGCTCCTTGTCGGCCAGATTGCTCACGCCGAAACGCAACCGAGTATCACGCAGCATCGCGAAACTCGAACCGTCGAACTCATAACCAACAGACAGGTTGTAGGTCACAAAGCTGTCTACCACGCGGCGGTAAATCGTTCTGCCCTGAGTGAAGAAGGGCTCGATGTAGCTCGGGCGGCCCAGACTTTCGTATGTGGCTTGCGTGGTCGTGGCACCGGCGTCGTGGGTTTCGCCCACGTGATAGATGCCAAGGCCTGCGTTCCACGGCCCGTTGCGCCAGAAGATATTGCTGGTGCTGCGCCACTCTGCCGCGCCCGAAGCGAACATCAGGTCGTTGATCGTGGGGGCGACGTTGGCCGGGGACAGCGTGGTCTCTGCCTGGTCCAGATAGGCCCATTCAGAGCTGAAAACGAGGTCGCCGAAGGGCAGATCTCGCAGCTCATAACGAAGGCCGAGGTCTACGCCGCTGTGCTCGCTGGAAGACAGGTTCAGGAACGGCTGGTTGCGTGACAGGATGCGCCCTGCCGCCGCTACTGGTTTGGTCGGGTTGGCCGCATTGTAGGCGGCGAATGCCGCTAAGTCTTCCGGAGTCAGCGCGTAGCGTTGAACATCAGGGTCACCTTTGTAACCAGCGGTGCCGCTGCCTAGATCGATCTTCCCGATTGCCACACCGGCCGCCCGTTGCTGCTGTGTATAGGCCGTCAGCAGGGCGATGTCGCTTTCGTTGATTTGGGTCACGCTGCGCTGCCCCAGCAGGTCGCTGCGGCGGATACGCCACCAGTCAGCGTTCACACTCAGACCGTCCACAAACGGTACGTCGAGCACAAAGCCTGCAGTGTCGCCCTTGGACTCCTGCGGCGCCAGGTTGGGGTTGCCGCCGAAGTAGGTGCGCATTACGTAAGGCCCTTCGTTCAAGGCGGGGTTGCGGTAATTGTCTATGTCGCCAGCGCCGGCGGAGATGGACCAGCGCGGGCTGGTGTACAAAGCCGCCAGGCTCGGTGCCATGAAGCCTTCGTTATAGGAAGCCCGCAACATCAACCACTCGGCGGGTTTCCAGTTCAGGCCGATCTTGGGTTTGGTAGTACTGCCGAAGTCACTATAGCGCTCGCTGCGCGCCGACAAGTTCAGCTCCAGGCGGTTGACCAATGGGACGGCCGCATCTTCATTCACCAGCGGCAACATGATTTCGGCGAAGGCGCTGCTGACATCGCGGTCACCGAATACGTCCGGACGCGGCGGGTGCAGCAGGAAGTCGTTATTGGTGGTTTCGAGACCCGAGCTGGCCGGATTCTCGCCACTGAAAGGGGGGCGCAGGTCTTCGAGCTCTTCCTTGCGGTGCTCGACGCCGAAGGCCGCCATCACATCGCCGCCCCACCAGCTGAACAGCTGGCCGGAGACACGCGCGTCGCCGCTGGCGATTGTAGCCTGTGCTTCCCGCGCAAACACGGCGCTGAAAGAGTCGACCACGGCCTGCGGATTGGCGTAGGGAGCGTTGGCTACCACGGCGCCGTTCTGCACCTTGAAGGTGTAGCCGAAGGGGTTGTAGGCATTGGCGTCGGTGCGCGCGATTGCCGATTGCAGCGAGCTTTCGCGCACGTCCGGATAAGCCTCATCCTTGCCGTTCACTTCGTTGTAGAAAAGCGAGGTCTCCCAGGTCCAGGTCTCGCCCAGAGAGCCTTTCAGGCCGGTGGTGAAACGCAGTACATCGGAATCGGTGTCGATGACTTCGGGCGCGAGCCCGGCCAGCGTCATCTGCGTGAAGCCGACTGTTCTTGGTGCCCCGGTCAAGCGCGGAGTGCCGTCTGCATTGGCGGCGCCGCTCGGGTGATAGAAGTGCGAGCCGAAGGGGTTATAGGGGTTGTCCACGGGCATGAGCATCAGCTTGTCCGAAGTGGGGCCGTTGAGTGCCAGTGGCTGTCGCTGCATGGTGGAACGGGCAAGGTAATATCCGAACTCGGCGAAGGCAGTGATTTCCTCGCTCACGTCATATTCGCCGGCCAGATAGGCGTTGCCGCGCTTGACCTCGGGAGAGGCGAGGCCGAACTGATTGTGGTCCAGAAAAAATTCCGGGTTGGTGGCGCGGCTGGGCGCCGCGGTGGTCAGGATGGGCACACCATTGACAGGTCGGAAATAATTGTTGGCGGAAGCAGTACCGACGCGAAAGGTGGGCCAGTAACCGCGTGCGGAACGGCCGTCGAAGGGGCCACCGACATTGTTGAAGGGGGCGGGCGCACGATCCGAGTTGAAGGAGGTCTTGCTGAACTCACGATCAGTCAGTGCGATGCTGTCACGGGTGAGCGCCTCAAGACTGCCGATGAAACGGCCACGGCCCTCGGCAAAGCTGGTAGAGCCGAAAGTGAGCGCAAGCTGCGTATTCCCGCCGCCGCCATGCTCGGTTCCCCCTTGCTGAAAGGATGCTTCAGCGCCATCGAATTCACGCCGCATGATGTAGTTGATGACGCCGCCAACGGCATCCGAGCCGTAAATGGACGAGGCGCCGTCGCGCAGCACTTCGATTCGATCCACCCCTTGCGTAGGCAGCTGATTCACGTTCACCGCCTGGGACAGGCCAGCCGTCATCGGGTTGATCGCCATCCTGCGGCCATTCACCAGCACCAGGGTGGCAGTGGCGCCCATGTTGCGCAGATTGATGTTGGCATTGTCGCCGCGTGCGCCAGAGGAGCCCAGGCGCGTTTCATTCTCGGGCAGGTTGACCACGGAAGGCAGCGAACTCAGGAGATCAACCGGTAACAGTGCTGCGCGCACCTCCATCGCCTCTTCGCGGATCACCGACACCGGCACCACGCCATCGTTCAGTGTGCGGCGGATGTTGGAGCCGGTTACCAGCACCTCTTCTATTACCGGTATTACCGGGGCGACACTGCCTGTGGTGGGCGTCTGTGCGGTCACGCTTGAGGCTGCGCCGAGCAGCAGGCCCGAGAGTGCCAGCTTCACCATCACAGACAGGGGTTTTCTGCGCAGGATCAACACAGCAGCGGCTGCGTCCGCTCCCGATGAGCGGTCGGAGGAGGACATTGGGGGTGTGCTTGAATTCATCTGGTTCGACTCCTTTTGAGCTCGCAGGTTCGCGGGCCCGACAATGTGAATGCCCGGAAGCGTTCTCCGAGGCGCTGTGAGGCGTTCAGGGTAAGGATTGATTGCGACACTGCCATGGCACTTCGATGGCAAAAAGACTGCGCTTTCGTGACAGGCTTACTGCCACAGTTGCAATGAGCCTATTTAGTGGCGTAATATAATTCAACATCTATTGAGATATTGAAATGAAAGTAAAGGAAAAGAAGGCCCTCGATGGCTTTGCGGCTCTGTCCCAGGAGACCCGTCTGCGCATTGTCCGGCTCCTGGTCACGGCTGGGCCGTCAGGCTTGCCCGCCGGCGCTATCGCCGAGCAGGTCGGCGCCAGTTCGTCGCGCATGTCTTTTCATTTGAGCCATCTGGAGCAGGCCGGGCTCGTGCGGTCTCGGCGCGATGGGCGCTCCATCATCTACAGCGTGTCCTTTCCGGCGCTTAATGGCCTTGTCGAATTTCTCACCCATAACTGCTGCAAAGGGAATGCGAATCCGCATCCGTTTGTGCATTGAAAGCTTGTGCAATGCAAAGGAGCATCATAAATGCCAGCCAGTACGCCTAATGTGGTTGCCGAACTTTTCCAGATTCCCCGGCACGAGCAACTCTCAATTCAACCCTCCACGCACGCGCCGCGCATCCTTCTGCTCTATGGGTCGCTGCGTGAGCGTTCTTTCAGCCGCCTGCTGACGCTGGAGGCCGAGCGTCTGTTGCAACGCATGGGCGCCGAAACTCGTGTCTTCGATCCCCATGGTCTGCCGATGCCCGATGGCGCGACCGTCGATCATCCAAAGGTGCAGGAGTTGCGTGAACTGACCTTGTGGTCCGAGGGGCAGGTGTGGACGAGTCCAGAGCGGCACGGTGCCATGAGTGCCGTAATGAAAGCGCAGATCGATTGGATTCCGTTGGCGCTTGGCGCATTGCGACCCACTCAGGGACGGACGCTGGCAGTGATGCAGGTCTGTGGCGGTTCACAGAGTTTCAACTCGGTGAATCAGCTGCGTGTGCTTGGTCGCTGGATGCGTATGCTCACTATTCCTAACCAGTCTTCCGTGGCCAAGGCCTTTCAGGAATTCGACGACAACGACCGCATGAAGCCTTCGCCCTATTACGACCGTGTCGTGGATGTGATGGAAGAGTTGGTCAAATTCACGTTGCTCACTCGCGATGTGTCCGCTTACCTGACGGACCGCTACAGCGAGCGCAAGGAGTCCGCTGAAGAGTTGAGTAAACGCGTGTCGCTGCAGGCGGCGCTTTGAGCAGTCAGAGTGGTGCTGATGCAGAGGACGTCGTCGATCCTGCAGCCAAGCCGCGCTGGGCAGTGGTCGCGGCGCTGGGAATTGTGCAAATATTTGCCTGGGGCGGTTCCTTCTATCTGCTCACCGTGGTGGCGGCTCCTATTCTGGCGGACACGGGCTGGCCTTTGCCCTGGATCATCTGTTCGTTATCGGTAGGGTTGCTGGTCTCGGGCATCGTGTCGCCGCGAGTAGGGAATGCCATCGACAAGCGCGGCGGGCGCTTCGTGCTCGCGGTCTCCAGTCCACTGTTGGCGACAGGGCTAGTAGTGGCCGGCATCGCGCCGGTCTTGCCAATCTTCATGGCTGGCTGGGTGATCATCGGGCTGGGTATGGGCGCTGGATTGTATGACGCATCGTTCGCGACCCTCGGGCAAATTTATCGTACTCGCGCGCGTTCAGCGATCACGGGGCTGACCTTGTGGGCAGGGTTTTCCAGCACCATCAGCTGGCCGCTGTCGGCGTGGTTTGCTGAGCATCTTGGCTGGAGAGGAGCCTTCTTCTCCTATGCTGCGATTCAGTTGCTGGTCTGCCTGCCCCTGGTGCTGACGATGATTCCGCGCCATGTGCCCAGAGTGGAGGTGCCTGGAGGCGCCGTTGTCTCGACTACACTCGATCTAAGCGCACACGAACGCCGGCTATTCTTGATCGTTTCTGCGGTGTTTGTGATGGCGGGCACCAGTTTCTCGATACTCACGATTCATTTACTGACGCTGCTGCAGTCGAATGGAGTCACTCTCGCGACTGCCGTCCTGCTCGGCACACTCATCGGGCCTGCTCAGGTGGTCGGAAGAATTGTGGAGATGTCCAATCGCGGGCGCCATCATCCCTTGTGGACACTGACCTTTGCGGTGGTATTGATTGCCATAGGCATGTCCCTGCTTGCCGGTGGCTTCGCGATGATGGGCGTGGCGATTGCGCTGTATGGCGCAGGCAATGGCGTGTTCTCCATTGCGCGTGGCACCGTGCCGCTGATTCTCTTTGGTTCGGATCGCTATGCCCGTGTGATGGGACGGCTCGCTCGACCAACACTGCTGGCACAAGCGCTGGCACCAATGCTGGCTGCGTGGTTCATGACCGTTGGCAGTGCAGATTTTCTCTTGCCGCTGATTGCAGGGCTGGCCTTAGTCAATCTCATCATAGTGGCCTTGCTATGGAAGCAACATTCATGCAAATAGTCCTTTACTAAAACCCTGCCGGAGAGCGATGCCATGAGAAAAGATAGTGATTTCTGCCAGACCAGAAAGGCAATTTTCACGCCTGGTGTGGGATTTGCTGCGGTCCTTTTACTGCTCAGCCAGAATTCGCTGGCTCAATCCGTGAGCTGCGATCTTGGCAGCTATGACTCTGCCTCTGGCATCACCGCAAGCAACACTGCTGCCGGCCCACAATTGTTATGGAACGGCACCGATGACCAGCAATTGCAGATGCAACTTGCTATCGTCGGGGGCGAGCCCATCATCCAGTCATTGCAGCTGCGCGACGGTGCTGGCGCCTGGCTAGCACTTCTCACTGACGCCCGCATCGAGTTCGATATCGTCGAAGGCTTTCGTCGCATCAGCAATCAACAACTGGAACCCTTGCGTGACCTCGGTGTGGAACTCACGGCCGATGTGGTGGATCGCTACAAGTGGGACGTGTTCTGGGACGCGCCGCTGGATCTGCGTCAGCAGCAGGGCACTGGCAATCCGCCCCCGCTGGAAGGTGTGGCCAATCAACCGGGGCTGCCACGTTCAGCCGCTGAGGTTCGGCGCGGGAGCATTGTTTACGCTGTGGATCGCTGCTCAGTGATCTCCGATGGAGCTCGCGTGGAGATCAGTTTTCCCGGTGTAACGCTGGGTTCCTTTTCGGGGGAGTTGACCCTGACCGTCTACGCGGGCACCAACCTCATCCGCACTGAGGTGCTGGCGGCGACACAGTTACCGTCGGTGGCTTATAAGTACGATGTCGGTCTCTCGGGGTTGGATCTGACGGATGACGCCGCTGTCGCGTGGCGTGACACCGGTGCGCAAAGACAATCCTATGCGCTGGCCGGGCCGGTCAATGCAGGCCCGGTGCCAATCACCGCCGCCAATCGCGTGCTGATCGCTGAGACCAATGGCGGCGCGATCGCCGCATTTCCTCCGCCCCACACCTTCTTCTGGGCGCGCGAGGTCGAAATCAATGTGGGGTACAACTGGTACCGCAAGGACAGCGACGAGTCATTCAGTATCGGCATTCGGCAGGGCGAGCAGGAAGTTGTCGAGCGTTATATGGCCAACTGGTCGCTCTACAGCGCGCCACCCGGATCGCAACAGCAGATGGTTGGGTATTTTTTCCCGACACTGGCGGAGCGTGAAGAGGCCTTCGGGCAGGCGCTGGCTTTCACGCACAACGATGTCTACAAGGCGCTGGATGGCTACAAAGTGATGGGCAGTCACTACCACACCGACATGGGCCGCAACCTGATTGCCAGTGGCAGCGTCGATACGCGGCTGCGGGATTTCGAGGTGATTCGCTCGGCAGGTATCAACATCGCCGGGCCGGTGGATCGTCCCCGCGAAGAGAGTCAGCTGCAGGAGCAGCACTGGCTTTTCGAGGGCGCGGAACGGCATTCCGACGCCGAGTTCATGGTGATGCCGCAGATGGAGAACAGCAACATTCTCGGCGGGCATTGGGATTTGTTGTTCTCGCATCCGGTTTACTACGTCGACTCGCGAACGCCTGGTACGCCGTTGGTCACCGAGCATCCTGAGTACGGGAAGATGTACAACATCGGCAGTGCCGAAGACATCATGGCGATGGTCGAAGCGGAAGATATGCTGATTTATATGCCGCATCCGCGCACCAAAGGCTCGACCGGTTATCCGGATGCTGTCGCTGAATCGGCGCAGTTTCTCAATGATCGCTACCGTGGCGTTGGCTGGCGCTGGGGTATGGGGTCGGACCTCTCGGAACAGCGTCTCTCGGACTTCCGTGTCATTCCTCTGCTCGATGACATGAACAACTGGCTGGTGGGAACGGGCCTGCAGCCAAAGTCCCTGCTGGCTATTACCGAGACTTACTTCAAGGCGCCAGGTGATGATATCTATGCCAATGGGCCGGTGACGTATTTGCAGCTCGATGCATTGCCTACGGGCAAAGACTATTCCCCCATCATCAAGGCCTTGGCGAGCGGCGAGTATTTCGTGACTTCGGGCGAAGTCCTGATTCCCTCGCATGAGTACGTGGGCAGTGGTGACGAGCTTGTATTGCGAGCGCAGGTGGAGTGGACCTTCCCTCTGGATTTTGTGGAAGTCGTCTATGGTGATGGCAATCAGACCAGCAGTGTCATCGTCTCGGCGACACACCTGCCGGCTTTTGGCAACCACACCTTCGAGATTCCATTTGTTGCAGCCGGGCAAGCCTGGGTGCGCTTCGCGGCGTGGGATACGGCTGGTAATGGTGCGATGACGATGCCGGTGCAGTTGTCACCATGAGTGACTATACTTGCTGCGGGTGAATCCATCTCAACTTCCTCCACTCAGCTTTTGACCTCCTATATTAACGACAAGGATTCTATTCATGCTCAAACATACTCTCCGCACCAAACTCTCTCGTCTGCGTATCGGTGCAGCGCTCAGCTTCGCTGTGCTGACACTGGGCATCGGCGCAACCCAACTCAAGGCCGCTACGGAGCAGCCTCTGCAGGTGGATGAATCCAGTTTCGACTGCTTGACTGCGATGACAGCGGTACGAGGCTTCTTCGTGGACAATTTGCTGGGCAATCTCGATGCCACGCTGGCGGTCGCGCGCTCGGAACAGGGCGGTGCGTACCCCACCGGATCTGTCGTGCAACTGGTGCCGACCGAGGCAATGGTCAAACTCGCGCCTGGTACCAGCCCGGTTACCAATGACTGGGAATTCCTGGAGCTGGGAGTCAGCGAGGCAGGTTCCACCATCGTGGGTCGTGGTTTCACTGACGTGGTGAATCGCTTCGGCGGCAACTGCTTTGGTTGTCACATCAAGGCCGAGCCAAAGTGGGATTTCGTGTGCGAGACCGGCCATGGTTGTGACCCGCTGGCATTCACGCGTGAAATGATCGAAAGCGCTCAGAACAGCGATCCGCGCTGCAAAGCGCCGGAAGAAGTTTAAGCTCTGCCGCTGCGATTCTTGCCTTCGTGCCTGGCCCGATCGAGAGCCAGGCCGATGGACGGTTGCTGGTGACATTGACCCACGAGCCCGGTCGGAGCGGATTTTGTTGACGATGCTGGCGAAAATGGCTAGTGTTCCCCGGGCTTTTAGCTCAGAAATTGTCCGTCAAAACACTTTAACAAGAAGAATCGCTGCTATGAATTACGCAAAAATAGTTGGTCTGTTTGTTGGTGCCTTCCTGCTTAACATGGTGGCCCCGCAGTTATTGGAGCATCTTGCTCATCTGCCTGGCACCGAGGCAGCCATTGCTCAGACACTGTGGTGTCTCGGGCTCTTTCTGGTGTTCGGCTGGGCCTGCAGTAAACTCGCTGAGGGCACTGTGTTCCCGAATTTCACCCTACAGTTGCTGGTCGGCATTGTGTTGCACGATGCGCTAGCGCCCATTGCTCCACAGATCATGATACCCGTAGTGGTGTGTACCGCTCTTGCGGCAATCATCCTCAAAGGCGGCGGCGACGAGGTAGAACGACTCGATTTCCTCAAGATCGCCTATCCGACCATGATGATTGCAGTGGTTGGCTATTTGATTACCTTCTTCATCATGTTCCCGCTGCTGCTATTGCTTGGCCTCGATGGCAAAACCGCTGCGTTACTGGCGGCCATCATCGGTTCTACCGACCCTGCTGCGTTGATCCCGACCTTGAAAAAGATTGTCTTCAAGGACCAGTACAAACGTCTGGCGGGCCTGTCGATTGCTGAAAGTGCGGTAAACGATGCCGTTGGCGCAATCTTTGTGGGAGCTCTGGCTACCATGATTCTTGCCGGCACATCGGTAGAAAGCACTTCCGCGCTGACCTCCGGACTTTTCAGCAGTGAGAACATGCTGAACCTCGGTCGTCAGTTCCTGTTCGGTACCGTGGCGGGTGTCATCGGCTGGGCCTTCATGTACAGCTACGAGAAATACAAGTCTACACATCACCAAGCCACTGGTGAGGCTGAAACTGCCTACGACTTCGCGATCGTGCTGGCGGTGCCACTGGTCACTTTCGTACTTTCTCAGTCCATTCACGGTAACGGCTTCCTGGCTGCGTTCATCGCCGGTCTGCTTGCCAACTACAACCATAACAATCACGCCTTCCAGAAGACTTTGCACACCATGGAGATCAAGATCGAAAGTATCTCCAAACCGATGATCTTCATGATGGTTGGCCCTTTTGTATCACTGGGCGATCTGGCGGATACGGCAGTGATGGGATTGATCGTGTCAGTTCTGTTTATGCTGCTGGCGCGTCCCGTTGCCGTAATGGTATCCCTGCTGCCCACCAACTTGAACATGAAGGAAAAACTGTTCATGACGGCGGTGCGTGAAACAGGGGTAATTCCTGTAGTACTCGCAGTGATCACCGTCGCTCAGTTCCCTGAGTTGACAATGCTCATGCCGCTGACAGCCTGGGTGGTGATCTGGACGCTGACCATACTGCCGGCTATCACGCCCTGGTGGTCCAGAAAGCTGCAAATTGTAGAGTAATTGTCTGCTGGCCGACTGAAAGTCGCGTTCAAAAAAGGGGAGCATTCCACGAATGCTCCCCTTTTTATTTTCCCCGCATTGGTTGACTTTTCGCATTGTTATCCCGATCACGCACCCCTACTATCGGGGCTCGGGAA
>CAIOZF010000250.1 GCA_903862645.1 uncultured Gammaproteobacteria bacterium
ACCGAACTGCGGCCAGCCGGAGCATGAAGCTGTAGATTTTTCGATGCGTGCGAGGCGTCGGTATCACGAGGATCCTACACATCGCGGAAGTGATGGTGACGCCGGTGGTCTGTGCTGACTCGGTCAGCGACATCCGGCGGATCGCCCATGTCTTGGTCGAAACCGGCTTGACCGCGCTGACGGTCCCGCGCAATGCCTACGTCTTGCGGCTCGCACGGACCTTCCCATAAATGCGCATCAGCCACGGAATCACCAAATAGACGGCGAGTGGCACGACAATGATCGTGAGAACGAAGGCTCGGAGCACGGGGCTCCAGTCGGCTGACACTGGCCCGATTAACAGCAGGCCGATCGTCACGAGCGGGAAGATCGCAATCCAGGTGATCAGGGCGCGAACGTGAACAGATGGCGGCGCCGGCGGAGTTGTCATTTACGATGCTACCTTCGCTTGGTGAGTTTAGTCTGCGGCAAGGGCGCGATCTGCGCTACGGAACGAAGTCGTCATCTGCAAGTCTGCGCAGCGTCCGGCAGTCCGCGTCCGGGGTCAGGTCTTCCATTTTTCATCGCCTGCCTCGCAACAACTCTGTGGGGCGTTGCTGCAGGAGAGCGCTCGGCACGCGCCATGGATTGCTGTCGCGGGCATGGCCAGCTCCTGCCTGGTGTGGCCGAGAAATAGTGCGGACACGAGACAAGGTCAGTCCGGCATGGATCCTCAGTGGCCGCTCCACGGCGCTGAGGCATGCAGCGGTCAGCGTGGACTCGTTTCGAAAGAGGTGGTGACCAGCGTAAGCATCGCGCCCTTGAGCGCCGCATACTCGGTGCTTTTCTGGCCTGCGAGGGAGGCGAGCAGCACCACCTGCTTGTGCGTCGTCGGATCGACTGCTGAAAAACTGATGTAGCCGTGAATGAAGCCGCCGTGTCCCCAGACGCGTCTCCCCGCGATACTGAAACCGCCGAGGCCATTTCCGTACTCGACCAGGGAGTCCTGCAATCCGGTGGGTACCGCAGTCGCAGTAAAGTCGACAAGCGAGAGGCTGACGGGACTACGCTCAGCAACCAGCGAGGACATCCACTTGAGCATGTCCGCTGCGTTCGACACCATGTCGCCTGCCGCTGCCGCCCACGTCAGGTCCGCCGGTCGCGTCATATCAATGACACGTTCTGATTTTTCGGACCAGACATAGCCGCTGGCAACACTGACGCCCGACCAGTCCTCTTCGGAACCGATGAAGGTCTCGTGCATGCCCAGAGGGACAAGCACCCGGCGCCGCAGAAACACGGAACGCGATTGGCCGCTGGCGACTTCGATGATTCGGCCGAGCATGTCGTAGCCGGTGTTGTTGTACTTCCACTGTGCACCCGGTGCGAACTGCCGACCGTAGGTCCGGCTGAGCAGCAGCAGATCATCGAAGCGGTAGTGGCCGCGAGGCCGTTCGCTGATGGAGTCGAACAGATCGATGCCATCACCGACGCCACTGGTGTGCGTCAGCAGGTGGCGGATCGTCACACCCTCGGTGTCGCTGGCCTCCGGAATGAATCGCGCAACGGGATCATCCAGCGTGAGACGTCCGTCTTTTGCGAGCAGCAGGATTGCTGCCGCCGTAAACATTTTGCTCTGGCTCCCCACCTGAAAGGCGCGGGACACCTCCATAGGTGCCGTCTGGCCTGCGTTGCTATAGCCAGAGGTGATGGTGATGGCGCGCCGGCCGGGCGTATCGATGGCGAGTACGGCACCGAGCACCCCGTATCGGGAGAGGTCAGCCAGACCGCTTTGCAAGTGGCTGCACACCTGCGCACTTTGCGGACACGCAGTGGCAGCGCTGGCACGGCCCGGGAGCGGCGTCAGCAACGCGGCAACCACCAAGGCGAGCGATGCGCATTTGCCTGGGAAACACCTGTGTAGATATGTCACTGCGACTCCCGCTTGCGCGCCAGCTTCAGCAGCGGGGCAGATGAAGTCAGCAGATGCTCCGGCGGATTCTCCGCGCACAGTGCGCGATACCACAGCAGCGATACCACCTCGACCATGTGTTTCGGCGAACCTGCCACTTGTTCGAGGTGC
>CAIOZF010000251.1 GCA_903862645.1 uncultured Gammaproteobacteria bacterium
ACGAGCCCCTGCCGGCGGCCCAGTACGCCGCGCGTCGCTATCTCGAATATGCCATGAGCGTGGTTACCGGCCGCGCTCTGCCCGATGTGGCCGACGGCCAGAAGCCGGTGCAGCGTCGCATCCTGTTCGATATGCATCGGATGGGGTTGTCCGGCCAGCCCAAACATGTGAAGAGTGCGCGGGTGGTCGGCGATGTGATCGGTAAGTACCACCCGCATGGTGATACGGCAGTATATGACACCATCGTGCGCATGGCTCAGAGCTTCTCTCTGCGCTATACGCTGGTGGATGGTCAGGGTAACTTCGGTTCCGTGGATGGCGACATGGCCGCGGCGATGCGCTACACCGAGATCCGCATGGCGAAGATCGCTCACGATCTGATGGCCGACCTCGACAAGGAAACCGTCGATTTTTCCGACAACTATGATGGCACCGAGAAGATCCCGGATGTCTTCCCCACCCAGATTCCCAACCTGCTCGTGAATGGCTCCTCCGGCATCGCTGTCGGAATGGCGACCAATATTCCTCCACACAACCTGCGTGAAGTGATCGATGCCTGTGTGGCGTTGTTGGATAACGACGAAATCACCATTGATGAGCTGATGGAGCACGTCAAGGGTCCGGACTTTCCGACCGCCGCGATCATTAACGGTCGGGCAGGCATCATAGAGGCCTACAAAACGGGTCGTGGTCGAATCTATCTGCGTGCGCGTGCCGAGGTCATCGAAGACGAAAAGACCGGACGCCAGACCATCATCGTGTCTGAGATACCCTATCAGTTGAACAAGGCCCGATTGATTGAGCGTATCGCCGAACTCGTCAAGGAGAAGAAGCTTGAGGGTATCTCCGAGCTGCGCGACGAATCGGACAAGGATGGTATGCGCATCGTCATTGAGCTCCGTCGTGGCGAGGTCGGCGAAGTCGTTCTGAATAACCTGTACGCCCAGACCCAGATGCAGTCCGTGTTTGGAATCAATATGGTGGCACTCGTCGATGGGCAGCCCCGACTTTTGAATCTGAAGGAGATCATTCAATCCTTCATTCGTCACCGTCGCGAAGTGGTCACGCGCAGAACCGTATTCCTGCTGCGCAAGGCTCGCGAGCGTGGACATATCCTTGAAGGTCTCGCAGTGGCATTGGCAGATATCGATGCGGTCATTGCACTGATCAAGGAATCGCCCTCTACCACTGAGGCCAAGGAAAAGCTTCTGGCTCGGTCCTGGCGCGCAGCGAGCGTGCTGCAATTGCTGGGTGATGCGGGCGCCGATGCCTGTCGTCCGGATGAATTACCCCAGGAATTCGGGATGCGCGGCCAGGATTACTATCTGTCGCCTGTGCAGGCTCAGGCTATTCTTGAGTTACGTCTGCACCGTCTAACAGGGCTGGAACAGGAGAAGCTGATCAACGACTACCAGGAGCTGTTGCGTCAAATCGCAGACTATCTGGATATTCTGGGCAGTGAGACGCGACTTTTTTCTGTGGTGCGTGAAGAGCTTGCGCTGGTGCGTGAAAACTACGGTGACGATCGCAAAACTGAGATCATCACGTCTCAGCTCGATCTGTCCATGGAAGATTTGATTACCGAGGAAGATCGTGTCGTGACGATTTCTCGTACCGGTTACGCTAAATCTCAGCCACTGTCTGACTACCAGGCCCAGCGTCGTGGTGGTATGGGCAAGGCCGCAGCGTCCGTCAAGGACGAGGATGTAGTGGAACATCTGCTGATCGCCAGCAGCCACGACACGCTGTTGTGCTTCACCAGCTCCGGCAAGGTCTATTGGCTGCGGGTATTCAATATTCCGCTGGCCAGCCGTACCTCGCGTGGTAAGCCTATCGTCAACATCCTGCCGCTGGAAGAAGGTGAGCACATCACCAGCCTCCTGCCGATCAAGGAGTACACCGAAGGTCATTTCATTTTCATGGCGACCCGTCAGGGAACAGTCAAGAAGACCTCGTTGACCAGTTTCTCCCGTCAGCGTAGCGTTGGTTTGCGTGCGATCGAGTTGGATGAAGGGGATACACTCATCGGGACAGCACAAACCGATGGCCAGCGCGACATCATGTTGTGCAGTACCAGCGGCAAGATGATTCGGTTCCGTGAGACCGAAGTGCGCGAAATGGGGCGCACTGCCCGTGGTGTGCGCGGTATTCGGCTTGCGGCAGGTCATGAAATGATTGCATTGATTATCCCCGAGGACGGCAAGCAGGTGCTGACGGTCAGTGAGAACGGCTACGGCAAGCGCACTCATAATGAAGATTTCCCTCTCTATGGTCGTGGCGGCCAGGGGGTAATCGGCATGCAGACCAGCGAGCGCAATGGTCGCGTGGTTGGTGCCACACAAGTTGCCGATGGTGAGGAGATCATGCTGATTTCCGACAGGGGCACTCTGGTCAGAACTCGCGTCGACGAGATTTCTGTGCAAGGACGTAATACCCAGGGTGTGCGTCTGATCAAGCTCAAGACTGACGAGAAGCTGGTTGGACTCGAGCGGGTGGAAGAACCTGAGGTACCAGAAGAGCAGTTTGCGGGAGATGATGCCAGCGCGGAAATCCTGGACACTGAACAGGAAAACTCTGAAGAATAAACCGGCGGGAAGCATTGTCTGTGACTAAGTCTGCAAGTAGAAGTGCCGGGGAGGGCGGTGACGTTGTTGCCTTCCTCGGTCCGCATGGCACCTTCACCCATGCTGCCGTGGACAGGTATTTTGGGCCTGACGCGGAAAAGCTCAGCGTCCCGGGCATCGATGACGTCTTCGTTGAGGTGGAAGCCGGGAGGGCCCGCTATGGCGTAGTTCCGGTGGAGAACTCGACAGAAGGGGCCGTCAATAACACCCAGGATTGCCTGACTGATACTTCGCTCAATATCATTGCCGAGGTTATCATTCCCATCGAGCACAATTTCCTGCTTCGTTACGACGCCGAGCCTGCCAAAGTTTCGCGCATATTGTCTCATCGGCAGTCGCTTGCCCAGTGCCGTCGCTGGCTCAAGACTTATTGGCCACAAGTTCCAACCCACGAGGTCAGCAGCAATGCGGAAGCGGCTCGTCAGGCATCTGAAGATCCTTCTGTGGCGGCGATTGCCGGCGAGCGGGCAGCATCACTCTACGGTCTTAAAATTGAAACCCGACAAATTCAGGACCAGCGCAATAACAGCACGCGCTTTCTGGTGTTGGCGCAAACGCTGACGCATCCGACAGGTCGTGATAAGACATCGATCCTGGTGTACACCGAAAACAAACCCGGAGCGTTGTTCCGCGTGCTGGAGCCTTTCGAGAAACAGCAAGTCAGTCTTACGCGGATTGAGGCGCGTCCTGCCAGGGACAGCATCTGGGACTATGTGTTTTTCATTGATTTCGAGGGGCATCGCGATGATCCCGCCGTCCAGAAGGTCTTTACGCAACTGCAGGGGCGGGCTGTCAAGATAAAAAATCTGGGTTCTTACCCTATGGCACTGAGCCTCAGTGGTGAGTCAGCATGAGCCTGTTGCAAAGTAAGAGCGTATTAATAGTAGGGCTAGGACTGATCGGTGGCTCCGTTGCACGTGGTCTGCGGCGACGAGACCTCTGTCGCACGATATACGCCTGTGGTCGTGATGAGCGCCCGCTTCAAGAGGCCCAAAACGACGGCGTGATAGATGGATGGGCCACCGATATCAGAAAACTGGCGCCGCAGGCGGATATCATCCTGATATGTGTGCCTACGCTGACAGTGCGCAATGTATTCGAACAACTTAAAGATGTGGTTTCTGCCTCGACTATTCTCACCGATGCGGCGAGTGTAAAGGGTAGCGTGGTTGATGATTTTCGAGCGGTATTCGGAGACGATTGCGGTCAGTTTGTGCCTGCTCATCCTATCGCAGGCTCCGAACAGAGTGGGTACCAGGCCTCAACCGCCGACTTGTTCAACGCCCGTAAAGTAATTCTGACCCCCTTGGTAAACACTGACCCGCAGGCTCTGCAGGTGGTAACGCAGCTGTGGCAGGACCTGGGTGCGGTAGTGAGCCAAATGGGCGTAGAAACTCACGATGCGGTGCTGGCGGCCACTAGTCACCTGCCGCATCTATTGGCATATTCGTTGGTGAATACGCTGGCGCATCAACAGCAGACTGACGATATCTTTCGGTATGCCGCGGGTGGATTTGCAGGTTTTACTCGCATAGCCTCCAGCGATCCGGTGATGTGGAGAGATATCTTCCTCGCCAACGGACCCGCAACGGTTGCGATACTAGACGCTTATCTGCAGGAGTTGGGGCATATGCGCGAGGCTATCGTATCTGGCAACGGCGAATTGTTGCGAGGCAGTTTTCAGGCTGCTAAAGAGGCACGTCATAACTTTGTCAGCAGCCATTTTTCCACTGGCAATGGCACGGAGGGGCATACCCCTGACGTTCAGGTTGAGTCACTGCAGCAGACAGCGCCGGTGCTTACGATTGATGGACCGGGCGGATCAGGCAAGGGAACCATTAGTGCACGAGTGGCTCAGGTTCTAGGCTGGCATTATCTGGATAGTGGAGCCTTGTACAGACTGCTTGGTCTGGCAGCAAGACGTGCTGGGGCCTCCACGGCGGACGCTGTCGCGTTGTTGCCGATCATCGACCGAATGAGGATTAGTTTCGGTCCCGAGCAGGGTTCTGCCTGGCTTGATGGGGAAGATGTGTCTTCCGAATTGCGGACAGAAATCAGTGGGCGCGCCGCTTCAGAGGTCGCCGTTCACCCAGCAGTACGGGCGGCGCTATTAGCTCGACAACACGGTTTTAAACAGATGCCAGGGCTTGTGGCGGATGGGCGGGACATGGGGACTGTGGTTTTCCCCGATGCGCAGATAAAGATTTATCTGACGGCGTCCATTGAGGAGCGCGCAAATAGGCGGTATAAGCAGTTGATTGCAAAGGGTATTGATGTTAACCTCACCGACCTTTTTGCAGATATAAAGACGCGTGACGAGCGGGATTCTTCCCGAGTCGCCTCTCCGCTGAGACCTGCGGATGACGCTGTCTGGATAGAGACGACTGAAATTGGCATAGAACAAGTGGTAGCACTGGTGCTGGATTTGGTTCGCCAACGCTTGCCGTCTGCATGATCCCGATCAGTAAAAGTTTTTATTGCTCTGTACTCGAATCGCCAGCATTTGTCGGGTACAGGGCTTTTAGTAATAGCCCCGTATGAGCTGGAATACGGTTAATCTTGAAATTTACAGGAAAAACGATGAGTGAAAGTTTCGCGGAATTATTTGAACAAAGTTTAAAAGACATTGATATGACCCCTGGTGCCATCGTCACCGGTGTGATTATAGATATCGATTCGGACTGGGTGACAGTCCATGCTGGTCTGAAGTCGGAAGGGGTGATCCCACGAATTCAGTTCCTAGATGAGAATGGCAATTTCTCATTGTCAATTGGCGATTCAGTGAAAGTTGCGCTGGAATCCGTTGAAGATGGTTTCGGTGAGACCCGGCTGTCCAGAGAGAAAGCCAAGCGCGCCGAATCTTGGATGGATTTGGAAGCAGCGTTCGAGAAAAATGAAGTGGTCATGGGTGTTATCAATGGCAAAGTCAAAGGCGGCTTTACTGTTGACCTGAACAACATTCGTGCGTTCCTCCCAGGCTCTTTGGTTGATGTACGCCCAATCCGCGATACAACCCACCTGGAAGGTCAGGAACTTGAATTCAAACTGATCAAGCTGGATCAGAAGCGCAACAACGTCGTGGTTTCACGTCGCGCTGTACTGGAAGCTGTCAGCACTGAAGAGCGTGATGAACTTCTGGCCGCGCTGCAGGAAGGGATGTCAGTCAAAGGCGTCGTCAAGAACCTCACCGACTACGGTGCATTCGTGGATCTGGGTGGCGTAGATGGCCTGCTGCATATTACCGACATGTCTTGGAAGCGTATCAAACACCCAAGCGAAATCGTCAATGTTGGCGACGAGATTCAGGTCAAGATCCTCAAGTACGACCGAGAGCGCAACCGCGTGTCTCTGGGGTTGAAGCAGCTTGGCGAAGATCCATGGGTCGCTATCAAAGCTCGTTACCCTGAGAAGTCAGTGGTCAAGGCGACTGTTACCAACCTGACCGACTACGGCTGTTTCGCGGAGTTGGAGCAGGGTGTTGAGGGACTGGTACACGTCTCTGAAATGGACTGGACGAACAAGAACGTTCACCCATCCAAAGTTGTACAGTTGGGTGATGTAGTAGACGTAATGATTTTGGACATCGACGAGGAAAGACGTCGTATTTCTCTGGGGATCAAGCAGTGCTTCCAGAATCCGTGGGATCGTTTTGCCGAGACGTACAAGAAAGGCGACAAGATCAGCGGCAGCATCAAGTCGATTACCGATTTTGGAATTTTCATTGGTCTGGAAGGTAACATCGACGGTCTGGTTCACCTGTCCGACATCTCTTGGGAAGAGCCAGGCGAAGAAGCTGTTCGCGCGTACAAGAAAGGTGATGAGATCGAAACTGTTATTCTGTCCATCGACTCTGAGCGCGAGCGTATCTCTCTGGGCATCAAGCAACTGTCTGACGATCCGTTTGTCAGCTACGTTGGCGAGTTCGAGAAGGGTAGCATCGTGAAAGGTGTTGTTTCTGCAGTAGATGCGAAATCTGCTACCGTAACTCTGACCGAAGGTGTCGAAGGTGTTCTTCGTGCTTCTGAGATCAGCAGAGAAAAAGTGGAAGACGCTAGAACCGTTTTGAAAGAAGGCGACGCAGTAGAAGTCAAAGTTATCAGTGTTGATCGCAAGAGCAGAGTGCTTGGCCTCTCTATCAAAGCGATCGAAATCGATGATGAGAAGTCAGCAATCCAAGAGCATAAGAATCAGGAGCCAACTTCGGCTGCACCGACTACCATCGGTGACCTGATCAAAGCAGAGATGGACAAGAAATAATTTCTGCGACTGCTTGTTTCGGTTTGCAGTGCTGTTTCGAACGCAGTATTTTTTTACAGGTAATAGGCCATGACGAAGTCTGAACTTATTGACAGAATTGCAGGAAAACAGAGCCAGTTGTCATCGAAAGATGTCGAGCTGTCGGTGAAGGCAATGATTGAATATATGTCTCAGGTGTTATCGGAAGGTGGTCGTATTGAAATCAGAGGGTTCGGTAGCTTTTCATTACACTACCGAATTCCTCGCGTTGGACGTAACCCCAAGACCGGAACTCCGGTTTCGTTAACTGGGAAGTATGTTCCACATTTCAAGCCTGGTAAGGAGCTGCGTGATAGAGTCAATCTCAGCCTGGATACTCATCCCTGATTCAAGTGTTGACACTTGCAGTTCAAGGATTGGTCAGCAATAGAGACGGCGTATCCGAAAGGGTGCAGCCGTTTTTTGCTTTATCAGGGCGTCTCATGCTGCATGCGGGAACTTAGGGAGTTGCTGCTTTCATGAATAGATTATTGCGATTTTGTGTATGGATTTTTCTATTTCTGGTCTTCCTGGCCAGTATTGCTTTCTCATTTCTCAACACAGAACCTGTTGCACTGTCCTTTGGGTTCGCTGCCTTCAACCCTCAGCCCCTATCGCTATGGATCGTACTGGCTTTTGCGCTCGGCGGACTGCTGGGTCTATTCCTTGGCGCAGGTCTTGTGCGCAATTGGCGATCCCGATCTGAATTGCTGTCACTTCGCCGCAAGCTTGCAGCATTAGAGCAAGAGCTACACAGGGAAAAGAGCACTCCTAACAAGGAAATTGCATAGAGCGGGATACCGGATATGCCACCATTTATTTTCTATTGAAAAGGAGTCATGGAGGCTCTTGTATGGATCAGAAAAAAATCATTATAGCTCTAGATTTTTCGGATGCCGAGAGCGCAATAAGACTCGCCAGGCAACTCGACCCCATGCAGTGCCGACTAAAGATCGGGAAGGAGCTATTCACTAGTTGTGGGCCCGCTTTGGTGAAGGATGTCATAGCCATGGGGTTTGATGTATTTCTTGATCTGAAATTCCATGACATCCCGAATACCGTCGCCAAGGCGGTTGCTGCCGCAGCAGATCTTGGCGTCTGGATGGTGAACGTGCATGCTTCCGGTGGACGAGACATGCTGCAAGCAGCAAGAGCTGCTGTGAACGCGTCCCTCAACAAGCCGTTATTGATTGCCGTCACTGTGCTGACAAGTATGTCGCGCTCTGATCTGGCAGAAATAGGGCTGGATGTTGAGCCCATACAGCAAGTGAGTCGCCTGGCACAACTGGCGCATGCTTGCGGAATGGATGGAGTAGTTTGCTCAGCCGAAGAAACCGTGTTTCTCAGAAATGCTCTCGGAAATGACTTTATTCTGGTAACGCCGGGTATACGGCCACATGGCGATGAGGCAGTTGATCAGAAGCGGGTGGTGACCCCTGTGGATGCAATCAGTAGAGGTAGCAGCTACCTTGTGATTGGCAGGCCGGTGACTCAGGCGGATAACCCTGGCGACAAATTGAATGAGATTTTTACGCAACTTCATGGAAGTTTTCCGGATCTTTGCTAGAGTCTTTAATGCAGCAGAGTTGCTGTGATACCCAAATGAAACCGGATGTTTCACTAAAAAAGGAAATTATCATGAAAAGGATCTTCTGCTTTATCGCAATGATGGTACTCAGCGGTCTGCTTGTCCCTGCAGCCGCGCTTGCTCAAAATAGTGACCAGTCTGCTGAAATCAGCGATGCGCTGACTAAGGTTGATATCAATTCTGCAGATGCAGCTACTCTCGCTCTTGCGCTCGATGGCATAGGAATGGCTAAGGCCCAGGAAATAGTCGCGTATCGTGAACTGAATGGAGACTTCGAATCGATTGATGAACTGGCTGATGTGAAAGGTATTGGTGACGCGACAATCGCAAAGAACCGGGACAAGATCATCGTGGTGGTGAAGGAACAGGCCGCGCTCTGATCTGAACCGACTTTTTGCCCGTGCATATGCGAGCTGATCACAAAGCAGCTGTCATACTGGGTTTCGAGGTAGAATGGGGTGCATTCCTGCACCCCATTCCTTTTGTATGACAGCAGACTCAGGACCCTCGATGTTCGAATTCTTTCTTGCCATACCGCTGTTTCTCCTGTCGGTAGTTATTACCGGTGGTGTGCTGCGGATGGCGATACACGCACATTTTTTTGCTGTTCCGACAGATAGAAGTTCCCACAAAAGCCCGACACCTGTCGGTGGAGGAGTAGCAATTGTATTTGTCTACATTCTTGGCTTGTGGGCTGTCTGGTCGTTGCACATGGTACAGGGGTTGGAATCCCTTGCGTTGGGTGTCGGCGCAGTTGTTGCGATGATTGGGCTGGCAGATGATAAACGTCATGTCGATTTTCGTGTGCGGCTGCTTGTTCAATTTGCCGCTGTCACTGGTGCACTTGCATTGGCAGGGCCTCTACCGCATATAACGATATTAGGTTTAAACGTTGAAAATGCAGCACTATTATTTATCTTCTTTTCGCTGACACTGTTGTGGATGACTAATCTTTACAATTTTATGGATGGAATTGACGGATTCGCAGGGCTTCAGGCCTGTTTTGTGAGTCTCGCTGCTGCCGGATTTCTGGTGTCGAGCCATGACTATGGTCTTGCCCTCTTATGTATTTTCGTATTTGCTGGGGCTACGGGATTTCTTGTTTGGAATTGGTCGCCAGCCCGCATTTTCATGGGAGACGTTGGAAGTGGTTTTCTAGGTTTTGTTCTCGGTCTGATTGCCGTGATCAGTATTGCGCATGGCAGTATGAATCTATGGAGTTGGGCTTTACTGATGGGGTGTTTCATTACCGACGCGACATGGACGCTGCTGAGACGGGTGCTTTCAGGTGAGCGTTGGTACGAAGCGCATTGCTCCCACGCATATCAGATCGCAGCGAAGAGATTGCGCAATCATGAGCGCGTGACGATTGGTCTGTTGTTGATCAATGCGTTGTGGTTGTTGCCACTGGCAGTGTTAACAACCAAACACCCTGAATATGGGGTATATTTCACGGCTGTTGGATTATTACCTTTAGTTGGGCTGGCTTTATGGCTTGGTGCAGGCAAGATTTCCCCCTGAAAGAGTTGTAAAGTGTCTGTGCCCCGATAAGGCAGGAAACGCTATGAATTTGTATAACGTGCCGCTGTCTCGCACAGTCAGACAGATGCTCATGATGCTCGCCGACTCCGTCATGTTGATGTTGGCGCTGTGGCTATCATTCGCACTACTTGGTGTCGATTTCTTCAGTCGTCCAGACTCTGCTTATGGTTACTTTGCTCTGGCGAATGTGGCGAGTGTTTTGGTTTTCTTCAGGATCGGGCTGTACCGGGCCATTCTCCTGTACATGGGATTGCAATCGGGATTTATTGTTCTGCAGGGCGTCACCGTTTCAACGATACTCCTTGCAGCAACGGCATACTTCTTTGTCTCAGCAGAAAGTTATGACAGTTCGGTATTTCCAATTTATTGGATGATATCGCTACTGTTTATTGGCGGTAGTCGTTTTGTGGCAAAAGTGGCACTCCAGAATCTTATACAGAATTTCCGTCCTAAAGAACCTGTCATTATTTACGGAGCGGGAAGTTCTGGCATGCAACTCGTGGCCGCACTGCAGAATGGCGATCAGTTTTTGCCGGTAGCATTTGTGGACGATAGTCGGGGTTTGATAGGAAGCACAGTTCATGGGATTCGGGTATACAGTCCTGGAGCGCTTTTCGAGTTGATAGAAAACTTTTCTGTTCGGCAAATCCTTCTGGCCATCCCTTCTGCAACACATGCAGAGCGCAAGGAAATACTGAATCGGCTTGAACATTTGCCCGTGCACGTCAAAACGGTACCGGATCTGTTTGACATGGTGTCCGGCAAAGTTGGTGTGCACGAGGTCAGGGATATCGATATTGAGGATCTTCTGGGGCGTGATATCGTGCCGCCGAATCCGAAACTGATGGGTGCATGTATCAGTGGTTGCTCGGTTCTGGTGACTGGGGCAGCTGGCTCCATTGGCTCTGAACTTTGCCGACAGATACTTCATTTGCAGCCCGCGCGATTAATTCTCATCGACAGTTCGGAGTATGGACTCTACACAATTGAGAACGAGTTGATTGAAGAGCTTCCGTCACTAGAAAGCTCTGAAAAAATTGAGCTCGTTGCGTTGCTGGGCAATGTCTGCAACCAGCAACTTATGGAGCATGTGATGAGACGGTTTGCGGTTGAAACGGTATATCACGTCGCCGCGTACAAGCAGGTTCCAATGGTAGAAAGCAATATCATTGAAGGCGTCCAAAACAATATATTTGGGACATTGGTGTCAGCTCAGTCTGCTGAAAAAACTGGCGTTAGAAATTTTGTTCTGATCTCGACTGACAAGGCCGTTCGACCAACTAATTTTATGGGTGCTACCAAACGTTTCGCCGAGCAGCTATTGCAAGCGATGGCGTACAACAAGAGCAAGACTCGTTTCAGTATGGTTCGTTTTGGTAATGTACTGGGTTCTTCCGGCTCTGTCGTGCCATTATTTCGGCGTCAGATTAGTATGGGCGGGCCGGTGACTGTCACTCATCCAGAGGTCACGCGTTATTTCATGACCGTGCAGGAGGCCGCGCAACTCGTCATTCAGGCGGGGTCGATGGCGACAGGGGGCGACGTGTTTGTGCTCGATATGCATGAGCCAATTCGTATAGTCGACCTAGCCAAAAAAATGGTGCATTTGATGGGCTATGAGGTAAAAGACGAGAACTCCTACAGGGGCGACGTAGCAATCGAGTACACGGGTCTGCGGCCAGGGGAAAAATTATTCGAAGAATTGTTGATCGGGAAATCGGTCACGGGTACAGAGCATCCGAAGATTATGCGTGCCGAAGAGGACGCATTATCGCTGGCGGAGTTGGATGTTCTGACTCATAGGTTGCAGGCTGCGTGTAAACGTATGGACTTGCATCAAATCAGGGAAATCCTGATGCAGGCTGTCGACGGTTTCGAGCCCAGGGAAGTGGCCAGTGATCCTTTGTGGGAAGAGGTGCTTCTGCAATCGGCACGTGATGAATCAGATTCCGAAACGAAGAAACCGGAAAGTAAGGTGACAAAACTGTATTGATGAAAAGCAGCTTCTGGACCGGCTGACACGAGGAGCTCCCTCAATATAAATCCCACGCTCGTGATGGAGTACGATTGAGGGAAGCTATCCCGCGACTCTTATTCTCTCTTCATGCTGATGATAGTGATCGGCTCAAGCGGAACGTCTTGCTGCCCGTTGACGGAGCCGGTAGGGACTCCGGCGATCTGATCTACAATTTCCATTCCTTCAATAACCGCTCCGAAAACCGTATACCCAAATCCACGGGGCGTTTCATCTGTGTGGTTCAGATAACTGTTGTCAACCAGGTTGATAAAGAACTGGCTGCTGGCGCTGTCAACGATCTGAGTCCTTGCCATTGCAAGCGTGCCGCGGTTGTTCTGAAGTTCAGCGCTCGCTTCATTCTTAATCTGTTCATACGGAGGCTGTTGCATCATTTCGGCATTGAAACCGCCGCTCTGAATCATGAAGCCTGGAATTACCCTGTGGAAAATCAATCCGTTGTAGAAATTGTTATCAGTATAGCGCAAGAAATTTGCCACCGTAATTGGTGCCTTGTCTGCCCATAACTGGATTTTAACGATGCCTTTGTTGGTTTCCATGACAACAACGGGATTGGTGTCTTCAGCAGCGGTAGCGGCTGCACTTAAACAAAGGAGTAGACTAAAAAGTAAAGATCGCATGCGGAGTAAGCTCCTGTGAGTTTTCGGTTGAATTTCGACTGCCGAGACTATACCGCATTGTGATTAGCGCGATAAGCCCTGCAATAGCTGGAATATTATGGTTAAGCAGATTATATGTGCCGCAGCCTTAATGCTGGCTGAGCGAGATTGGAGTTATTTGGTGTTTTCGTCTTTCAGAGGGGGAATTTGCGCTGGAGGTGATGGAGTTTAAGCTATCAGCCACTTAAATATGGCTGCCCAACCTGGGCTCGAACCAGGAACCAATTGATTAACAGTCAACTACTCTACCATTGAGCTATTGGGCAGTGGTTTATCTCCATACGTTCGGTATGTCGACAAAGCGTGCGTATACTAATCAGTATCACCTAAGTGGTCAACTCTTATCTCCGCATGAAGACTTGCGGGGAGATTTTGTTGATATACTTCTGAGCATCCTAATTTGGTGACGATTCCTTAAGGATCAGTTATGCAAAGTCGCTTTAAAATACACTCTCGGTTTAAGCCCGCAGGTGATCAACCACAGGCTATTGAGAAGCTGGTGGAGGGGCTCGAAAGTGGCTTGGCGGCTCAAACACTTCTTGGGGTTACCGGGTCCGGAAAAACATTCACGATTGCCAATGTCATCGAACGTACACAGCGGCCAGCCCTGATCATGGCCCCCAACAAAACATTGGCGGCACAGCTTTATGGCGAGTTCTCTGAATTTTTTCCGGACAATGCAGTTGAGTATTTTGTTTCTTACTATGATTACTATCAGCCTGAAGCGTATGTGCCTTCTTCTGATCTCTATATCGAGAAAGATTCCTCGGTGAATGAACATATTGAGCAGATGCGACTCTCAGCGACGAAGGCTTTACTCGAGAGACCGGACGTCATTGTGGTTGCTACAGTTTCGGCAATTTATGGTCTCGGAGATCCGAAGTCGTATCTGCAAATGGTGTTGCATTTAGATAAAGGGGATAAAGTCGATCAAAGAAGTATTCTGCGTCGACTTGCAGAGCTGCAATATGCCCGTAACGATATGGAATTGCATAGAGCAACATATCGCGTACGTGGAGACGTTATCGATGTATTTCCCGCAGAGTCCGATAAATACGCAATTCGCATTGAGCTCTTCGATGACGAGATTGAAAGTCTGTCATATTTTGATCCGCTTACAGGGGCTGTCATCAAGAAGGTGCCTCGCCTTACAGTTTTCCCGAAGTCACATTATGTCACGCCGCGACAGACCATGGTTGATGCTATGGACTGGATCAAAGTAGAGCTCAATGAAAGATTGGTGCAATTGGAAAGCAATCACCAGTTGGTTGAGGCTCAGCGATTAGGGCAGCGCACAAAATTTGATCTTGAGATGATTGCTGAGTTGGGGTACTGCACAGGGATTGAAAACTACTCTCGCTATTTGTCAGGGCGTCTGCCCGGACAGCCGCCACCCACCTTGTATGATTATTTGCCTCCCAACGCGATCGTGGTGGCTGATGAGTCGCATGTGTCGATCCCTCAACTGGGTGCAATGTATAAGGGAGATCGCTCTCGCAAAGAGACTTTGGTTCAGTATGGATTTAGGTTGCCATCTGCGCTGGATAACAGGCCACTACGATTTGAAGAATGGGAGCAGATGACTCCGCAAATCATATACGTATCTGCGACGCCAGGGCCTTACGAGGAGGCGCACGCGGGACAACTGGTACGTCAACTGGTGAGGCCTACCGGCCTAGTGGATCCTGTTTTAGAGGTGAGGCCTGCAATCTCCCAAGTCGATGATCTTTTGTCGGAAATTCGGCAGGTGTCGGCTCGTGAGGAGCGCGTTCTTGTTACTGTATTAACCAAGCGTATGGCAGAAGATTTGACTGACTATCTTGCAGAGCACAATGTACGTGTTCGATATCTGCACTCCGATATAGAGACTGTTGAACGTTCGGAAATTATTCGTGATTTGAGGCTAGGGAATTTCGATGTGCTGATTGGAATAAATCTTCTGAGAGAAGGGCTGGATATTCCCGAAGTTTCTCTCGTTGCTATCCTTGACGCTGACAAGGAAGGATTTTTGCGTTCGGAGCGCTCATTAATTCAGACAATTGGGCGTGCCGCTCGTAATTTGCATGGGCGCGCTATTCTATACGCTGATCGCATGACCGGTTCGATGGAACGCGCTATTGCGGAGTCGGAGAATCGACGCAAAGTGCAATTGGAGTTCAATCGTCAGAACTCCATCACCCCGACTGGGATTAGCAAGAGGGTAAACGATGTCATGGAAGGGGCCTACGCAGGGATTGGTGAAACAAGGCATTCCCGCAGAAGCAGGGCTGTCGCTGATAAAAAAGCAAGCTATGAGCTGCCCTTAAAGCCGATGGATGCCAAGGCGTTGTCCCGGGAAATATCGCGATTGGAAGCTCGCATGTATGAACTGGCGAAGAACTTGGAATTTGAAGAGGCTGCTAGGTCAAGAGATCAAATAGCATTACTGAAGGTACAATTGCTACAGTGTTGAAAGAGTCTGGCGATTTGCTTGAGGGGCGCTAGTCTGTGTGTGTATTTTTTATGGCAACAGTGTGATTGTATTGTAGTTTCCAATTTGCCCCCCTATAATCGCCGTTCTTTTGCGAGGGTGGATTCAGGCGCGTAGCTCAGTTGGTTAGAGCGCTACCTTGACATGGTAGAGGTCACCAGTTCGAATCTGGTCGTGCCTACCAGAATTCTCTCTTGCGTCAACCGGACAAGCAGTAAATGTGCCGTTGTGCGGTTCGCATTGATTGAACTTGAATTCAAACGAGTCGGAAAATCATAAATTCTGACTCTTTTTTTATTTTGCTAGGAATGCCATGCCCGCAGTTAGATTGCCAGATGGAAGCTCGCGCAACTTTGATTTGCCGTTGAACGTTGCTGATGTTGCTGCCTCGATAGGGGCGGGCTTGGCACGTGCAGCGTTGGCTGGTCGTGTGGATGGGGTATTGGTCGATACGTCCTTTGTGATTGAAAAGGATTGTGAATTGGCGATCATTACTGATCGCGATGCGGATGGTCTTGAGGTCATAAGACATTCTTGCGCCCATTTGATGGCTCAGGCAGTACAGAGACTGTTCCCGGAGGCCCAGGTTACGATTGGCCCAGTTATAGAGGATGGATTCTTCTATGACTTTGCCTATGCGCGTCCATTTACGCCGGAAGATCTCCAGAAAATTGAAGAAAAAATGCGCGAGGTCGTGCTGGAAAACCTGCCTGTTCATCGCACTGTGATGAGTAGAGCTGATGCAATTGCCATGTTCGAAGGGATGGGCGAAAAGTACAAAGTTGAGATTATTGGCAGCATCCATGGCGACGAAGATCTCTCTTTTTATCGCCAAGGCGAATTCATCGACCTCTGTCGTGGCCCCCACGTCCCCGATACTGGCAAATTTAAAGCGTTCAAGCTGACTTCCGTTGCCGGAGCCTATTGGCGTGGTGACGCCAAGAACGAAATGCTGCAGCGTGTTTATGGTACCGCCTGGGGTGATAAAAAAGCCTTGGATCAATACCTTCAGCGATTGGAAGAGGCTGAGAAACGCGACCATCGCAAGATTGGCAAAAAACTGGAGCTCTTCCATTTCCAGGAGGAAGCTCCAGGGATGGTGTTCTGGCATCCCAAAGGCTGGGCAATTTATCAGGCTATTCAGGCCTATATGCAGAGTTTGCAGCGTTCAAACGGCTATCTGGAAATTCGCACCCCGCAATTGGTTGACTACAGTCTGTGGGAGCGATCTGGTCATGCTGACAAGTTTGCCGACCAGATGTTCAGTGTTGAGTCTGAAAACCGTCTTTATGCGATTAAGCCCATGAACTGCCCATGTCACGTTCAAGTGTTCAATCAAGGTTTGAAGAGCTATCGTGATCTGCCCATGCGCCTCGCTGAATTCGGTTCATGTCACCGCTACGAGCCCTCTGGTAGTATGCATGGGCTAATGAGAGTGCGTAGTTTTACTCAGGATGACGGACACATCTTCTGTGCTGAGTCCAGTATTCAGAGTGAAGTTGCTGCGTTCATGAAATTATTGTTTGCTGTATACAAGGATTTTGGTTTCGACGAAGTAATCCTGCGCCTATCTACTCGCCCTGAAAAGCGTGTAGGAAGCGATGAGTTATGGGATAAGTCGGAACTTGCCCTGAAGCAAGCACTGCAAAATCATGGATTGCCTTGGGAGTTGCTGCCAGGTGAGGGTGCGTTCTATGGCCCCAAGATTGAGTTTTCCTTGAAAGATTGTATGGGGCGAGTTCAGCAGTGTGGTACCATTCAGGTCGATTTTTCAATGCCCGAGCGTTTGGGGGCGCAGTTTGTTGCGGAAGACGGTACTAGGCAAACGCCGGTAATGCTGCATCGTGCCATACTTGGTTCCTTCGAGCGTTTTATCGGTGTGCTGATTGAACATTATGCCGGTGCTTTGCCTGTGTGGTTGGCCTCTGAGCAAGTAGTGGTGCTTAATATTACGGACAAGCAGGCTGAATTTTGCCGCGCTATTAGAAAAACCTTGTCAGATGAAGGGTATAGAGTGGCAGCCGACTTGAGAAACGAGAAGGTCGGTTTTAAGATCCGCGAGCACACTATACAAAAGACACCTTTTCTGCTCGTAGTAGGAGACAGGGAGGTGGAGACTGGGACAGTTTCCGTGCGTACAAGGGCAGGAGAAGATCTGGGGATAATGACCGTTGAGGAATTCTCTCGTCATTTATCAGCTGAGGTTGCCAAATACGGGCGCACTCAGGTGAATGGTTAAAATATTGTCTGTTTTCGAGTGCTGATTAGAATCTAATCATTTATCAACTAAATCTGGAGAGAATTTACTAGCGCCTATGAGGAGTAGTTCAAAGAAGCCCGTTATTAACGAGCATATAGATGCCAGCGAGGTTCGCCTGGTTTTGGCCAATGGGGATCAAGCCGGCATCGTGTCTATAGACGAAGCGCGAGTTGCTGCCACCGAGGCAAAACTGGATTTGGTGATGATTGCACCGGAGGCTGAGCCTCCTGTCTGCAAGATTATGGATTATGGCAAGCATGTTTTCGACTTGAAGAAGCAAAAAGTTGCCAACAAGAAGAAGCAGCACAAACAAACAGTAAAAGAGATCAAGTTTAGACCAGGGACGGAGGAAGGGGATTATCAGGTAAAACTACGCAACCTGATACGTTTCCTTAACGATGGGGACAAGGCCAAGGTGTCGTTGAGATTCCGTGGTCGTGAGCTTGCCCATCAGCATCTTGGGCTGGAGCTTGTTCAACGGATCGGTAGAGATCTTGTTGAATATGGCACAGTGGAGCAGGAACCCAAGATGGAGGGTCGCCAGATCGTTATGGTTCTGGCGCCTGCAAAAAAGAACAAACCGTAAAAAATCAGTCCATTGCTGTCACTGGATAACTGCCAGACAGACTAGCGTCTTTCTGAGGTTGACAGATAGCAGTGGATTTTTTGTACCTGCGGTTTCATTAAGCCAACCCTTAGCTGTTTCTCGGTATCGGAATTCGAGAGACGACAAATGCGGAGTATGAAAATGAGTAAGATTAAGACCCATCGTGGTGCAGCCAAGCGATTCAAGCAGACTGCCGGCGGCTGGAAGCGCAAAAGCGCAAATAAGAGCCACATCCTCACCAAAATGACCACCAAGCGTAAGCGTCAACTGCGAGGCACGTCACTGGTACATCCATCTGACAAGCCGTTGATTGACCGTATGCTTGGGAAGCGTTTCTAAACACTAATTTTTGAGAGGATTATAAAATGGCTCGAGTTAAGCGCGGCGTCACAGCGCGACGTCGTCACAAGAAGGTAATGAAGCTCGCGAAAGGCTACTATGGTGCGCGCAGTCGTGTGTATCGTGTTGCGAAGCAGGCTGTCATCAAAGCTGGTCAGTATGCGTATCGTGACCGCAAAACCAAGAAGCGCGTGTTCCGTGCTCTTTGGATCACGAGAATCAATGCGCAATCCCGAGCTAACGGTGTGAGTTACAGTCAGTTGATCGCCGGTCTCAAGAAAGCCAATATTCAGGTCGACAGGCGCGTGATGGCCGATCTGGCGGTCCATGACAAGGCAGCGTTTGCAGCGCTGGTCAATCAGGCTAAGGCAAGTTTGGCTGCGTAAGCCTTACCTTTCTCACGATTGAGTATAAGTCATGGTAGATACCGTTTCCTTGGTTGATGCGGCACTGCGCGCAATTAGCGATTCCAGCGACGAGAAGTCGCTGGAGCAGTTGCGAGTAGATTTTCTTGGCAAAAAGGGCAGCCTTACTGATCTGCTCAAAGGATTAGGAAAGTTGCCGCCAGGAGATCGCCCACAAGAGGGCGAGCGCATCAATGTTGCCAAGCGTCAGGTTCAGGACGCACTTGAGCTTCGTAAGAAGGATTTGGTCGAGTTGGCGTTAAGTCTTCAGCTCAATGCAGAATCAGTGGATGTAACCTTGCCTGGACGTCGTCAGAGTGCGGGTGGATTACATCCCGTTTCCAAGACGATAGAGCGAATCCAGGGTATTTTCGAAACGGCTGGGTACGCTGTAGCAGTGGGTCCTGAGATCGAGGACGATTACCACAATTTTGAAGCTCTCAATATTCCGGGCCATCATCCTGCTCGTGCCATGCACGATACCTTTTATATCGATCCTGTTACAGTTCTGCGCACACACACGTCACCCGTTCAGGTGCGCGTCATGGAACAAGGTAAGCCTCCCTTCAAGATGATTTGTCCTGGCAGAGTTTATCGCTGTGATTCAGACATCACTCACACCCCCATGTTTCATCAGGTAGAAGGACTGTTGATTGACGAAAACGCCAGTTTTGCAGACTTAAGGGGTGTCATTGAGGAGTTTCTTCAGGCTTTTTTCGAAAAAGATCTCGCTGTACGGTTCCGCCCGTCTTATTTCCCATTCACCGAGCCATCTGCAGAGGTTGATATGGCCTGTGTGATGTGTGTGGGGGAAGGCTGCCGGGTATGCAGTCATACCGGGTGGCTGGAAGTCATGGGTTGTGGCATGGTGCACCCTAAAGTTCTTGAGTTCTCGGGCATTGACTCGGAAAAATACACGGGTTTCGCGTTCGGTATGGGCGTAGAGAGGCTCGCCATGTTGCGCTACGGCGTGAATGATCTTCGACTCTTCTTTGAAAATGATCTGCGATTCCTCAAACAGTTTAACTAGTCGACCGGTGCTGTGTGTCCCTGCGACTTTCTGCGTTACAAGTCAATCAACAGAGTGATAAAAAATGATTTTCAGCGAGCAGTGGATTCGCGAGTGGGTGAATCCCTCACTTACGACACAACAGTTGATGGATCAGTTGACCATGGCCGGTTTGGAGGTCGACGGTTACGCGGCGGTAGCTGGGAAATTTCGTGGGGTGGTTGTTGGTGAGGTTATATCGGTCAAACCGCACCCCGATGCCGAGAAGCTTAGAGTTTGTGAGGTCAGCGATGGTACTGCATCCGTACAAGTCGTTTGTGGGGCAGTCAATGTAAGAGCCGGATTAAAAGTACCCTTTGCTCAGCTTGGGGCTGAGTTGCAATCGAATACCGATGGCTCCGTCCTCAAAATCAAGCAGGCAAGGATTCGTGGTGTTGAATCGAATGGAATGCTGTGTTCGTCACAGGAGCTGGGGTTGGCCGAAAGTGCCGATGGTCTATTTGAGTTACCTTCAGACGCCCCTCCGGGAGAAAGTATTCGTGAATATCTACACCTTGAAGATGTCAGTATTGAGTTGGATCTGACCCCTAATCGTGGTGACTGCCTTGGTATTGCAGGTCTGGCGCGAGAAATCGGTGCGCTCAACAACCTTGCTCGAGAAGTACCTGAAATTCCTGTGATCCCTGCTTCAATCAGCGACACCTTTGACGTCCACAATGCGGCGCCAGATCAGTGTCCCCGCTACTTGGGGCGTGTCGTAAAAGGAGTCGATGCAACAGCCGATACCCCATTGTGGATGAAGGAAACTTTGCGCCGTTGCGGCTTGCGAAGTATAGATCCTGTAGTGGATGTAACAAATTATGTGTTACTGGAGCTTGGGCAGCCTATGCATGCCTTTGACCTTGCGGCGCTAAAAGGTGGGGTTTCAGTTCGGTTGGCACTGCCGGGAGAAAAGCTGACCCTGTTAGACGGAAAAGAGATTAGTTTGAGTGGCGATGTTCTAGTTATAGCGGATGATAATGGGCCGTTGGCAATGGCAGGAGTTATGGGCGGCGCGCATTCAGGTGTTGGCTCATCCACCAGGGATGTCTTCTTGGAGTGTGCCTATTTTTCTCCAATAGCTGTTGCCGGTCGTGCTCGTCGCTATGGTTTACATACCGATGCCTCCCATCGCTACGAGCGTGGAGTCGATTACAATATCCAAGCGCTGGCTATGGAGCGTGCGACCGGATTGCTGCTTGAGATTGTCGGCGGGAAAGCTGGGCCGATCACTGAGAATGTCGGAAATTTACCGGAAGTGCCAGTCATCGATTTGAAGATTAACAAGGTTCATCGAATGATAGGACTGGATATTCCCGCTTCTAAAATTCAAGAGATCCTCCTCAGACTTGAACTGGAAGTGGTTGAGTCTTCAGAAAAGTCGATTCGAGTGCGAGTACCTTCTTTCCGATTTGATATCAGCCTGGATGTAGATCTAATTGAAGAGATAGCCCGTGTCTATGGATACAACGAGCTACCGAGGACACGGCCTTTAACGCGAATGGGACTTGGTGCTCGAACTGAGCTGAAATCAGAAGTATCTGTATTCAAGGACAGACTGGTTTCTTTAGGCTATCAAGAAGTTGTGACCTATAGTTTCGTAGACCCTGATCTTATGCGTAGAGTGAAATCAGATCCCCCTGCAATTGCATTACAAAATCCTATAGCCAGTGATATGTCTGTTATGCGCACAAGCCTGTGGCCCGGGCTACTGAGTGTCCTGAAGCACAATGTCAATCGACAGCATGAGCGTGTGCGAATATTTGAAACAGGACAAGTATTTATCAAGCAGGGGGACCAAATGAAATATCCCTCGCACCTTGGTGGGCTCATTTATGGAGCTCTTAGTCCTGAGCTATGGTGTCAGTCAAAGAAACAGTTGGATTTTTTTGATGTTAAAGGTGACATAGAAACTTTGCTGGATATTTCGAAAAATCCATCTGCATTCCGTTTCGTGCCGTCACAGCAGCAAGCGTTACAAAGAGGCCAGTGCGCAGATTTGGAGTTGGACGGGAATCCAGTTGGGATAATTGGCGCGCTCGATCCTGCCCTGCAGCGAGAACTTAACATTAATAACCGGGTCTATCTATTTGAAATTGATTTAGAAAGCCTCCAGAAGGCTAAAATTTCAAAGATAAAGGAGCTTTCCAGATTTCCTGAGGTTAATCGTGATCTCGCGATAGTCATCGATGAATCGGTCTCTGCAGAGATAATTTTAGGCAATGTCAGGGAGAATGCGGGAGATAGCCTGGTCGATCTAAGAATATTCGATGTATATCAAGGTGATGCAATCGGGAAATCGAAAAAAAGCATTGCTTTGCGCTTGACCTTGCAGCATGCTTCGCGCACTCTAAGCGAAGACGACATAAATGAGACAATTAATAGGTGCGTCAAAGGGCTAGATGCTAAATTTAATGCAAAGTTAAGGAATTAACTATGGCAGATGGTGCGCTTACCAAGGCCGAAATGGCTGAGAGGCTCTTTGAAGAGCTGGGATTGAACAAAAGAGAGGCCAAAGAACTGGTTGAACAGTTTTTTGAAGAGGTGCGTTTGTCGCTGGAGTCCAACGAACAGGTCAAGATATCCGGGTTTGGGAATTTCGATTTGCGCGACAAAAAGCAGAGGCCTGGTCGTAATCCTAAAACTGGAGAAGAAATTCCAATCAAGGCGCGCCGCGTTGTTACCTTCAGGCCGGGCCAGAAGCTGAAAGCAAGAGTGGAAAGCTATGCTGGAACCAAGCAATAACGACGAGTTACCCCCGATTCCTCCCAAGCGTTACTTCACGATTGGTGAGGTGGGTGAACTTTGTACGGTTAAGCCACATGTTCTGCGGTATTGGGAACAAGAGTTTCCTCAGCTTAAGCCAGTTAAGCGCACAGGAAATCGTCGTTATTACCAGAGGCAAGACGTCATCCTTATTCGGCAGATTAAATCATTACTCTACGAACAAGGATTCACGATCGGTGGTGCTCGACAGCGAATGAGTGGTGCTGAGGATCATCAAAAGGGTGCCTTGGATGTTAAGGGCATAAAGGAAATAACTAAAGATTTGGAAGAAGTAATAGCACAATTATGAAAATGGGGTAGAATTGCCGCCGCTTCGAGGTCGGTGGGATGATCCCCCCCAGATAAATGCACTGGAGACCTTGGCTTAACTTATTAGATATAATGAAAAATTAAGAATTTATTCCGATCTATTTCAGAATCTTTCTTCCACTGATATCAAAAAAAATTCGGGGCATAGCGCAGCCTGGTAGCGCACCAGTCTGGGGGACTGGGGGTCGTAGGTTCAAATCCTGCTGTCCCGACCAAAACAAAAAGGGCGCCTTAGAGGCGCCCTTTTTACATCCAAACAATCGCACTTATTGTCTTACGTAACGCTTAATTCCCCCTACCGGACCAACTTCTGCTCCGTAGATCACGCCATTGCGGTCAGCTACTACACCCTCCGCTGTGCAAGTGCCTGTGCAGTCCGGCTTCGGATCGGGAATAAATGCTGTCACTTCGCCAGTAGCTGCATTTCCAATTCGAATGCCCCGGAGCCATGCAATATGATCAGGGTTGACAGAGCCCGATTCAGAGTCTGCAGCATATAGGATGTCATTTTTATCAATAAACAGCCCGCTGTTACGGCTAAATTGGTACCAAGTGTCAAGACGGTTGCCGTCCTGATCGAAAATTACGACACGGTTGTTGCCTCGGTCAGCGACAAAGAGTCTTCCTTTGGAGTCCATTGCCAAAGAATGTGGCTGCTGGAATTGGTCAGGTCCTGTCCCAAGCGAACCCCACTCTTTAATGAATTCTCCGCTGCTGTTGAATTTCAAGACTCGGGCTGTTGAGCCAGGGGCATTTGAATGGCCTTCACCAATGAATATATCACCATTTGGTGCTACCAAAACATCATTAGGCTGAAACAGATAACCAGGGGCGCGTGTGCCACCAGGCTCACCAATTCTCATCAGTAATTCGCCTGCAGGACTGAATTTGAGTACCTGGTGTCCTTTCAGCTCAGCTGGTGCGGTTCCATCGGTGGCTCGGTTATCGCGGCCGTCGGTTACCCACACGTTGCCTTCGGGATCAACATGAATGCCGTGTGGCCACATTATCATGCCCTTACCGAAACTCGTTACCATGTTGCCGTCGGCATCAAACTTCATGATAGGATCCAGAACACCTTCAGCACAGGGACCTATATTGCCACCGCATCGCTCTGCCACCCAGATACTGACGCCATCGCGGTCAACTTCGACAGCGCTGCTTGATCCCCAGGCTCTTCCGGCTGGCATTTTGGCCCAGCCTTCTATGGTCTGGTAGGGGTTTGGCAGATCGTTAACTGGCGCCATATCCTGCTGTGCGACGCTGAGCACAGGGAAGATTGCGATAGCTGCAGTTAAGGAGATAAATGCAGATTTAAAACTCTTATTATAGTTTGACATAGGCGAAGAACGCTCCCTTTATAGCTAAATGGACCGACAGAATAATGCACCTCATTAGCTAATTCAATGAGTATCCAGTCTGCTAATCCAGGGTACGGCCAAGCACAAATTTTATTTATATTACAATACGCTAATGTCTGGTCTTCACATCGGCGCTGGGCATTGCGGTCCCGTTAGGGAATCGTTGTGTTATGAAGGGTCCCGAAGATATAAGGACGAGCGTCGCCAAGCTCGCTGAACAGAGAAACTGGGAGAAATTTCATTGTTCGAAGAATCTGATGATTGCTCTGAGTGTTGAGGTTGCCGAGTTAATGGAAACATTTCAGTGGTTGACAGAGGAGCAATCAGCAAATCTGTCCGCAGAGAAAACGCAGACGATCATGCACGAAATCGCTGACGTGCAAGTCTATCTGGTCAGACTTGCCGACAGAGTGGGAATCAATATATTGGAAGCAGTTTATTAGGAAATGAAACTGAACGCACAAAAATATCCTTCAGATGAAGCGCTTGGTAGCGTCGGCAAGTATAGTAATTCTTGAGCCAAAATCGCTTTTTTATTACAAATTACAGGGTGCTCAACAGATGAATCTTGTTGTCTATGGAACACTCAAGCGGGGGCTATCCAACCATGGGTTTCTCTTAGGAGCCCGTTGTGTCGGAAAGGATATCTTGCATAACATCGTGCTGTACGATTTGGGGGATTTTCCTGGTGCACAGTTCGAACCTTCCCTAGGCATTCATGTTGAGGTGTACGACGTGACTGATTCGGAATTGGCGGTCGTAGACAGACTTGAAGAGTGCAATGAAGAAATGCCGGACCACGGACTCTTCAGGAGGGAGCAGTGCAATACCAGTTTCGGGCCCGCATGGATCTATCTCTACAACGGACCCCTCGGGGGATTGCCTCAAATTACGACAGGTAGCTGGCGCCCTGCTGTCTGCATCTCCTGATGGAGAGGCGTCGTTGCTTCGCTGAAAATTAGCTCACACGTTGAGGATAGTTGATTGGATTCAAGGCACTGGATTGACTTGCGAAGCGATACTGTCACTCGACCGACCCCGGGAATGCGACGCGCTATTTCCGAGGCGGAGGTCGGCGATGATGTTTATGGTGAGGATCCTACCGTAAAGCGGCTGGAGGCGACGCTTGCCGAAAGACTTGGCATGGACTCTGGACTATTCCTGCCTACGGGCACGCAATCAAATCTCGTGGCTCTTCTAACTCACTGCGGTCGGGGTGACGAATACATCGTCGGCCAGCAAGCCCACACATATAAGTATGAGGGCGGTGGGGCTGCGGTACTAGGTGGAATCCAGCCACAGCCACTGGATTTTAATGAGTTTGGTGGGCTCAATCTGGATAAGGTTGAGGCGTACATCAAGCCGTTGAACGATCACTTCGCTCGCACGCGCCTGCTCTGTCTCGAGAACACAATGCAGGGGAAGGTTTTGCCGATCCCATATTTGCAGGATGCACACTGTTTGGCTACGAAGTATGGCCTAGGGTTACATCTTGATGGTGCACGAATCTTTAACGCTGCAGTTGCTCTCGGTCTGGATGCTTCAAATATTACTCGATATTTCACTTCTGTCTCAGTATGCCTTTCTAAAGGTTTGGGAGCTCCAGCAGGTTCGGTGTTGCTCGGCAGTGTTGAGTTCGTCAAAGAAGCCAGGCGATGGCGAAAGGTCACCGGTGGCGGAATGCGTCAGACTGGGATATTGGCTGCAGCTGGACTATATGCCTTGGATAACCATATAGGCAGATTGGCGCATGACCACGCAAATGCAAGAATGCTGGCGGAAGGTTTAAGTGCTGTGGGGTATGAGGTTGAGCCCGTGCAGACAAATATGGTGTTTGTGAGTCTCGGCAACACTGATCCTGAGTCCCTGGCCCAAGATTTGAAGCGCTATAGAGTACAGATCACTCCGGGGCGCCGTCTTCGGCTGGTGACGCATCTCGATATTTCGCAGTCAGATATAGGGGTGGTAATTGCCGGCTTTGCTGAATGCAGGTCTTGTCCAGTCTGAGCCGTACCACTTGTTTCTTTGACAAAATGTATGCTTTATGACGCCGAGGTAAGCGGAGATGCTGGATTTCCTCATCCAAGGTGCTTTGGCAGTTAGACTTCAATCAAGGTGTTGCGCGGAATGCAAACTCTGAAGGCAGAAAAAGTTTTTAAAGCCGGTGAAGTAATTATGACCCAGGGAGATGCAGGGTTATGCGCGTATTTTATTCAAGAGGGAAGGGTTGGGATTGTTGTCGAAAAATCTAATGGCAAGCTATTGCACATGGGGACCCGTGGCCCTGGAAGCATCATTGGCGAGATGGCGATTGTAGATAACCAGCCACGTAGCGCTACTATCAAGTCGCTTGAAAACTGCACTCTGCTGGAAATTACGAAAGATGACTTTGCACGAAGTGTGCGTGCTGCTGACCCAATCGTCAGGCTGATCGCACAAATTATTCTCATGCGCTACAGGGATATATTGAGGCGTTCCCAAACGTTATTGGCCGACAGCGCAGATAGCCCCTCACCTGAGGAGTTAGAACGTGAATATGCGGAACAGATTAACGTTGTTGAGGCCATTAAGATGGCCAATGAATTCAAGGTCGCCATCGCCACTCAACAATTGGTATTGAATTATCAACCAATCCTCTCGATCGCTACCGGACGGATTTTAGGATTCGAAGCCTTGATGCGCTGGCAGCATCCGGAACGCGGCCTGATACCGCCCGATATGTTCATTCCAATGGCAGAAGATAGCGGGCTGATTGTGGGGGCAAGCCGGTGGGCCATCCGGGAAGTCTGTCAGATGATTAATCGATTGGATCAGGCTCGCCCGGATATGCAGGATTTATATGTCAGCATCAACCTTTCAGCGACTGATTTTGATGACGAAAATTTCCTGGATAATCTGTATGACACTCTGGAAGAGAGCTCCATACCGGCCCACAGAATTCATATCGAAATCACCGAACGGCTTCTGCTAAAACAGCCCAAGAATGTGAAAGAGACTCTCGATAATTGTCGCGCAAGAGGGATCGGTGTGATTATTGACGATTTTGGCACAGGCTATTCTTCCCTGAGTTATCTGCATCAGTATCCGATTGATACATTGAAGATTGATCAAAGCTTCATCCATAAAATGAGCGAAGACCCTATTGTGTTCGGACTAGTAAAGTCGATCCTCTCTCTTAGCCAGAATATGAACATCAAAATGATTGCAGAAGGCGTTGAGGACATTGAGGAGGCCAGGTTATTAAGTGAGTTGGAATGTGATATGGCGCAAGGCTACTTTTACTCACGTCCCGTCCCGGAATTGCAGGTGCTGGAATTGCTGCTCAGGCACAATGGACCGCTCTCGCCAGCACCTTGAACATCCTTGACTTAAGTTCGGTCGATTGTCAACCCGCCGGAATTGACCTTTTTTCAAAAACGTGTAGTCTTCGATCGACATAGCAGTAATAAGAAGATCGTGCACGGCTTTCCCCTGTGCATCTCCCTACAACAACTAAAAACATCGGAGTATCCAGTCAGTGAATCCACGACTAACACGAAGGCACTTCATTAAAGGAGTGATTTACTCCAGTGCTGCTGCCATGTCCGGTGCAGGTCTTTACCTCGCCAACGCCCAATCCAGACCAGCCGCCGCAGTTGAGCGCCTGATCTCGATTAACGTCAATGGACGTACCCGCAGAGTCGATGTGCTGCCGCAAGAAACGCTGGCACACACCCTGCGTTACAAGCTGGAGCTGACTGGTACTAAACTCGGCTGCAATCGCGGTGAGTGTGGTGCGTGTACGGTTCTGATTGATGATGTTACTAACTACGCATGTTCAACCCTGACACATAGCGTCAAGCTGCGAGTTGTAACAACCGTTGAGGGGCTTCAATCCCCGGACGGACAGTTGCATCCCGTTCAGCAAGCATTCCTCGACGAACTCGGTCCCCAGTGTGGTTTCTGTACGCCCGGACAGGTCGTCGCGACTGTCGCTTTGCTTAAAACCAACCCCAAACCAACTCGTGAGCAGGCGCGCCAGGCACTTTCCGGTAACCTGTGCCGCTGTGGCGCATACGATCACTACTTGAATGGCGTCATGCGCGCCTCGGGGCAGCTGTCATGACATTTATGTATATTGGAAAAGACTTCACCCCTCCTGATGCGATGGGAAAAATTACCGGGCAGGCTCGGTACGCCGAGGACTTCCGAAAGGCAGGTATGGTATTTGCCAGACTTCTTACCAGCCCGGTACCCAGCGGTATAGTTCGAAATATCGATGCTACAGAAGCTCTCAGAATGGATGGAGTGGTTGGCATTCTAACCGCCGACGATCTGCCTGCTGCGCCGCGGCCCGGGGTGCCTGCGCTGAGCAATGAGTTGACCTATGTGGGTCAACCAATTCTTGCTCTTGTTGCAATTTCCGAACAGATAGCCGAGAACGCGCTAGAAAGAATCAAGCTCGATATCGAGCGTCGTCCATTTGTTGTGGATCCTTTGGCGAGCCTGACTGCTGGTGGTCCGGATGCGTATCCCGAAGGTAACGTGATGTCCCGAACGGCTGATGGCATGGCACTGAAGTCGCTGAAGTGGTCACCTGACGCTGTTGAAGCATTCCGGAATGGCAGCGATCCTGGAGATGTTGAATACACCACAGAGTGGTCTTATGGTGATCTCGATGCCGCCTTTGCCGAGTGTAGCGTGATTGTTGAGGAGCCTTTCGTCACGGCGGGTTATCCCCACCACTCTCTTGAACCTCGTACTTGCATGTCCTACTGGGAAAATGGCCGTTGCTATTTCCACGGTTCATTGCAGAGCCAAAGTGCTGCTAATGCTCCGTTAGCCCGTATGCTGGGGATCGAATTGGAGGATCTTTGTTTCATCAATGAAACTACCGGTGGCGGCTTTGGTTCACGAATTGGACCATACCCCTTTATGGCGATTAGCGGATATCTGTCAAGAAATCTCAATCGTCCGGTACAGGTGCGCATTACTCGTGAAGAGGAATTCTTTATCGGATCGGCACGTTCCGGTATGCAAGGGTGGATAAAAGCCGGTCTCAAGCCCGATGGCAGGGTGGCTGCGGTCGATGTGATCATCGTCAACGATGGCGGATCAAGCGGATCCGGCAGCGGAGCTTCTTCTGCGGGCGCCATCTCAGTAGTGTATCAGCCAACAGCAATGCGGTTCCGGGGCGTCTCTGTGTTCACCAACACGACACCTCGTGGTGCGCAGCGCGGTCCCGGCCAGAACGAGATGCACGCAGTACTTGCTCCAATCATGGATAAAGCTGCCAATCAACTCGGAATGGACAGACTTGCGTTCAGGCGTCTGAACGCTCCGGATAACAACGCCAAGGTAGAGGCGAACCAGGGCCCTGTGACTAGTGCTTACATGCGTGAAGCAATCGACATGGGTTCGGAGCTTTTTGACTGGCCCACAAGAGTTAATCAACCCCGTCGCAATGGTAGCAAAGTAATCGGTGTTGGGGTCGGTATGGCTTACCACGGTGCGGGTAATAACGGTTTCGATGGCATAGTTAGAATTGGTCCGGATGGGAAGATATACCTGCATACCGGCGTCGGTAACCTAGGTACATACTCGTATGCAGCGACAGTACGCGCTGCTGCCGAAGTGCTGCAGTGCCGATGGGATAATTGCGAGATAGTTCGAGGTAACAGTGATTTTGGACTTCCTCACAGTTCCGGTCAGGGCGGCAGCAACACAATCTTTACTCATACCCGCTCAAATTGGGTAGCTGCTCAGGATGCGGTGACGAAACTCAAGGAAATTGCTGCTGCTGAGCTCGGTGGGACCATTGAGGATTACAGTATTGGTGAAGAGCGAGTCTTCAAGACGGCGACGCCGACTGAGGGTCTCACTTATGCAGAAGCAGCTCAACGGGCAATCACCATGGGTGGTCGTTACAGTGGCGCTGAGTATCCTGACGATATCAATGAGCTAACGGCTCTCGCAGTGCAGAGAATCGCTGGCAGCGGATTGATTGGTGTCGCCAAGGATAACCTCGAGAAGAATGGTACGGCGCCAGGATTGGCTATCGGTTTTGCTGAGATTGAGTTGGATCTCGATACTGGAAAGTACGACATCCGTGATTATTTAGGTGTGGCGGAATGCGGTACGGTCGTACATCCTAAAGGACTATCACACGGTATGAATGGTGGAGGTGTTTGGGGGATGGGAATGGCGGGTTTCGAACGCCATGTCTATGATCCACAGAATGGTCTCCCTGCAAACGTGGGGCTCTATCAGAGCAAACCGCCAACGTTCCTGGACGTTCCTGTCTCCATGAGGCATTCAGCTGTCAATATTGCAGATCCACAAACTCCGATCGGCGCCAGAGGTATCGGTGAACCTGCTATGGGCTGTGCTGCAGCTGCAGTGATGAGCGCGATTGCTGACGCATTGGGCGGGCATTTGTTCAATCGAACTCCAGTAACGCCGGATATGATTATCGATCACGTGGCGCAAAACACCTACAACAACAAGTCACTGAAAATAAATACATTCTGAGGTTATTATGCCATCACATGACGTCATGCCAGATATCGAACTCTACCAGCCAGTTCAGGTAGAGGATGCTCTAGCGCTCGCGACCAGGTTGGCCGAAAGAGGCTGGCTTCTGGGAGGGGGACAGGATACTTATGGCTGGTTGAAAGACCGGGCGAAAGTTCCCGAAGCCATGATCGACCTCAATGGTATCGAATCTTTGCGCGGGATTCGCGAAACTGCCGATGGGATCGAGATCGGCGCACTGACCACGCTGACAGAGCTTGTTAACAATCCGCTGATCAAGGAGCGTTACTCGTTACTTGCATCGGCAGCTGAGAAGGTCGCCAGTCCGCAGATCCGCAATGTCGGCACTATAGCCGGTAATGTGGCACAGGATGTACGCTGCTGGTACTACCGGAGAGGCTTGTCGTGCTATCGAGCAGGGGGTAATCTTTGTTACGCAGATACGCCAGAGGGCATGAACAGAGAGCATGCTATTTTCGGTGCTAGCCGCTGTGTCGCGGTTACTCCCTCAGATACCGCTCCGGCGCTGGTTGCCCTTGAGGCGTCCATGGTGATCAGGAGTGAAAGCGGCGAGAGAGTAGTAGCCGCCGAAGACTTCTTCATCGGCCCGAATGTTGATATCCGAAATACCACTGTTTTGCGTCCTGGTGAGATTCTGACGTCTGTGCGTCTGCCGGCAACTTGGGCCAATGCAACCTTCTATTTTGAGAAAGTAGCAGATCGTAATGCTTGGGACTTTGCCCTGGTCAGCATAGCTGCTGTAATGAGGGAGTCAGGTGGTGTTATTCAGGATGCCAGATTTGTAGCGGGCGCCGTACAATGCACCCCACGACGTTTGCTGGATGTGGAAAGTGCTGTACGCGGTCAACCTCGCACTGAGGCGACTGCCCAGACACTGGGGACACTTGCCAGCCAAGGAGCCCAACCGTTGAATCACAATGGTTTCAAGTTGCATCTTGTAGACAGCCTTGCCAAACGAGCCCTGATTGGCTGACGATCAACGACTTCCCCTGCTGCGTGTCATGACGACTCTCAGTAGGGGAAGTGTCAATCAGGCCATCTTGGGTCTTTCGCAACACCTCTGTAGTTCATCTCCCACCAGATATTACTTTGCCTGTGCATGCGGGGCAGGATGATGTTCGGTCTTGAGAGTTAGTCTTTCTGGGTACTTCCTTTATTGCTATCGAAACTACCGCAGACGGAGCCAGGTCGAAATGTTCAGAGATATTGCCGAATGGCTTGCGAACAGCCCGGCCAGAGAGTTCTCAGCAGGCCTCTTGTCGTCAATTCCAGGTTTGCCTCCGATTCTTCAGACGGTACATCTTCTCAGTATCGTCGCCATAATGGCTTCCATTGTGCTCATAGATCTGCGTATCCTCGGTCTTGCTGTACCCAGTCAGCAGCTTGATGAAATGATTGTCCGCCTACGAGCATGGACAGTGTGGGGAGTCATTGGCGCCATAATTTCAGGTATATTGTTTGTTCTCGCCAGACCCAACCGATACCTGCTGAACCCCGTCTTTCAGATTAAGTTTATCCTGCTAATCGGTGTGTTGATTCTTACCGTGTGTTTTTATCGATGGTCGGCGAAAAACCCCTTTAGCCATGAGCCGGGGAACAACATCGGAATTGCCAAGGGGGTTGCGGTCGTGTCGTTGCTGATGTGGATTGTTGTGGTTATGGCCGGGCGCTGGATCGCTTATTCAGAATACCTGTTCTGGCCGGGATAAGGAGTAACTGCGCGTGCTGAATGAGTTCTTTCTGTGGCTTGAGTACCTGCCACTTGCGCAGCATATCGGAGCGACCTGGTGGTTCCCTTTAATGGAGTCGCTGCATGTCGTCAGTATGACCTTGATGCTTGGTACGATACTTATGGTGGATCTACGGATACTGGGTTTTGCGGCAAATCGTTATGCGATCAGTACCATGAGCAGCGAACTGGTTCCGTGGTCGGCTGTTTCGCTAACTATTGCCAGTGTAACCGGGGTAGCGATGTTTATCACCAGAGCCAGCACTCATGCCGTGAATCCAGCTTTGCAGATCAAGATGTTGTTGATGGTATTGGCAGCTATCAATATTGTCACTGTTCATTGTTACGTGTTTCGCGGCGTTGTGAATTGGGATGCGGGAAAAGTCGCTCCATTTTCGGCGCGCTTCAGTGCAGGCTGCTCGCTTGGACTCTGGGTCGGTGTCTTTCTGGCGGGGCGTTGGATTGGGCACATAGTTTAGCCTGCGCTTCAGCAGCAATCCTGACATTGAATAAGGGTTATGACTAGCATGAATATTTTTGAGAATCGCTTTGTTGATCTGCTCCCGGCAGATATTTCGACTGGAAATAAAAACCGACAGGTTCATAATGCGTTGCATTCCGCAGTATTGCCTTCCCCTGTATCGGCTCCCATTACTTTGATTTGGTCCCCTGATCTTGCTGATGGGTGTGGATTCAATGCGTCATTTTGCAGTAGTCCGGAATTCGCCGAAGTATTTTCTGGCAATAAGCAAATACCCGGAATGCGGCCCTATGCAAGTCGATATGGAGGGCATCAGTTTGGGCATTGGGCAGGGCAGCTGGGTGATGGGCGAGTGATTAATCTTGGAGAAATCAGATGTCAAGATGGCGGCTTGCTCGCTCTGCAGCTTAAGGGAGCGGGTCCCACACCCTATTCACGTGGGGCGGATGGCAGGGCAGTGCTGCGCTCATCGATTCGAGAGTTTTTGTGCAGTGAAGCCATGCATCATCTTGGTGTTCCCACAACACGAGCATTAAGCCTTGTGCTAAGCGGAGATGCTGTTGTCCGCGACATGTTTTACGACGGCAATCCGGAGAAAGAACCAGGGGCTATTGTCTGCAGGGTCGCACCTTCATTCTTGAGATTTGGTCACTTCCAGCTTTGTGCAGCCAGGGGCGAAGCAGACTTGCTGCGTCAGTTACTGGATTTTACGATTTCAAATTATTTTCCTCATCTCATGGCTGAACGGTTCGCGGATTGCTCTCGTGAAGAAATATATAGCCGCTGGTTTGATGAGGTTTGTCGTCTGACCGCTGATATGGTTGTGCAGTGGTTCAGGGTCGGGTTTGTCCATGGGGTCATGAACACAGACAACATGTCCGTATTGGGGTTGACCATAGACTATGGGCCATACGGATGGGTTGACAACTTTGATCCAGACTGGACGCCCAACACGACGGACGCCGAGTCGCGCAGATATGGCTATGGACGCCAGGCTGACATTGCCCAATGGAATCTCTGGCAACTGGCTAATGCCATTCTCGTCGTGACAAAGGATGCGGCAGCTCTTGAGAAGAGCTTAAAGGATTGTTCTGATTACTATGGGACGCAGCGAAGAGAGATGCTATCCGCGAAGCTGGGGCTGCGAAATTTTGAGGCGGAGGCGGGGGATGAAATACTACTGGATGACCTGAATGAGTTGCTGCAGGCGCAAGAAATAGACATGACGTTGTTCTATCGTGTTCTCGCTGATTTCAATCTCGCGGGCTCTGGACCTCAGTTGCCGCAACTGATTGAGCCCGCACTTTACCACCCCGAGAGAGTCGACACTGAGACAGTCGCCAGGCTCAACCACTGGGGCGAGCGCTACTCAGAGCGCTTACGTGTAGACCGCGTTCAAAATGAAGCGCGGAAGGCGCAGATGAATGCTGTCAACCCGCTCTACGTTTTACGCAATTATCTGGCTCAGGAAAGTATCGACAAAGCCTATGAAGGAGACTATGGATTGTTGCACGAGTTGTATGAGGTTCTGCGACGTCCCTATACGGAACAGCCAGGTTTTTCCCGCTATGCCGCCAAGCGACCCGAATGGGCCCGCAACAAGCCTGGATCATCGAGTCTTTCCTGTAGTTCCTGACTTTATAGGTGGAGCGGATTTAAGACGTTGCAAATTATATGCAACGTATCAGGCGAGGTCCGGGAGTGTCAGCAGTTTCAGTGTCGCCTTGCCCTGCTTGTCTCCTTGCGACTCACCTGCTTCGTTCCGTAATTCTAAGGATGCTTTTTGCTCGACTAGATCACAGGGTAAAATGGCAAGCAATTCATAATCGCCATTTTCCGTACGCGCAACGCTGACTATTTCGCCTACTGTCTCATTTTTGTGCATGATCATGGAGTCAAGTGATGCTCTGACTCCGGTCACGCCAATCCGATAAAGTCGCTTCTTTGCAGCGGCACGATAGTGCATGCGTGCAACGATCTCCTGTCCGGTGTAGCAGCCTTTTTTGAAGTCAATAGAGCCATTGATGTCGTAGTTCAGGAGTTGCGGAGTGTATGTGTCTTGAATGGCAGGTGTGATATGGACTATGCCTTGACGCACGTCGGCCAGTTCCCATTCCTCCAGGTCATCGGTGACTCCGAAGTCTTCCAGTTTCGCCAAAGTCTCTTCCTGATCGACAGAAATGAGGATCTCATAGCGGGGGGTTGCATCAGCCAGCCTGTAGACCATGCCACCTTCGATTGGCATGACCTCTCCCTGGCCGCCGGGGGCTACTCCGAATAACTCAATAACCGCACTTTTTACCTCTTGCCCATATACACCCAAACGCTGGTATTGACTGGTTTCAACACTGATAGTTGCCTTGGAAAAGACAATGTATTTGTCGAGAATTCGCTTCAGTGCGTAGCCCATGCCGCGAGCACATAGCAGATAGAGCACGTCGTTCATTACAAATACGCGCATGTCGCTGATGATGCGTCCGTTGATGTCGCAATAGGCGGCAGTGACGCTTTGTATTGATGTGACTGAGTCGATGTTGCAGGTCAGCTGACCCTGGAGAAACGTGGCGGCATCTGTACCTTTCACGGCGATCAGATCAAAATTGTTCAGGTCAGTCAGCATGCTTGCCATGGATCTAGCTCGTATAAAATCAGCGAATTGGGATATCATGAAGTACCGATTGAGCTTACTTCAGGTTGTTACATGTTAACAGAAATTGAGTACAAGAAACTTGCATGGCATAGCAGAAGAGGGATGCTTGAGCTTGATTTGTTGCTTCTTCCCTTTGTCGAAAGACACTTGTCAGGATTGAACGGAGCAGATCAATTACTTTATCAGCGATTGCTGTCCGAGGAGGATCAGGATTTGTTTGCCTGGCTTCTAATGCGTGAACCAGCACCGGATGCCGAGCTGCAGCGAATGGTCGGGCTGATCAGGCAGGGGATCGCTGGTTAGTACTGTCAAGGCTTTAGTCATTCGCTGAGCCGGCTTTCAGGGAGGAAAGCAGATGTTTCTCAAGGTTGAATTGGCGCCTTCGCGCCTCCTGCAGTTGCTGCTGCTGGCTGCTCATTTGCTGGCAATATCCAGTGTGTTGGTTACGGATCTTCCGATATTGGCGCGAGCAGGGCTGACTATTGGGGTCTTGTACAGCTTTCTGCATTGCTGGACGAGGGCGCCAGAGGCTGACGCTCTGCTGTTCGTAGATGGCAACATTCGACTCTATAAAGGTTGCCACAAGTTTGACGTTGCATTGGAATTGGAGTGCTACTGCTCCTCTTGGCTGCAAATCCTTTATTTTCAGAAGATTGAGCAACCACCGTGTGCCACGTCTTTTGATGGGATGGACATCGCCCACGCCCAACGAAGATCCGAGCGTTTTTGCGTGATTCTACTTCCCGATAGCTGTTCTGCGGCATCGCGCCGCCAACTTGCTGTTTTGTTACGCTGGGGGCGTTTCAATGACGCATCAATTACATTTCACTGATGAAATTCGGGGTCCATGGCGTTTAGTGATAGTTGTATATAGTTTGCGGGGATTAGAATTGTGTCCTCTGCATGAACTGCAAGTTCTGGATAGTCGAGAGTGTAATGTAGCCCTCGGCTTTCCTTGCGGCGAATCGCACTTTCCACAATAAGGCTTGCTGCCAGTACCAGATTGCGTAGCTCCAGCAGGTCTTTGCTGACAATGTAGTGTTTGTAATATTCGGTCGTTTCCTGCTCGAGCAGTTGAATTCTGCGACGCGCTCGCTGCAGACGTTCGTCTTTGCGCACAATTCCCACATAGGCCCACATGAACCGACGCAGTTCATCCCAGTTATGTGCGACTATGATTTCCTCTTTGGAGCGGGTGACCAGGCTCTCGTCCCAGGGTGGGATCTCTTCGTATATGGAGGTGTCAGCAATCTTACTGCGAATATCAGCACTGGCACTGAAAGCGAGTACAAAGCACTCGAGCAGGGAATTGCTTGCCATGCGATTGGCTCCGTGTAGTCCCGTAAAGCTGGTTTCGCCGATTGCGTAGAGGTTGGGCAGATCGGTGTGCCCCTGCTGGTCGACCATCACTCCACCACAGGTATAGTGCGCCGCAGGGACGACGGGAATACGCTCTTTGGTGATGTCGATGCCGTACTTGAGGCAACGCGAATAAATGGTTGGGAAATGCTCTTTGATAAATTCTGCGGGCTTGTGACTGATGTTCAGGTACACGCAATCACAGCCCAAACGCTTCATTTCGTGATCAATCGCTCGAGCCACGATATCGCGAGGCGCCAACTCTCCGCGTGGATCGAATTTTTGCATGAAGCGGCTGCCATCAGCCAATTCCAGAGTTGCACCTTCACCCCGCAGAGCCTCGGTTATCAGAAATGATTTGGCGTGAGGATGGTACAGGCAGGTGGGGTGGAATTGATTAAATTCCATGTTGGCAACGCGACAACCCGCACGCCAGGCCATTGCGATCCCGTCGCCTGTTGCGCCATCCGGGTTGGTTGTGAACAGGTATGCCTTGCTTGCGCCGCCAGTAGCCAGAATAACAAATTTTGCTCTGAATACATCAACGGCTCCCGTTTGAGGATTGAAGATATATGCCCCGATACACTGCTCTCCCTCCAGACCAAGTTTGGTCCTGGTGATCAGATCGATGGCCATCCTGTTTTCGTACAGCGTGATGCTGGGGTGATGTGCCGCTCGATTGGCGAGAGTTTCAAAAACCGCGCGACCAGTAGCATCCGTGGCATGAATGATTCTTCGATGGCTATGTCCCCCTTCCTGAGTCAGGTGTAATGGGGCTAGATTGTCAGGCTGCAGTGGTTCGCGTGCGGGGCCATTTTTGGCTTCTTCGTGCGCTATCGTGGTGAAGGGGACACCCTGTTCGACTAGCCAGCGAACGCATTCTCCGCTGTTCTCAACAATATGGCTGACCATGTCGATATGGCAGAGACCTGACCCGGCATCCAGGGTGTCGGCAATGTGAGACTCTATGCTGTCCTCATCATCAAGCACTGCGGCGATGCCGCCTTGAGCATAGTAGGTTGCCCCTTGGCTGAGTTGTCCCTTGCTGATGACAGCTACTTTGGCGAAGGCTGCAGACTTTAATGCCAGCGTCAATCCAGCCGCTCCGCTGCCGATGATCAGAATGTCATAGTCGTAAAAAGATGTGCTATTGTTGGCGTTCATGATGGCTGTAATTCTTTCTTGATGATAGTGACGAGAGAGCGGGCTGCACCTAACAGACATTGGTCGGAAGGACTTATCTTACAGCGTGACAGGCAGTGAGTGCCACCGCGAATGAATGCGTTGTCCTTCTGATGGCGCCTATACGAAGGAATGGCGAGAGCCTTTGATTATCTCCGTGGTCTATCTCTTGACGAAGCATGTAACCGTTTTTGTAAATCGCCAGTCTTCGGTCTGGAGTGGTGGTAGATGAAGAATGACACCGACCAGCAACTCGTGGATCGCGTCCTCAACGGTGAAAAGATTGCCTTCAATTTATTAGTGCTGCGCTATCAGCACAAGGTTGCTGCTTTGATTGCCCGCTTTGTGAAGGATCCTCATGAGGTCGAAGATGTATCGCAGGAGGCTTTTATCAAGGCCTACCGAGCCTTGGATCTGTTTCGTGGTGAGAGTGCCTTTTATACCTGGCTCTATAGAATTGCAGTCAATACCGCCAAGAATTATCTTGTCTCGAAAGGACGGCGCCCCCCGACGACAGACGTTGATATGGACGATGCGGAGCTTGCAGCAGAGACCTCGGCACTTCGTGACATCGATACTCCGGATGCGAATCTTGAGAAAGAGCATTTGCATAGAGTCATTAACCAGGCCATCGAGGATCTCCCTGAGGATCTTCGGACAGCCTTTACTCTGCGGGAATTTTCCGGTCTGAGCTACGAAGACATAACAGAGATCATGGATTGTCCGGTCGGCACTGTCCGGTCACGCATTTTCAGGGCCAGAGAGGCGATCGACAAAAAAATCAAAGAATTGTTGTAACACGCAGTGAACGAAGCAAAAGGTCTGTGGTCAAAGGGTGAGAGAAGAAAGTCCGATCAGAGATGTTCTCCCATTTTTCTACTGTGAGTTAAGTGCAGTTAATAGAGGTCGTGCATGAGCTTGGATAATAGTCAAAGCAAAAGCTTCGAAGAATCTTTGTCGGCATTGATGGACAATGAGACAGACGATCTGGAGTTGCGCCGGTTACTAAGGGAATTGCCAGATAATGCGTCGCTAACGGACACATGGAAACGCTTTCATGAGGCGAGGTCAGTACTCCATATTGAGGAGATGCACTCCTTGTCTTCTTCAGCCTGCAACCGGATTTTTGAGGCGATAGCTGCAGAGCCGGCTTATGCCGGGAAACAGCCCCCCGTTGCCGTTGATGCCGGAGTAGCGGTTAAGTCAGCATGGTGGGAGTCTGCAGGTCGTATGGCAATTGCTGCGTCTGTGGCTCTGGCTGCCTTTGTTGGCCTGCAGTCGATTTTGATGGATCCAGCGACAGAGCCGTCGCTGGCTGACCAAGAGCTCAATGCAGTATCCGAAGAGCATACTTCGAACGGGATAGTGGCTCTAGAAGGTGCCGGCCGCTTCGACGCTCAGGCACAGCAGCGTCTTGATGACTACATCCGCAGCGTGTCTATACAATATCGTGACGAGGCGGCAGGTGTTCCGCAATTCAATATCCTGCAGGATTCTCAGTTAATTCGGCAGGTCAACCAAATAGAGAACTAATACTCCTGCCCTAGGGGGGGCTCACGCCCCCTTCAATTCCCTTGCTCTACACTTCTGCCCCCTACAACTTCCAAGTTTTGAAAATTCACTCACCCTCAGTCTCATACAAAGCTTGCTCGATGCGATTGTGCGCTGTACTTTAGTGCAGCGCACGGCGAGCTGTGCCGGATGTTTGTCACATTGTTATTTTCGGATCGATAGGCGGGGAAATGAATAATCTGCAGAGTAGTTCGAACCTCAAGGGAGTGTCAGCCTTCCTTCTGTCGTTGGTCGCCTGTTTTTCAGCGGTTGGTGCTAACGCTGCGTCCTTGCCTGACTTTGCAGACCTGGTGGAGAAAAACGCTCCCACGATCGTCAATATTGCGACAATGCAGCGACCAGAACCTGCATCTGGAGATCGCGATAAAGATATAGAAGAACTCCTGCGCCGATTGAGTCCGGATGGCGATCTGCCTCCTGAGTTGGAGGAAGCGCCGGCGCGGCCACGTGGTGGTGTCGGGTCTGGGTTTATCATCTCGGAGGATGGTTATCTGATTACCAATCATCACGTCGTTGCTGACGCAGATGAAATCACCGTGACGCTGAACGATCGACGGGTTTTTCAAGCGCAGGTCATTGGTACCGATGAGCTCTCGGATATGGCGCTTCTCAAGATTGAAGCCAACGATTTGCCGGCAGTCACATTTGGTAATTCGGAGCAAGTGCGCGTCGGAGAATGGGTGCTTGCCATCGGTTCTCCATTTGGTCTGGAGTTCTCTGCTACAGCCGGTATTGTCAGCGCCAAGGGACGAACAGTACCCGGCAATCAAACCAGTTACGTGTCGTTTATACAGACTGATGTAGCTATCAATCAGGGCAATTCCGGGGGCCCGTTGTTTAATCTCGACGGGCAAGTGATTGGCATCAATTCACAGATTTTGAGCAGCTCCGGTGGATCCAACGGGGTGTCCTTTGCCATTCCGAGCAATGTTGCGCTCAACGTGGTTGAGCAATTGCGCGAGATAGGCACGGTCAATCGCGGGCTTTTGGGAGTCCTGATCAAGGATGTAGATTACGCGCTTGCCGAAGCATTCCAGATGCCGCGTCCGCGCGGGGCATTTGTCGATGAGGTGCAGCCTGGCAGTCCGGCTGAAGATGCTGGCGTGCAAAATAACGACATCATAATCGCGTTCAATGACAGTGAGATCGAAGCTTCGTCGATGCTGCCGTTTTACGTCGGCCAGGTGCGCCCCGGCACTACTGCCCAACTGACTATCATGAGGAATGGTGACATCATCGCCTTGCCTGTCGTTGTTGGAAGTCTGCCTGGAGCTGGTGCTGCAGCATTACGTGAACCCGAGGAAGAGCCGCGTGCCAATACACTCGGAATCTCAGTCGGTGAGTTAGGGCAGGAGGCGCAACAGGTCGCCGGAATCTCAGGTGTTCGTGTGGAAGAGCTAGTCGAAGGGCCAGCGTCCAGTGCCGGACTGATGGTGGGCGACGTGATCGTGGAGCTCGACAGACAGGAAGTGCCCAGCATGAGTGAGTTTGCCCGAGTGGCTGACGCCTTGCCAGCTGCAGGCTTTATCCCGATCCGCATCGTTCGGGAAGGGCGTGGGACGACCTTGGTGCTCGAGCTGGAGTAGTCCTGCCTCGGCCCAAACGGCGTCTGCCATGTGAATGAGCAAGATTTTGCAGAGGATTGCGTAACACTGAGATTGCGCAATCCCGACACCTCGTCCCTCCGGCGTCCAAATTACCACTGACAGTCCTGACCTAATACTGTAGACTTGCCGCCTGATTTTCAGCTCAAGCCTGGTAGTCTTGTGCCTTGCGAGGCGATTTTGCAGTCTCCTCTCGGTACAGTCGATTCCGGAAGAATCAGCCCCCATCAATTCGTCCAAGTTGTGATCCTATCAAGTGAGTGATTTAAGCAGTATTCGCAATTTCTCGATAATTGCACACATTGACCACGGCAAATCCACCCTCGCGGATCGCTTCATTCAAACTTGTGGCGGCCTTGAGGAGCGCGAGATGAATGAGCAGGTGCTCGACTCTCTGGATATAGAACGCGAGCGCGGCATTACCATTAAGGCGCAGAGCGTCACTCTCTACTACACCAGCATTAAAGACGGGCGCAAATATCAACTGAATTTCATTGATACGCCTGGTCACGTGGACTTCACATACGAGGTATCACGGTCGTTAGCTGCCTGTGAGGGGGCCTTGCTGGTAGTAGATGCCGGGCAGGGCGTTGAAGCACAATCGGTGGCGACGTGTTACACGGCAATCGAGCAAGGGCTGGAGGTGATCCCGGTGCTCAACAAGATGGACCTCCCGCAGGCTGAGCCGGAAAAAGTCCGCCAGGAAATTGAAGAGATTATTGGGATTGATGCCTCAGCTGCGGTGTGTGCCAGCGCCAAAACAGGCATGGGCGTTGTCGAAGTTTTGGAAGAGCTGATCCGTCTGGTACCCCCTCCAGTTGGAGATGTTGACGCTCCATTGCAGGCGCTGATCATCGACTCCTGGTTTGACAATTACCTGGGAGTTGTATCTTTGGTGCGTGTAAAACACGGCACTCTCAAGAAAGGCGACAAGATTATTTCCAAGTCGATCGGGAAGGCCCATCTGGTAGACGGTGTGGGAGTCTTTACCCCCAAACGTCTGGAGACAGATGTCCTTCGAGCGGGCGAAGTAGGGTTCGTGGTGGCCGGCATAAAGGAGATCAAGGGCGCCCCTGTTGGCGATACGCTCACTCATGCATCAACACCCAATGTTAATGCTTTGGAGGGATTCAAGAAGATACAGCCGCAGGTTTATGCGGGATTGTTCCCCGTCTCCTCGGACGATTTCGAAAACTTTCGTGATGCGCTCGAAAAGCTTACTTTGAACGATGCTTCGCTGTATTACGAACCCGAGAGTTCAGACGCATTGGGTTTCGGATTCCGTTGTGGATTTCTGGGTATGCTGCACATGGAGATCGTGCAGGAACGACTGGAGCGAGAATACGACCTGTCCCTGATTACTACCGCTCCAACGGTGGTCTACGAGGTGGTGTTGACCAACGGCAAGACCGTTCGTGTGGACAGCCCTTCTGCATTGCCGGCGGTCACGTCTATCGACGAAATGCGTGAACCGATTGTACTTGCCAGCATCCTGGTTCCGCATGAATACCTCGGCAACATCATCAACTTGTGCATTAGCAGACGCGGCGTGCAACGTGAGATGCAGTTCATAGGGCGACAGGTGTCTCTGCGCTATGAGTTGCCGATGAACGAAGTGGTACTCGATTTCTTCGACAAACTGAAATCTGCCAGCCGTGGCTATGCCTCTCTCGATTACCACTTCATTCGTTTCGAACCGGCAAACCTGGTAAGGCTGGATGTGCTGATCAACGGCGACCGCGTCGATGCGCTGGCTTTGATCGTTCACCGTGATCAGGCGCACCACAAGGGCCGTCTGTTGGTGGAAAAAATGAAGGAGCTGATTCCGCGACAAATGTATGATGTGGCCATACAGGCTGCCATTGGCGGACAAATCATCGCGAGACAAACAGTGAAGGCGCTGCGCAAAAATGTGACCGCCAAGTGCTACGGTGGTGACGTGAGCCGCAAGAAAAAGCTTTTGGAAAAGCAAAAGGCAGGCAAAAAACGCATGAAGCAAGTGGGCAATGTCGAAGTCCCCCAAGAGGCATTCCTCGCCGTACTCAAGGTTGACAGTTGATGGATATTGATTTTTCGCTGGTGTTACTGATTCTGGTGCTGATCACAGGGGTTGTTGCACTCTATGATCGACTCGTACTGGCTGAAACCCGCCAGGCCTCTGCCGATCGTCTGCGCAAAGCACAGACTGTCGAAAGTGATGCTCTCAAACAGGCAATTGCGACAGCCGAGCAGGAGCCTGTTTTAGTTGAATACGCCAAATCATTTTTTCCTGTCCTGCTGATCGTGCTGGTGCTGCGTTCTTTTCTGCTAGAGCCATTTCAGATTCCATCCGGCTCGATGATTCCGACACTGGAAGTTGGCGACTTCATTCTGGTCAATAAATATACTTATGGCCTGCGTCTGCCCGTGGTGGGAACCAAGTTTGTTGAGGTGAATGAGCCCAAACGCGGTGAGGTAATGGTTTTTATTCCGCCACATGACAAGCGCTATTTCATCAAGCGCATCGTAGGGCTGCCAGGCGATACAATTCGCTACGAAAATAAAGTACTGAGTGTCAATGGTGAGCTCGTGGTTTCGGAAGTCATCGACAGCGTTCAGATTGAAATGCCCAATGGTATGGAACAATCTGGTGTGCTCATGAGTGAAACACTTGGTGAGGTTCAACATGAGACGCAAATTGTCAGTACCCCTGCCAGAGATAGCGGCAGAAATGTCTGGGTAGTGCCTGAGGGGCATTACTTCATGATGGGTGACAATCGCGATAATAGTGCAGACAGTCGCGTCTGGGGGACAGTTCCGGAAGCGAATATTGTCGGAAAGGCATTTGCTGTATGGATGCACAAAGAACAAGGTTGGAGCCTGCCCACCTTCAGTCGTAATGGTCTGATTCGTTGAAACGCGGACTGCTTCGCGGTAACCGGCTTCCACAATACTATAATGCCCTCTCGGCAAGACGCGGATCGACGCAGTCGATCAAGTATCCATAGAGAACAGGTGGTGTTATGAACGGTAATAGCCATGGTGGAAGATTGATCGGTATGAGGAACATTCCTCTTACATTGCCGGGCAGTCAGCGCGGTTTTTCCAAGTTCGGTCTGCTGATGACTCTTATTGTTCTTGTCTGCGCTCTGACCTTCACACTGAAAGTTCTGCCTGTTTATATCGATCATAACTTCGTCAAGGGTATGGCCGAAGACATGGTGGAGAGCGGGCGAGCATCGAGTCTGACTCAGGCCGAAGTGCGCGAACAAGTAGGGCGCGGACTGGCAATCAATAACGTCCGTCAGTTTGACATCAACAGTGTCACCACCTCCATCAGTGGCGGAAATTCGGTGATATCCATCAAGTACGAGCGACGTATTCCGTTGTTCTCCAATGTGGACATCGTGGTCTCTTTCGATGACCGCGTAGAATAAATGACCAGTGTTCGTCAGCTCGAGAAGAGTATTTCGTACCGGTTTGTCAATCAGTCAATTGCCGAGCTGGCACTGACACATCGCAGTGCTGCTCGCCTGAACAATGAGCGACTGGAATTTCTTGGAGATGCCATTCTGGGATTTCTCATCGCCGATGAATTGTCGAACCGTTTCCCAGAAGCCCCTGAAGGTTTATTAAGTCGGCAGAGGGCATTACTGGTCAATCAGCAGACGCTAGCGACATTGGCGTCTCAGCTGCAACTCGGGGACTTGCTGGTATTGGGGCCAGGCGAACTCAAGAGCGGTGGTAGAAAACGTGAGTCTATCCTTGCAGATGCCATGGAGGCGGTTATTGGTGCAGTTTATCAGGATGGCGGATTAGAGGTTTGCAGGGCCGTTGTTTTGAGTTTTTACAGTAGCTTGCTCGGCAGCGGTTCCGCAGAGATAGTGCACAAGGACTCAAAGACACGGCTGCAGGAACTGCTGCAATCCAAATCTCTTCCATTGCCCGTCTATCAAGTTGTATCAATAGGCGGCGAGGAGCATGAGCAGGTATTTCTGGTATCCTGCCAGATCAGTCTGTTGCAGGAATCTACGTTTGGTCAAGGTGCTAATCGACGATTGGCAGAACAGCAGGCAGCCACAAGAGCGATTGAAGCCCTTGGTGTATAAGTAGCTCTTTTTTTTGGAATAGGAAAGCGAAAACGCCTCCTGTGAAATGTACACTTCGTGAAGATTAATATGACAAATGTAAACAGTCTCGAGTCGGAACAGCATTGCGGATTTATCGCCATCGTCGGTCGACCGAACGTCGGTAAGTCGACGCTGCTTAATCATTTGCTTGAGCAGAAAATCAGTATCACTTCGCGGAAGCCACAGACGACTCGTCACCGTATAGTGGGTATCAAGACTGTTGGGCAGAACCAGTTTATCTATGTGGATACGCCAGGTATTCACAAGAGTCAGAAGAAGGCCATCAATCGCGTGATGAACAGCACAGCAACCAACGCACTCGCAGATGTCGATGTTGTGTTGTTCGTGACAGAGCGACTGACCTTCAATGAAGAGGATGAAATGGTTCTGGAGGCATTGAGCAAGATCAAAGTGCCAGTACTGCTTTTGATCAATAAGTGTGACCAGTTGGAATCTCGAGAGAGGTTACTGCCGCACATTGAGCGTCTGGCGCGGCGTCGTGAATTCGCCGACATCATTCCATTGTCAGTCCTCGGAGGACATAACCTCGATACCGTGGCAGCGTGTGTCTTGAAGTATCTGCCGAAGGGGCCTTTCCTGTTTCCAGAGGATCAGGTGACTGATCGCAGCTCGCGCTTTCTGGCTGCCGAAATCATTCGCGAAAAAATCACGCGCCAACTCGGTGATGAATTGCCATATGAAGTCACCGTTGAGATCGAGAAATACACGATTCAAGGCGGTATTGTACACATTCACGGGCTGATTCTCGTGGACAAGGAGAGTCAAAAACAAATCATCATTGGTAGAAATGGTGACCGTCTCAAATTAATTGGCAGTGCAGCACGCCTGGATATGGAGAAGGCATTCGAGTCTAAAGTCATGCTGAATCTTTGGGTGAAAGTGAAGAGTGGTTGGGCTGATGATGAACGGGCATTGCAGAGTCTTGGTTATCATCAGGACTAAATTCCACAGCGAATTAAGTCGACACCGAGGTCGTGATCATGGCTGTCCGGATTGACCTGCAACCTGCCTATGTCCTGCATACCCAACCCTATCAAAACACCAGTCTGCTGGTAGATCTCTTCTGCCTGGATCACGGTCGTTTGCGTGCTGTCGCCAAGGGGGCGCGTCGCCCCACATCCCGGATAAGATCCCTGCTGCAACCCTTTCAACCTCTGCTTGTGACCATCGTCGGCCGTTCCGAACTGAAAACCCTCAGCGGTGTTGAGGGAAGCATCAGTCCATTTAACCTATATGGCCCCAGACTGTTCAGCGGTCTTTACTTGAACGAGTTACTCATCAGGTTGATGCTGCCTAACGAAGGCCAATCTGAGCTCTACAATTCGTATCAGAATGCAGTCATTGCCCTGCAGGGTGAAAGAGATCTCAACATAATTCTCCGTCAATTCGAACTGAGTCTTTTGGATGAGCTCGGATACGGCATCAATCTGGAGACTGAGAGTCACTCCGGCATACCGATTGATCTCAACGCCTTCTATCTCTTTCATCCGGCGGTTGGATTCGAGCGGGTTGCTGATGTTGCAGGGCTACGCTCACAACATGCGGCAATATTCACGGGGCGAGAGATCATAGCCTTACGAGATTTCGAGCTCGCTGAAAAGTCGTTTAGCAATGCTGCCCGGCGTCTGACTCGCATTGCTTTACAGTCACATCTTGGCGAGGTGCCACTGATGAGTCGTGAGTTGTTCCTGCGTAAACCATCGCAATGAAGATGTTGCCGTGATCGCAGTTGCTTTCTTGTGTCACCCGGATTGCTTTCAGGCATCGGCAATACAGGGTAAAATCCCTTAAAATCCAGTATTGGTAGATGCCTATGCCCACAAATTATCCGTTGATCGAATCTCAGATCGGTAATACACCCCTTGTCAGGCTCGCGCGCCTTCCCGGAGTTACCAGCAATACGATTCTGGTGAAACTGGAGGGAAATAATCCTGCTGGCTCTGTGAAAGATCGTCCAGCCTACAACATGATAGTGCAGGCCGAAGCTCGCGGGGATATCAAACCTGGTGATACCTTGATCGAAGCCACGAGCGGTAATACCGGTATTGCGCTGGCGATGGTCTGTGCTGTAAAGGGTTACAAATTGATTTTGATCATGCCGGATAATATGTCGGCTGAGCGTCGTGCATCCATGTCAGCCTATGGTGCCCAACTGATACTGGTAACCGAGGCTCAGAGCATGGAAGGCGCACGTGATCTTGCCACCAGCATGAGTCGGGAAGGGAAAGGCAAGGTATTAGATCAGTTTGCCAACCCTGATAACCCAAGTGCGCACTACCTTCATACTGGACCGGAAATCTGGCGGGATACCAGCGGGCAGATCACTCACTTCGTCAGTTCGATGGGGACAACCGGCACCATCATGGGAGTCTCACGTTACCTCAAGGAGCAGAATCCTGCGGTGACCATTGTGGGTCTGCAGCCGAAGGAGGGGTCGCGAATTCCCGGTATTCGGCGCTGGCCCATTGAGTACCTTCCTACCATATTCGATTCCTCCCGTGTGGACCTCATAATAGATGTCGATCAGAGTGATGCCGAACTCACGATGAAGGCACTGGCTCGCGAAGAGGGTATCTTCTGTGGAGTGTCTTCCGGCGGCAACGTATTTGCTGCGTTGGAACTCAGCAAGGTTCTGCAGAACGCTGTTATCGTTGCCATTGTTTGTGACCGCGGTGACCGTTATCTTTCCACAGGTGTATTCGCCTGACGCAATTATCGTTTCTCTTTTTTACAGGCTGATCAAGAGGTCGCGAGCGACTGACCTTCCGACTTCGGCGATGTATTTCATCAATCCCTATCAGAAAAGATTCAGTTATGAAAAAAACCAGACGTCAACGCCAAAAACTTCCCAGTGATGCTGTGGAAATCAGTATTCAGCGACTCAGTCATGAGGGGCGTGGCGTCGCCTATATTGAGGGCAAGGTCGTTTTTGTGGACGGTGCCCTGCCGGGAGAAACCGTGATGGCGGTGTATACCAGCAGGCGCAGCCAGTTTGATGAGCTCAAGATTCAGGAAGTGTTGGTGCCTTCGCCTGATCGCGTGGTGCCTCCCTGCCCGCACGCTGGAATATGTGGCGGCTGCTCCATGCAACACATCAGTCCACTGGCTCAAGTAGCTCTCAAAGAGCAGGTGCTGCACGAGCAGATGAAACATATTGGTGGCCTGACAGAATATGCTCATCTGCCTGCCATGCTCAGCCAGACTCAGGGCTACCGACGCAAAGCCAGATTGGCTGCTCGCTATGTCAGCAAGAAAGAAGAAATGCTGGTCGGATTTCGTGAGAAAAACAGTTCATTTATTGCGCAGATGAACAGTTGTGCGGTGTTGGTTGAAGACGTTTCTGCGTTGATAGCGCCACTGAAGCTTCTGCTTGGAGGCTTTGAAGGCAAGCTCATTATTCCGCAAATCGAAGTAGCCGTCGGCGAGTTATCGACCGTCAGCGGACGGACGCAGGATGACGGGAAGGGGACTAACGAACGTTATCAGGTGGCCTTCATCGTGAGGCATCTGGAAGCGCTTTCCGAGGCTGATAGTGCAGCTTTGTTGAATTTTGCACAGACTCATCAAGTCGATCTGTATCTGCAGCCCAAGGGGCCGGATTCCGTGCACAAGGTCTGGCCAGCAGACGGCTTAGAAAGGTTGTATTACACGCTTCCCGAGTTCGGCTTGCGAATGGCATTCCATCCAAGCGATTTCACGCAGGTCAACGGTGCCATCAATCGGCTAATGATCGCGCAGGCATTGCAGCTTCTGGATTTGCAGCCGAACGATGTGGTGCTTGATCTGTTCTGTGGTCTCGGAAACTTCACACTGCCCGTGGCGACGCGTTGTGCGCGGGTTGTCGGTGTCGAAGGCAGTGACGAGATGGTACGCAGAGGTGCGGAGAACGCAGCTGCGAATGGCATTGCCAATGCTGCCTTTTTTTCGGCTAACCTTTGTGTCGATTTTGATGAGTCCAGTTGGGCTCAGCCCTGTTACAGCAAGATACTGCTGGATCCTCCGCGTTCGGGCGCAGTTGAAATAATCCCGCGTCTTGCCGCACTTCGCGCTGAAAAGATAGTCTATATTTCCTGCAATCCTGCAACCCTGGCCCGGGATGCCGCAGAGCTTGTTAGGCATGGCTACGTTCTGAAGCAGGCGGGAGTCATGGATATGTTTCCTCACACTTCTCACGTAGAGTCGATGGCTGAATTTGTACTGGCTAAACGCTGAGCCTGGCGTAAACATTCGTTGCTTGTTGTCTGTCGAGTGAGTTGATCAATGGTTCAGGTAAGAGAGAAGCACGCGTTCAATGCAGATGGCAGCATCTGTTTTGATAAATGGCTGGAAAGTTTGCAAGCCCATCGTAGCTTGGACCGACATGAACAGATCCGTCGTGCCTGTGATTTAAGTTGGCAGGCCGAGCAGACCGCTATCGCTGCCCACAATTCCTGGAGTGCTGGCAGCAGTAGTTACCTCACTGGCCTCGAAATGGCTGAGATCCTGGCAGAGTTGCATCTCGATAGCGAAACGCTGATTGCCGCAATTCTTTATCGCGCTGTTCGTGAATCGCGTATCAGTCTGGACGTCCTGCGCATTGAATTCGGTGACAGCATAGCGAAGTTGGTCGAAGGCGTGCTGCGCATGGCGGCTATCAACGAGACCGACACGACGCGCAAGCGCGTTCTAGGGCAGAGCGACGATCAGGTAGAGAATGTCCGCAAGATGCTGCTGGCACTGATCGATGATGTACGTGTGGCGCTCATCAAACTCTCGGAAAGAACCTGCGCACTCCGTGCAGTGAAGGGCGCGCCAGAAGAGAAGCGCAGGCGCGTGGCACGCGAGGTGTTTGAGATCTATGTGCCATTGGCTCATCGTCTGGGCATAGGGCAATTGAAATGGGAGCTGGAAGATCTCTCGTTCCGCTATCTGCAGCCAGAGAACTACAAGCGTATCGCTGCATTGCTGGATGAGCGAAGAGTCGATAGAGAGCGTTTTGTCAGTGAGGTGACGGAAGAGTTGCGCAGGCAACTCGCGCGGGCAAATATCGATGCAGAAGTTACCGGGCGAGCCAAAAATATCTACAGCATTTGGCGCAAAATGCAGGCGAAGAACCTGGACTTCTCGCAGATCTATGACATTCGCGCGGTGCGGATTCTGGTGCCGGAGATTCGTGACTGTTATGCCACGCTCGGGATTGTACATAACCTCTGGCGAGTGATACCCAATGAATTTGATGACTACATAGCGACTCCTAAGGAGAATGGCTATCAGTCATTGCATACCGCTGTGATTGGTCCAGATCGCAAGGTTTTCGAGATACAGATTCGCACCTTCGCCATGGACGAAGATGCCGAACTCGGAGTCTGCGCCCACTGGCGTTACAAGGAAGGGATCACAGATCCAGGCTACAAGGACACCTTTACGGAGAAGATTGCCTGGCTGCGCCAGTTGCTGGCCTGGCACGATGAGATGGGTATGGTCGGGGGGCTCGCCGAGCAGTTGCGAAGCGAGTCCACTACTCCGTACAGGGTATATGTCTTCACCCCCGAGGGCCATGTAGTGGATATGATGAAAGGCGCTACTCCTTTGGATTTTGCTTACTATGTCCATACTGAGGTTGGCAACAAGTGCTGTGGTGCCAAAGTAAACGGCAAGACTGTGCCGCTGAACTATCCCTTGCAGACTGGTGATCGTGTCGAGGTGCTGGCAGATAACAACAGCGCGCCCAGCCGGGACTGGCTGAAACCCGGGCTTGGATACGCAAATACGCCGCGTGCGCAGGCCAAGTTGATTCAATGGTTCAAGACTCAAGGTCGCGAACAGAATGTGGCGTATGGTCAGGCATTACTGGCAGAGGAATTTTCCAGGCTGGCAGTCGTCAATCCGAATTTTCGCGAGCTGGCTCGCAAGCTCGGCTGCAAAAATGAAGAGGCACTCTATGCTGCCGTTGGCGTTAGCGCGATAACTGTCGAGGAGGTGATCAATGCTGCTCAGGAATTGTCACAGCTCCTTTGCCTTGTTGATGATCCAATTTCGTTAGGAGAGCTCCGCTCTGAGGCGGGCATTGTGTATGGCGCAGGGCGCCTACCGACCCGATTGGCTGCCTGTTGCAGCCCGCAGTCTGGCGATGCCATCGTCGGTTGCGTTATTGATGCGAACCAGGTGCTGGTGCATCGCCTTGATTGCCCTGAGGTCAGAATTCATCAGCAGACGCGGCATGAGAACCTGATTGATGTACGTTGGGGTGACGGCCCCAGGACGAGCGTGCTCGTCGATATCTATATTTTGGCCTACGATAGAGGAGGCCTGTTGCGCGAAATCACTACTATTCTCGCGAATGAGAAAATTGAGGTGATGGAAGTCAATACCCGCTCAGACCGTCCCTCGGGCACCGCGAGGATGCAGCTTCAGGTGGAGATCAGTTCTCCGAGGATTCTGTCCAGAGTGCTGGAAAAAATCAGCCATTTAAACAATGTCATTGAAGCGCGCAGGGTTGAAGCAGGAACGACCGACGGTGTCGAGCGTCCCACTTGAATCAAGCCCTACACAAGGACTATTCATTATGAGTGAAAAATTCACGATCGATCAGCTACTAGCTGTCATGGCCAGCCTTCGTCATCCGCAACTTGGATGTCAGTGGGATAAAAAACAAACCTTAAAGAAATTGACCAATTACACCCTTGAAGAAGTCTACGAGGTGATTGATGCGGTGGAGCGCCAAGATGGTGCCCAGTTGCAGGATGAGTTGGGAGATCTGCTTTTTCAGATCGTGTTTTACGCACAAATCTCCAAAGAAGAAGGGCTCTTCAACTTTGCTGATGTCGTGCAATCCATTACCCAAAAGCTTCTGCGTCGTCATCCTCATGTGTTTCCCGATGGCACGTTGGAGAGTTTTGGCAGCAGCATGAATTCCGGGATCAGTGCCGAGCAGGTGGAGATCAACTGGGAGCAGATCAAGAATCAGGAGCGTGCCAGCAAAGCAGATGGCACCGCACCGGTTAGTCTGTTGGACGATGTGCCTGCTGCTTTGCCGGCGCTGGATCGAGCAGGAAAGTTGCAGAAGCGTGCAGGCTCCGCTGGTTTTGATTGGCAAGAATATGGCCCTGTTCTGGAGAAACTTCGCGAAGAGATTGACGAATTGGAGTGTGAAGTCGCTGTCAGCGACCATGACAAAATTGTGGACGAGCTAGGGGACGTGCTGTTCAGTTGTGTCAATCTGGCCCGGCATCTGAATGTCGTGCCGGAAGCAGCCTTGCGAGCCAGTAATCGGAAGTTCGAGAGACGGTTTCGGGATTTGGAACAGCGTGCGATGCATGAAGCCGAAGGGTTGTCATCGTTAACGCCAGAAAGAATGAATGAGCTTTGGGAAATAATTAAATCGGTGGAGGGAGCTGCCGTCAAATAGGCGACTGCTGTTGTTATAGTGATTGGCTGCCTGAAGCTTGACCCTTGTTCTTGTTTTGACGTCGTTGTTTAGTGTAAGGTCGTCGCCTTCATATGCCTCTCACGTGATGAGTTGGAGTCATAGATGCAACCGTTGCGAGGGGGGGGCGTCCCAGAGATTGGGATTGCGGTTGCGGTCGAATTCTGAAAATTACTAAATCCAGAAAATATTAGTCAAATCTAGAAATCGTTTCGACTATCAGGTGTCGGAACAGACTTAGGAGCAAGTTATGCGAGTGATATTATTGGGGGCGCCTGGCGCCGGAAAGGGAACACAGGCTCAGTTCATTACCTCCAGATTTGGGGTGCCACAAATTTCCACTGGAGACATGCTGCGAGCAGCAGTCAAAGCGGGTTCCCCCTTGGGGCTCATGGCAAAAGAGGTGATGGCAAGTGGTGGTTTGGTGACTGACGACATTATTATTGGCCTTGTGAAAGAGCGCATAACCCAGCCTGACTGCGTCAAAGGATTTCTGCTTGATGGTTTTCCTCGGACGATCCCGCAGGCACAGGCAATGGAAGATGCACGTATTGCGATTGATGTGGTCGTCGAGATCGATGTGGAGGATGAAGATATTGTAAAGCGCCTGAGTGGTCGTCGCGTACATCTGGATTCCGGTCGTGTTTATCATGTTATTTTCAATCCACCCCAAAAATCTGGTGTGGACGATGTGACCGGGGAACTCCTGGTACAAAGAGAAGACGACAAAGAAGAAACGATTCGCAAGCGCTTGCAGGTCTATCATGCCCAGACGCGTCCGCTGGTCGATTTCTATCAGAAGCTTCAGGGCACCGGTCAGGCCGTGAAAGTCGTAAAATTGAATGGCCTCGATGATGTCGACACTGTTCGTGAGAATATTTCCAATCTTTTGTCCAATTTCTGAAATTTGCCGGCTATGCGTGCGTAGTTGTGCGCATCGCCAGATTCCTCTTCCTGGCGCTATCTTCCTGTCGAAATATTTCACATGCGATCTGAAGGTTGATGGCGCGTTCTATCACTCCCGAAAAAGTCTACGCATTCACCTCCTCTTAATATCTCTGATGTGATCTATTTTTTGTCTCTAAATGCCGTCTTTGAATCGAGAAGCGGTTTTTTTCAAAAAAAAATGAATATAAGTTGATTTTACAAGGAATTTTCTAGGCATTGCTGTATGGCAGATATTTTTTATGCTAAGGTGAGGATCAAACGTGGGTGCGCCCGTGTTGAAGAAATTAAGAGGGTTTTGTTCCACATTCCAGGAGAGATAACAGTATGGCTAAAGTTAAAGCGACAAAGAAGGCGCCTGCTAAAACGGCAATAAAAAAAACCGGTGATGCTGCTCTTGCAAAAGTAGAGGCATCTTTAGCAAAACTGCAAAAAGAATCAGCCGCGCAGACTAAGGCACTTGCTACAGCTCAAGGCAAAGCGAACGCCGCTAAAGCCAAAGCTGCAAAAAACGTTTCCGCTGCTAACAAGAAAGCCGCTGAAAAAGCTAAGTCAGCTGCGGATAAAATCGCTTCCACAGTCCGCGAACTGAACGCTAGACTCAAGTCCGCACAATCCAGTGTTAAGTCCGCTCAAGAAGCTTCCGGCGCAAAAGCTGCGGCTGAAGCAAGAAAGAAAGCGTCTGATGCAAGAAAAACCGAACTGGCTGCGAAAGCTGAAGCTGACATGGCGAAAGCCGTGAAGGCATTTGCCGATCAGTGGAAGAAAAAACGCGCCAAATCTGACTCCGCCCAGGAAGCTGCACGGACCAAGAAGGAAGATCTCAAGCGCAAGATAGCCGCGAAGAAGGCTGCAGTAAAAGCAAAAGCTGCTGCACAGAAAGCTGCCATCAAGGCGAAGGCTGCCAACAAGAAGCGTATTGCAAAAGAGCGTCTGCTTTCCAAACGAACCTTGGCTAAAGCGAAAGCTGCCGCCAATAATTTGGCGGCCAAAGAGAAGATGCTTGCTCGCAAAGCGTTGTTGAAAGCCAAGTCCGCTGCAAAGAAGGCTCCCTCTAAAGCGAAAGCTGCCTCCACGAAAATTGCCAGCACTGTGAAGAAAACCGTTGCCACTGCAGTGAGCAAAATCAAGGCTGCAGTAAAGCCAAAAGCTTCAAAAAAAGCTGCAGTGAAAACTAAGGCTCCTGCCAAAGCTAAAGCGCCCGTTAAATCTGCCAAGCTCAAAGCCCCAGCAAAAGCAAAGGCGCCAGCGTCGAAAGCAGCTGCAAAAGTTGCAGTGAAGCCGGCAGCAAGAAAAGCTGCCCCAAAAGCTGCAGTGAAGCCGGCAGCAAAAAAAGCTGCTCCAAAAGTTGCAGTGAAGCCAGCAACAAAAAAACCCGCTCCGAAAGCCGCAGCGAAGCCTGCTGCAAAACCGGCTGCTCCTGCCGCTGCTACAGCCACATCTGCTCCAGCGCAGGGATAAGCCTATGCCGGATGTCGAGTCCGATATTCGGCAAAGGTTTGCGTAATTCGGTTTGTAGTAGCCACATAAAAATCCTCCAGAGACTTAACTCTTCGGGGGATTTTTTATTTCTTTCGGTATAATCCAGTCATGTCCAAAATTCTCGCAATCGATACCTCAAATGCTCTTTGCTCAGCTGCTCTCAGTATTGATTCCCGGATAACGCTGAGAGTCAGCGATCAGGAACGACAGCATGCCCGACGTTTACTTCCCATGATTGCTGAGCTCCTTGCGGAACAAAACCAGCAGCTCACTGCATTGGACGTGATCGCCATTGTCAGCGGGCCTGGGTCATTTACCGGATTGCGAATCGGCGCCGGCGTCGCGCAAGGATTAGCGTTTGGATCGGGTGTCCCGGTGGTAGGTGTGTCGGCATTGGAAATAATCGCGATGAAGGCTCATCGACTTTATGGCAAAAGCAATTTGCTGGTATGCATGCGCGCCCGCGATGACGAGGTCTACAGTGGTGCCTACTGTATTCGAGATCGGCGAGCGATCTTGCAGGGGCGAGAAATAGTTGGTGCACCACTGGATCAACATTTCTCAGGCATTGACAATAATATCGCATGGTTCGGTGTCGGCGACGGTTGGTGCTATGTCGATGAATTAGGTGCAGGTGGCAGATTCTCGTTCAATGGTTGCAATGAGGCTACTATCGTTACCGATGCCGCGATGTTGAGCGAGCTGGCCGATCTGAAATGGCAGCAAGAGGGAGGCAGTGCACCTGAATTTGCATTACCTGTTTATCTAAAAGAACAGATGGACTACCTGGAGTAGCATGGAACTCGATATTTTCAAGATCACCTTTTTGGCAATCCTACAGGGCGTTACCGAATTTCTTCCAGTGTCCAGCTCCGCGCACTTGATTCTTCCCAAAGAGCTGTTTGGATGGCCCGATCAGGGGCTGGTGTTTGATGTGGCTGTGCATGTCGGCAGTCTGATCGCTGTGGTTTCTTATCTGCGTCGTGATATTGCTGCTCTGTTTAGGGGGTGGATTCGTTCTTGTGCAGGCAGAGGCACCGATAGCAACGGGCGGTTGGCGTGGTTTATTGTTCTGGCGACTATTCCTGCAGGTATTGGTGGGTTGTTGCTGAATGATGTTGTGGAGCAATATTCGCGATCTATGCTCCTGATTGGTTTTACCTCGATCTTTTTTGGCGTATTCCTCTACTATGCCGACAGGTATCAAGGCGTTCGCCAGCCGATGGAGAAGATGTCACTCAAGTCCGCAGTGATCATCGGCCTTGCACAGCTGGTGGCGTTGATTCCTGGCACCTCGCGCTCGGGGATTACTCTGACTGCGGGATTGTTCTGTGGGCTTGATCGGAAAGCGGCAGCGAAGTTCTCCTTTCTGCTGGCGATCCCTATCATCGTTGCCAGCGGACTTTTCAAAGGGTTGGAAATGATTCAGTCGGGCACGTCCGGGCAGTGGACTATATTGTTCTACGCCATCGCGGTCTCCGCAATCGTGTCCTTTACTTGTATCCATTATTTCATCAGTTTGATTTCAAGAATCGGACTGGTGCCTTTTGTTATCTATCGCATTGTGCTGGGACTGGGATTGTTCGCAATCTACTTTTCCAGGACGGCCTAAGATGCGCGAAACGACTGGTGAGGCAGCAGGGCAGTGAGTTCCTCCAGTGTTTATGTGGTTGCTCCTGTTGGTGCCGACCAGGCTCCGGAGACCACGCTTGAGCTTGCCGCACGCCTCTCGCTGCCATGGGGTCCGATTACCCACTCTGACAGTGGCTCTCACTTTTTGCTGTTTTATCAAGATGGCTGCCTCTCCCTGCAGCAAGGCGAAGATCGAGCCGCAAGCCCGCTATGTGTCGACTTCGAGGACGGGACGCTGACCTACCGTCAACGTCATGCAACGCAGCCTGAAGCGATTTTGAAGGCCATTGGCGCACGGCATAGTGAAAGGTTACGAGTGGTTGATGCGACCGCAGGATGGGGTTTGGATGCGTTTGTCATTGCTGCCGCAGGGCATCGGGTCGATCTGTTCGAGCGCTCGACAATTCTCCATGCGTTATTACAGGACGGACTTCGTCGTGGTGCTGCCAGCCAGGATGCCCGGGTTGTGGAGACAGCGAGAAGAATGACGCTGCATCTCGGAGATAGTGGTTTATTGGCGTCGTCCAATCTGGACGCGTTGCCTGACGTGATCTATCTTGACCCGATGTTTCCCGAGCGTCGCAAGAGTGCCAAGGTCAAGAAAAACATGTTCCTGTTGCAGCGCCTGTTGCAGGACGATGTTCCCTCGGCTTCACTGTTGCGTGACACCCTGCCATTGGCCCGGCGGCGCGTCGTAGTAAAGCGATCCTTGCATGCCGGATTCCTGGAGGAACTCAAGCCTTCGTTTCAGCTAAGTGGTAAATCCAGTCGTTTTGATATCTATCTGACACAAAATACATCGCTTGTGTGATGCGGTTTTCCCTCTTTTTCAGTTCAACAGTTTGTTCAGGATCTGTTCGTAGATCTGTGAAAGCTCGTCGAGATCGGCGATCCTCACCTGTTCATTGACCTTATGGATGGTCGCGTTGCATGGTCCCAGTTCGATGAGTTGAGCCCCGGTGGGTGCAATGAAGCGTCCATCTGAGGTTCCACCCGAGGTCGAGGTCGCGGTCTGCACGCCGTTGACGAGGCGGATGCTGTCTGCGGCGACGTCGATCAGCGCTCCCTTCTCCGTCAGGAAAGGACTCCCGGACAATTGCCAGTGCAGCGTATAGCGCAGGCCATGGCCGTCCAGAATGGCATGCGTGCGCTTCTCAATGATTTGCTG
>CAIOZF010000252.1 GCA_903862645.1 uncultured Gammaproteobacteria bacterium
GCCTGAGTATCTTTCATTCCCCTCCAGCCTAAATCTATATCTGACGCCTAATCATATCAGAACATTGTGTACGTTGGCGCGCTGTGGCCGGCACCAGTTGCGGCCCTTGATTGATTCCTTTCGGACTCTTCCATACCACCTGTGGCAGGGCCTCCTTGATTGTAGATGCCCCCACGTAGTACAAACTCCAAATATCTCATGTCATCATCTATTTCTTCCTCCTTGCTCGTGAAGTCTTGCACGATATCTGCGATTGCCTCATCTAGGTCGTCCACATCTGGATAAGCAAGCACGTCACCAACAACAACTTCGAATGCGGCAAGATTATCGATGACATACGCAACCGCCTGATGACGATTGAAGAGTGTTGGTGCAATCACGGGTGTCGTAGGAATGTCTGTGGGCAGTTGCAGCATCGTGCCGTGTGTTGGCGCCAATTTTCTCTCATACAACTCGATTACCATGTTCAAGTTTTTTTCCAATGTCTGCTCGCTTCCAGCCATGACTGTTTCCAGAACAGCCAGTTGCAACCATTGCGACGCCCACGTCAAACCACTGAGCTGCGGAAAGCCAACACGGAAGGAATAGGCGTACTGGTGCTTCGATAGCAAGTCTGAGGATTTAGGCTTGCTTGGAACGGACAAGGTGCTGTCCTGAAGGTAATGGGCAAGCGCGGCATCTACTGCTGCGCCCTTGTCGGCGACAGTCTTATCTAGATATATGTCCAAAATCCTTATGACAAATGCGTCACCCTTTTGGAGTATCTCCACGACCTGCGCAGGGACCGCCTCACTGCGCGACAAAAATTCATGCCGGTCCGCCAGCCCGTCCTGTCGACGAATCATCGCAAGCATTCCCGGCATTGCGCGGCTCTCGAAGACTCGGTATGGACTCAATGTTGCCAAATGGTTGCCGGCAGTATGATAGTGCGACTCCTCTGTTTGCTGCAGCTCAGTCACCTGTTCGAGCATCAGCGCTTTGCCAATTGCGAATTCGTCAGATTTGTTTGTCGCAACAATTTCTTCGTATACAGATAACTGCAGAATCTCTGTAAAGTTCAAATAATGCACCAGCTTTGGAAAACTTTCCTGAAAGTGCGCAGCGCCTGTATCGGCATGTGCCCCCCCTGAACCAAGCACTAATAGCACGGCCGCAAGTCCAGCGCCTGCATGTAAAGCTCTTTTACTCATGACAGTATCACCTTGGCAAGCAGTTTCAGCGCGTGGTTCGGCGCCAACAAGCGCTTATCGACTGCTGAGCTTGAAGACGTAGACCGCATTGTGGCCTTCCGGGCTTACGAGCTCGGGAGTGAGAAAGTCTCCTACACGCCAAGGGCTTCCACCTTCTCGACCCGTTGTGATGGCGATGTACTGTGTACCATCAACTTCGAATGAAACTGGAAATCCCATCACAGAGGAACCTAGCCGCGTCTTCCATAGCTCTTCGCCGCTATCCACGTCGTAAGCATGGACCCAGCGATCATAATCTCCGATGAACACCAACCCGCCCGCAGTTGTAACTGCCGCCGTGAGATAGGGCGCATGCTGCTCGACGGACCACTCTTCGTTCATGCTGACCACATTATAGGACGACAGCTTTCCGAAATTTCCGTTTGTTCCTGGCATTGCCATCCATGTCCGTTCGCCCTGATTTCCTCCAGAGCCAATCTCAAAAGTGGTGCTCCTGGGAGCCATTTCCATGCAACTTTGACTGAGCGGGATAACGATGGTTCTCGCCGGCGGGTAGTACGCTGTTGACTGCCAGTTATGCCCGCCCGCTGTTGATGGACAAACAGAAAGCCATTCTCCTATTTTCATTTCCTGAATGTCTTTTCTATAGGTCAACGCACCCGTCTCTCGATTGATCTGGTCAAAAGCATTCTGAAAAACTGTCTCTTGCAGACTA
>CAIOZF010000253.1 GCA_903862645.1 uncultured Gammaproteobacteria bacterium
ATTACGACTAAAGAGATCGGTCTCCAGTTTGCTGTTCCTGTATTTCAGGGGGGGGCAGTTCAATCTCGAGTACGCGAAGCCCTAGCTAATCAGGAGCGTGTGCTACAAAACTTAAATAATGCTCGTCGCAATAGTGCAATGCAAGTCAGCCAGCAGTATCTTAATGTCAGTAGCGGTATCGCTCAGGTGAAGGCACTGAAACAAGCACTGACATCGATTCAAAGCCAGCTCGATTCGACTATACTCGGCCAAAAAGTGGGTGTCAGGACCGAGGTTGATGTACTAAATGTTCAGCAGTCATTCTATTCTGCTAGGCGCGACCTTGCTCGAGCACATTACAGTCTTCTCATGGCGAGACTCAGACTCGAGGCAGAAGCAGGCGAACTGGATGAAGATGACCTAACCGAAGTGAATACGATGCTGCGCTAGTAAAAAGTGGGGATGTAGACCCACTAACCTTCACTAAAAAAATGACCGTCCTGATCATAATCATCTTATTAATCCATGATCAACCAACCCATTAGCCAGTTATTGCGCCGCCTCTGGAATCAATTTGAGCCCCGTCGTCGTGTACAGCTTAAACTTCTATTGGTGCTCATGGTGATTGCCTCCTTCGCAGAGATCCTAAGTATCGGTGCAGCACTACCATTTCTTGCAGTATTAACCTCACCAGAAAAACTCTTTGAACACGCAGCAGCTCAACCCCTCATCCAAGCGCTCGGTGTCACTGCTCCATCACAACTCCTGTTGCCACTGACGATTGCCTTTGGAGCAGCAGCACTATTCGCAGGCATAATCCGTTTATTACTTCTTTGGGCCAGCACTCGTCTATCCTTTGCAATTGGGGCCGACTTGAGCCTCAAGATCTACCGCAACACCATGTATCAGACTTACTCAGTGTATTGTTCTCGTAATAGTAGCGAGATCATTAGCGCCACTTCGACTAAAGTCGATACAGCGATCAATATCCTCAGTAGCACATTGCTCCTCGCCAGCTCAACCGTCATACTGTTCGTCACCTTGACCACCCTCTTTACAATTGATTTCGTCACCGCACTGGCGATTTTTGGCAGTTTTGGGCTCATTTATTTTGCTATCATAAGTGTGACCCAGAAACAGAGATTAATCGATAGCCAACGCATCTCCCATGAATCTAATAACGTCATCAAAACAGTACAAGAAGGACTGGGGAGCATGCGTGATGTACTCATCGACGGCAGTCAAACTGTCTATTGCCAAATCTACCGTAATGCCGATCTTCCTCTACGCCGCGCCCAAGGTAGAAATCAATTTGTTAGTGCCAGTCCACGGTACGCCATAGAAGCCTTGGGCATGGTCGCAATTGCCATACTGGCCTATTGGCTTGTTCAGCAAACAGACGGAATTACTAAAGCCATTCCCATCCTAGGTGCCATTGCAATCGGTTCAGTGCGTCTTTTGCCTCTTTTGCAGCAATCATATCAGGCATGGTCAAGCATCATGGGCGGACAAACGGTGCTGCAGAACGTCATAGAACTGCTCGACCAACCCTTACCCGATGATGTTGACCAACCGCCTCCAGAACCATTACCCTTCAAGCAAAGTATTGGTCTCAACCAACTCTCGTTCCGCTACAGCCCAGAGTCCCCGTATATACTAAAGAAAATTAACCTCACCATCGTCAAAGGCAGTCGTGTCGGCTTTATCGGCACCACCGGATGCGGCAAGAGCACCCTGCTGGATATCATCATGGGCCTGCTAACCCCTACCG
>CAIOZF010000254.1 GCA_903862645.1 uncultured Gammaproteobacteria bacterium
ATCCCGCCACGCTTCAGCAAGTCAACGGTGTGCGGTGTGATGTTCCCGGCGTGGGTATGGGCGCAGAACGCCAGGACGCCGTTGGCTGGCCCTGGCGCACAGTTCCTGCACGCCGGCTACGCGATGGCCCTGGCGTTACAAGATAGCGTCAAGTGCCGCACGCTCATCCAATCGGATTGGTATCAAAAGCGATGGGGACACCGGTTCAAACTGACCGGCGACACCAACACTAAGCAGCGTTTTCAAAATGATCGGAACGGCATCCGCAATACGGTATCTGTCGGCGGTGCCACGACCGGCCTCGGCGGCAATTACCTGATCGGCGACGACTTGAATAACAGCGCCGAGGCGAACAGCGAAGCCATTATCAAGTCTACCATCGAGTGGTGGGACATGGCGTGGTATAATCGTCTGAACAATTCGAAGCCCGGTTTCGGTTGCCGCATCGTCATCGCGCAGCGCCTGTCGGAGCAGGACATCAGCGGACACGTCCTAGAGCGCGGTGTTGGCGACTGGCAGCACCTCTGCCTACCGATGCGATACGAACCAGACCGGTCATTCCACACCACCCTGGTGCCCGCCTGGGCGACCGATGATGGCATTCCGATCCAATGGAAAGACCCGCGCGAGACGCCTGGGGAACTGTTGTGGCCAGAGCGGTTCGACGAGGAGCAGGTCAGGCTGCTTGAGAAGACCCTAGGGCCATGGGCTGCCGCCGGTCAGCTACAGCAGCGCCCTGAACCGGCTGGTGGCGGCGTGATCAAGCGAGAGTGGTGGAACCTCTGGCCTGACGAAGCTTTCCCGCCGTTCGATTTCATCATCGCCAGCCTGGACACCGCATACACCACGAAGCAAGAGAATGACTTCAGCGCCCTGACGGTCTGGGGCGTATGGTATGGATCAACCGACACCCGCGCCACCCGCACGGTCAATCGGTATGGCGCAAACGCCGAGGCATTGTCAGACACCGGCACCATCGACGGTCTGCCTAAGGTCATGCTGATGACGGCTTGGCAGGAACGTCTGGAATTACATGACCTCGTGGAAAAGGTAGCAAAGACCTGCCGGACGCTGAAGGTTGACAAGCTGCTGATCGAAAACAAGGCGTCTGGCATCAGTGTGTCGCAGGAGATGCGCCGCATGTATGGCCACGAAGACTTCGCCGTTCAGTTGGTCGATCCGAAGGCGCAGGACAAGCTAGCGCGCCTCTACAGCGTGCAGGCTTTGTTCTCCGAAGGCATGGTATACGCGCCTGATCTTGCCTGGGCAGATATGGTCATCACCCAGGTCGGTCAGTTCCCCAAAGGGCGACATGACGACATTGTCGATACCGTCAGCATGGCGCTCCGTCACCTGCGCGACCTCGGCTTGCTTGTCCGCAGCCCCGAGCGTATTGCGGAGTTGAACGCAGCAAACCAGCATCAAGGCAAACCGCCACAACCTCTATATCCGGTGTAATCATGCTAAAATGCCAAGCGGCACTTGAAGACAATGGCGACGGTTCTTTCACCGTGGAAGTATGGTCGCCTGATTTGGCTGGAATTACTGCGACGTATACAGTAAAAGCAATCGCTGATAATTATGCCGCGCAAGAAGCCATCGAACGCTTTATTGCCGAACACGGCGCACTCATGAGGTAGCATATGTCGCTCGTTCCTGGCCTATCACCGAACATCCGGCTGTCTGAACCCGAACCGGGTTTGCAGCCTGCACCGATGGACGTGGTGGTGGCAGACGACGACGAGCAGCAGGATACGCCGGAATATGACGACAAGGGTGCGATCCTACGCATTGAACACCCTGATGGTTCGATCACCGTCAGCTTAGACGGAA